>MFLP01000001.1:0-7873 GCA_001781555.1 Candidatus Kaiserbacteria bacterium RIFCSPHIGHO2_12_FULL_53_13
GAACCCGTACCTGATGTGGAACCATCAATGTAGTTCGGAACAAAGCCGATGGAATCAGCGGCCGCGAGCGTGAGCACGAAAATCACCACGACTGCGGCGAAAAAGACCCGTTTGGGCGCCTTTTGGCGAGAGGAAGTTTCTATGTCAGGAGTATCCATACGTTAGGGCACAATAATACATCGATAATGACCCCTTGTCAATCCTCTTGGGTGAGGTATAATTACTTTTAGTGCTTTCTTTGACGGTTTGGCGGCTTGAAATTCGTCTTTGAGCCACCGAACCGTCAAGGAGGCAGGAGTTCTTTGACGGGAGGGGGGTCGCCGTCAGGCGGCCAGGTTGCAACCTAAGGTGGGAGTTAGAAAAATGCAGCAGTCGCAACAACTACCATTGCCTCAGTCGCAGTGGACGATGGAGGACGTACACCACGTCCTCTCGAGGGGGCAGTGGAACTCGAAGGCCACGCTTTGCGCAGGTTGCCCTAACCGGGAAACCTGCAAGAAGGGGTACGGCGAGGGGTATATGGTGCATTCGTGCACCATACCTGTCGCAAAGGACTACGCACTCGCCGTGTGCGGACCTGTGGTCGAAGCTCTGCGCGGCAAACAGTCGTAAAGGGCAGGGCGGTCTTCCTATAGGGAGACCGCCTGATCGTTTTTATACCTGTTTATACCTGCAGAATCGTTTTCTTTTCACGCAACAGCCAATACACGAGAACGAGCAGGCCGTAATCGAGGAACAAGAACCACGGCGTCGCCCAGGAGAAACCGTCGAATTTCCAGCCGAAAAGCGGCCAGAGGACCGGCGTCGGGAAGAATGCATATGAGTGCGTCGGGATGTCCATGATGATGTGCAAAAGCCAGCCGCCCATTTCCCACACCGGTCGGCGCATCAAGGACCACGCAAGAAGAAATATCAATATGAAAACTATCGCGCTGTGGCTGAAATTATATAAATGTCCCGCGAGCTGAAAAGCAGGAGTGCTGTTCCCTGCCGTGGGCTCGCCCATTCCGTGAGCTCCTGGCCATTCCGAAAAACTCATTTGCCCGGTGAGAATTAGCCAGAAAAGCCCTACGAACGCGGGAGCGAACGCGAATAAGTCGGGGAACACTCCCCAGAGGGCGGCCTGCCACACATTGAGCTTCGGCCCTGCCTGCGCAGGCAGGTCGCGCTTCTTGTTAATGCCTTTTGCTACCGCACCAGCCCAGAGACCGTGTGAGAAGATGTCCATCTTAGACCGACTTTTTAAGTTTGAGTATCTTTTTTGTGCCGCGGTTTTTTACCTTGCCCTCCAGACGGCCCGCCTGAAAGAGGGCCCGATGCCTTTTTCCTTTGTGCGGAACCTTATGCTGGGTCATAAGAACAGTGTACAGCAATCAGCGAACAGCGCACAGTGGATAATTATTTTTCTTTCAGATCTAAACATACAGAGTTTATGTACATTCGGCCTGCTGGCCTCAGTACTTCCTCGCTCTCGCTCGGTCGCGTTATTTTTGTTTCAAATCGAGACATATGGAGTTTATACAAAAGCGTTTGCCTGTAGGGGTTGGGCCGTCATTAAACACATGCCCCAAGTGCGAGCCGCACCGCGCGCAGGTAATCTCGGTGCGCGCCATGCCGAGCGTCGTATCAGAATGCGTTTCTATTGCACCTGGAAGTGCTGTGTCAAAGCTCGGCCAACCGGTTCCTGAATCGAATCTCGCGTCCGACGAGAAGAGCGGATTCCCGCACGCGGCGCAGGCATAGGTGCCGTCTGTTTTCTCGTGCACGTACTCGCCCGAAAACGGCGCTTCCGTTCCGCCTTCACGTAGAATCTTGTATTGCTCGGGTGTGAGTGTCTTCTTCCACTCTTCATCTCCTTGCGGCATAGGCTTCAAGGTCATGCCGGAATTGTAGCACTCGCACGAGATGTTACTCTTTTCTCCGTGAACGAGAGCGCTCTATTTCCGAGAGGAATTGTTTGCGCAAGCGGACGCTTTGGGGTGTGATTTCGAGGTATTCGTCTTCCGCCATCACTTCAAGCCCGCGCTCAATGGTGAGCAGGTACGGCGGAATAAGCGTAATGGCTTCGTCGGAAGATGATGAGCGCACGTTGGTGAGATTTTTATTCTTCGTAGGATTCACCGACATCTCTTCGCCCTTTGAAGTATTCCCTATCACCATTCCTTCGTACACTTCGGTCGCTGGATTTATGTAGAGGATGCCGCGCTCCTGCAAATTCCAAAGTGAATAGCCCAAGGCTTTCCCCGTGGTCATCGAGATCATGGAGCCCACAGCGCGCTTTTTTATTTCTCCCGCGTACGGCCGGAAGCCGATGACACGCGATGAGAGAATGCCCTCACCTTTCGTATCAAGCACGAACTGGTTGCGATATCCCAAGAGGCCGCGCGTCGGGCCCTCGAACGTGATGCGGACCTGATTTTCATGCACACGCAAGTCTTTCATTACAAATTTGCGCGTACCTAGACGCTCAATGACGGCTCCTTGATACTCGTTCGGCGTATCGACAATGGTCTCTTCAAATGGTTCTTGCTTCGAGCCGTTTTCTTCATGAAAGATGACTTGCGGTTGGGAAACCTGCAATTCGTAGCCCTCGCGACGCATCTGTTCCAAAAGAATAGCGATATGAAGCTCGCCTCGCCCGGAAACTTTGAATCCTTCCGGCTGGCCAGCAGAAACGTCTCTCTCCGGCGCGAAGTCAACGCGCAGTCCTACGTTAACTTCGAGCTCCCTCTCCAACCGCTCGCGGATCTGGCGCGACGTGACGAACTTTCCTTCGCGACCGGCAAATGGCGAATTGTTGACGAGAAAATTGAGCATTATGGTGGGCTCGTCGATGGCAATAGCAGGCAACGGCTCGGCATTCTCGTCCGTAGTAATCGTTTCGCCGATGTAAATGTCTGGGAGCCCGGCGATGAGTACGATGTCTCCTGCCACTGCTTCATCCGCATCTACTTTCAGCAATCCACTAAACGTGAATATTTTCGTGATTTTACCCGTACGCGTCGCACCATCGGGCTTTTTCACGAAGACGTTCGCGCCGTTTTTCAGTGTTCCTTCATAGATGCGCGCGACCGCGAGGCGTCCGAGGAAGTTGTCGTATCCGAGATTGAACGGCTGGGCTAGAACACGGCTCGAAACACCGTGTTCGCCCGAAGCAGAAGGCACATGTGCGAGGATAACCTCAAGAAGCGGCGTGAGGTCTTTCGATTCATCTTCAAGCTTCAGCTTTGCGATTCCCTGCCTGCCGATAGTGTATACAACCGGGAAATTCGATTGTTCATTGGTGGCGCCGAGTTCCATGAAAAGTTCGAGCACCTGTTCTTCGGTGCGCGCCGGATCTGCGGCAGGCTTGTCTATCTTGTTTATGACGACGATGGGCTTCAAGCCGAGCTCGAGTGATTTCTTCAACACGAAGCGCGTCTGCGGCATCGGACCTTCTTGCGCATCAACAACGAGAAGCACGGAGTCGATGGAGCGCAAAACGCGCTCGACTTCGCTACCGAAATCGGCGTGCCCGGGCGTATCTACGATATTTATTTTCGTGCCCTTGTACGGAATCGAGGCATTTTTGGAATAAATAGTGATGCCGCGTTCAAGCTCAAGCGCGTTTGAATCCATGGACACACCTTCCTTCGCAACGCCCGTCTGGCGCAAAAGCGCGTCCGTCAAGGTCGTTTTCCCATGATCCACGTGAGCTATGATCGCTATGTTGCGGATTTCCATATCTAGAAATTAAAAAACCCGGGAGTTCCGAGGATTAACCAACATAATAGCGAGAAAAACGCTCTGCGTCAATGTTTTTTCTCCCTATTTCAGGACATCCCAAATGCCGGGGTCCTGCCCGCCGTCGATCTTGAAGATAGCGACGCCGCGCACTCCGAGTTTCTTCGCGAGTGCGATCTTGTCTTTGATCGCCTGCGCGTCGCTCCACCACATGAGCCGGAACGTCAGATGCGAATTGGTCGAGCTCGCGACGCTCTGCGCCGCCTTCGCGAGTTGATCATGCGCGATTATGGGCGTCGTCGTCCCTTCGGACCCCGCAATCGGCGCGGTCGAGGTCGGCAGGTACGAGAAGCTCATTTCATTCGCGCTGTTGCGGCCGGGAATGATACCGTACGCCGAGGCGATGGGAAGCGCATAGCCGGGATTGAACGACCATAAGAGGTCGTAGGTGTAACCGTCAGCGTATGCGGTCACGTCATATTCGTAGCCGTATGTGGGTACGCCTATGACGATCTTCTTCTTGCTGATGGTCTGCGCCGCGAGCGCGACCGCCTTTTCCACCCAGCGCGGATCGGCGACGGGAGCATAGAGCTTCCCGTCTTCCTGCGTGTTCAGCTTGAGATCAATGGATTGCTGGTCGTAGGCCATGATGCGGACGCGGTCGCAGTATTTGTTGATGGCTACAAAGTCATTGGCATACAGCCCCGCATCCTTGGGCGGCGTCGTGCCGTGGTAGCGGTCTGCTATGGGCGTGCGCGCTTCGATGGTGCACATTACCCACTTGTTGCCCATGCGCTGGTAGAGTCCTTTGAGGAACGTCGAGAAATACTGTTTGGTCTCCGCCTTCTTCCCTTCGAAATCAATGTCGATGCCGTCGAATCCGTTCTTCTTCACGACGGCCGCTATCTCGTCTTCGAGCGCGATACGCGTCTTCTGGTTGCTCAATATCCGGTGGATGGCCTCGCCATTCGACCACATGACCGTGGGAATGACACGGATATTCTTCGCTTTCGCCGCCGCGATGAACTCCGGCCACGGCGCCTCGCCCAACTTCGCGGCGTCGTAGAGCGTGCCGTTCGTCTTCACCGTGTAGCCGAACGGATTGACCTCGGTGAACGTGTCGAGGTGCGCCATCGCGTCCACGGTGCCTGTCGCCGCGCGCCAGTACGGTATCCAGCCCGATATCTCGAACGGCTTGTACTTCACCGCCGCGGAAGCGCTCAAAGGCATGAGGAAGAATGCCGCCAAAATAGCAATGCCAAAGGTCTTCTGTATCGTTCTCATAGTGGGAACAGAAAGTTTTTTGCGCGGCAGGAATTTCGTGCCAACGGGCATACCTCTTATGATAATATCGACAATAACACTGCGGCGATGTCCGTTCGCGATATGTGTCGTGATGCCCTGCGCGGAGAGTTTTTTCGCTATGTCGAATTTCGTGCGCATGCCACCCCGGCCAAAAGAGGATTTGTCCTTCGTAATATATTTCCGGAAAGACGCTATTTGTGCAAAACCTATTTCGCGTATAACACGAGAGTCGGCAAGCACTCCATCGACACCGGTCAGGATAATGACCGCGTCGGCATTCAGCTGCGACGCGACCAATCCCGCCAACTCATCGTTATCAGTAAAAACCAGCTCCGATATTGCGACAACATCGTTCTCATTAACCACTGGAACGACATTATTCCGCAAAAGATTCTCCAAACAATTCTTCATGTTCAGATAATGTTCTTTGTCGCGAAAATCTTCTTTCGTCGCCAAAACTTGCGCGCAAATAATATTATTCTTAGCGAAATGCTCCGCATACATGCCCATAAGCTTCACTTGTCCTACTGCGGCATACGCTTGCTTGCCAATAGTGCTGTCCGGCCTGTTCTTAAGAGCAAATAGTCCCCTGCCCGTTCCCACGGCACCGGAAGTAACGAGCACTACCTCGATTTTCTTTCTGCGCAAACGCGTCGTTTCTTCGACTATGTGTTTTATCACCCTCTCATTTATCTTCCCGTTTTCTTTCGAAATTACGCCTGTTCCTATCTTGACGACGATTCTCTTATGCATACATCGTGGATATATTATCGCTCCACATATCTGGAAACCCACCATGTTCTCAAGAACGGGAGCGACTGCGTAGATAGGATGAAGCCGATGGTCGGTATGAGCGCGTTGCGCCACGGGTGATCATTCCCTACGACATATAATACATAAGTTGCCGTCAAAAATGTAATAAGGGCGATGGAGCCGACGCGGAACGTGCTCGTCTCCCAGGCTTTCTCCGCCTCGACGCGCTGGTTGCGGTCTTGGATAATCTTCAATTCCTTTTGCAAATCTTCCAGTTCTTCGTTCATAAGTTTCTTTTCCACTTAAAGGTGGGCGATGCTGAATCCTGCCGTTTCTTCCGCGGCAGAATTCCGCGCGCTCTTTAGGAATCCAGGAGTTGAGAGGGTTTTATCTTTGCCACAATGAGCAGATAGATTATCTCGAGAATTCCGGCCGTGTTCACGATGAGGAGAGCCACGAACCACCATTTCTCTCCGCGCTTTGCGGAATGCCACAATGCCAGTCCTTTCCAGAACAAGGACCACAACATGAAGATGACAAATAGAGACCCCGCCCAAAACGGGAATCCGAGACCCCACTGCATGCCGTAACCATTCAAGTAGCCCATGCTAGATAGTGTAGCATAACGGGGCTTTAAGACGTCCATACAGGCCTCGCCCGCGATATCCCCAGCCGCCATGTCTTCCCGCAGGCATGCCTGCGGCACGGTGTACACTGAAGACATTCATTATCATTATTAGGAGCCTTAGTAATCATACAAATATCATGTCTTCAACGACAAAGTGGGCAGTGGCAGTAGTGGTTATCGCCGTCGCCGCATGGGCGATGTGGCAGGCGGGATGGTTAGGAGGAGGAGCTGCGTCAGACGCGAGCGACCAGTCGGCGGCGGCGGCAAATGCCGTCTCCCCGGCTGATGCCATCGCTCAGAACAGCGCGGCAATCGATGCCTACCTCCAGGCGAACACGAAAGATTTAGCAGACCTAGGCAAGACGCTTAGTCTCTCCGCGGAATCGGCAGTGGCGGCGCGCCTAGGAGCGGCAGGCAGTCTGATGACAAGCATAGCTACGTCGCTTGCAACGACTATCGCTGATGCGAAGAAAGCCGGAAAACCGGTTGATGCGCTTCAGGCCGCGTTCAACGACATGGGCGTGCAAATAGGGACGGCGTCAGCTATCGTCGTAAGTGCGTCAAAAGACATCAAGGCGCTTAATCCGGCGAAAGGAACTGCGAATAACTCAGTGCTGCAGCGGACACTTCCGCGCCTCCAATCGGCTCAATCGTATCTGGAAGCCGCACGCGCGGACATCAAGAAGATCGTTGATGGATCGAAATAATCTTAATCTGCAGAGTGCTTACATTAAAAACGCCCCTTGCGGGGCGTTTTTAATTCCACTATGCAAGCACGTTGCGCGCGCCGGATGGATTATCCTTCTCCGCCCGCGCCATCACGCGCTCCATCACCACGACCGCCTCAAGAGGGTGCTTACCGCGCGCCGTCTCTTCGGAGAGCATGAGCGCGTCGGATCCTGCGAGGATGGCAAAGACGACATCGGTCACTTCCGCACGGGTCGGAACCGGATTTTCGGTCATGCTCACGAGCATTTGGGTCGCGGTGATGACGGGTTTCCGCGCGCGGTTCGCGCGCGCGGTCAAGTCGCGCTGGATAAATGGTATCTCCTCTACCGGCTCCGCGAGCCCAAGGTCGCCGCGCGCGATCATTATGGCGTCGGAGACGGCGAGTATCTCATCGAAGTTGGCAACGGCCTCTTTTCTTTCTATTTTTGCGATTATCGGCGTCTTCTTGCCGCTTTTGAATATGTGCGAGCGCAAGAGTTCGACGTCGCGGGCGCATCCCACATATGACTGTGCAATATATGAAACGTCATGTTCGAGGCCGAATGCCAGATCAACGATGTCTTTCTCCGTGATCATTTCTTTCCTCTCATCGAACTTATGATCCCCGGCGGTGTTAATGCGCGGGCCCGAAAGGTCTTGGATGATGGGGACGCTCTTGCCGACAGACCTGGCAGCATTTTGGATGGCTTGAATATAGCCCGCATGTTCCTCATAGGTGCCGTGAGAAAAATTAAG
>MFLP01000001.1:7893-8346 GCA_001781555.1 Candidatus Kaiserbacteria bacterium RIFCSPHIGHO2_12_FULL_53_13
CCGAGATCATTTGTGCAAGCAGGTCAAGAGAACCGCTTGAGGGACCTACAGTTGCAATAATTTGAGCCCGTGAAGACATGACTTATTTTAACCTATCCGTTGGAAATCGCCTGCAAGCGCCGGTATTTGAGGACGCGTTCCGGTTTGCGAAGAGGGCCGGCTTTAAGACCGAAACAGCCGAATGCGAACGCGAGGTCGGCGATGAAATCGTCGTCCGTCTCGCCGCTTCGGTGGCTCACGATACAGTCTATGTTCTTCTCTCGCGCACGCTTCATCGTATCGAGCGTCTCTGTTAGGGTTCCGACCTGATTCGGCTTTATTATTACAGCGTCTATGCTTTCGCGTTCAATAGCCATGTCCAGCCGGGACATATTGGTCACCGTAAGGTCATCACCGACTATTCTAGTCATGTGCTTGCCTCGTAAGCGTGCGAATGTATCAAAATCTTCCTCA
>MFLP01000001.1:8364-8700 GCA_001781555.1 Candidatus Kaiserbacteria bacterium RIFCSPHIGHO2_12_FULL_53_13
GAAATGAGCGCGTGTTTTCGAGCAAGTTCTTCGTACAAAGAGAAAAGCTCATCCGATGACAGTGAATTCCCGCCGACATCATACGTGCCGTTCCTGTAAAATGATGTGGCGGCGGCATCTATCGCGAACGCGACCTTCCCCGTGAGTTGCGCCTCGCGGAGTGCCTCATCCATGAGCACGAACGGTTTTTCCGGCTCGCTCTCGTCTAGGACGAAGCCTCCCTCGTCCCCCATGCTCTCTGCCACATCTTTTCCGTATGTGGAGAAAAGAATTCCCCCAAGCGCATTCTCGAATGTGCGTGCCATATCGAGCGCTTCGGATATGTTTTCTGTTAGC
>MFLP01000001.1:8750-9019 GCA_001781555.1 Candidatus Kaiserbacteria bacterium RIFCSPHIGHO2_12_FULL_53_13
GCCGTTGATGTAGTTCATGTACAGGTACGGCACCGCCTGCGAGCGGGTAATGTCTGCGAGCGTGCGCAGGTACTCGTATAGCTCAAGTCCCTGCGAAGCCGCGGCCGCACGTGCGCAAGCGGCGCTTATCCCAAGGAGAGCGTTCCCGCCGAACCTGGTCTTCTGCGTCGTGCCATCGAGGAGAAGCAATTTCGCATCGACTGCCCGCTGATCGTCCACGTCGAGGCCGAGGAGTGCGGGAGCGATAACGTCCGTAATTCCCCGGATGG
>MFLP01000001.1:9098-15084 GCA_001781555.1 Candidatus Kaiserbacteria bacterium RIFCSPHIGHO2_12_FULL_53_13
TGTTCCACGCGCGGCTTCGGCATGCACGGTTACCTGGAGCGTAGGATTCCCCCGCGAATCTTTAATTTCTTCCGCATCAATTTTAGTTATGCGTGCCATATCATTTTTGCAGGAGAAGCATGAGGTCGGAAACGTTTGCGTCGGTGTGTCCGGTCATGACGATGTCGCCGGTCTTCTCAAAGAAACCATACGCGTCGAAGTTCTTCAAATGCACCCCGACATCAAGCCTCAACTCTGCGGCCTTCCGGATCGTCTCCGCGTCAACAATGGCACCTGCTGCAGGGCAGTTGTCGATGCCGTCCGAGGCGAACGCGAGAAAGAGATCGCGCTCGCCGATGAGACGCATCGCGTGGAGCCCCATGTACTGGCATCGCCCGCCGCTCCCGCCCGTGCGCGAAACGACGAGGCGCGGCTCGCCGCCGCCGATGACTGCGGTCTTCGGACCTGCGGAGGAAATGAATTTATTTACAGCTTCCAGTGTCTCATCATAAATTTCAGAGCCGATATCAGCAACTGCGTATCCCATTGTCGCTGCCTTCTCTTTCATCGCGCGCATTGCGTCAAGATTCGAGATGATTGCGATGTTCTTCACTCTCTCGAAGAACACATCTTCTTTCGGCGTCTCCAGGAGATCGAGGTCTTCGAGAACGCCGTACTTCTTGAGGACGGCGCGCGCGTCCTCGACAGTGGACGTGTCGCGGAACGTCGGTCCGGAGGCGACTGCCTCATATTCGCCCCCGGCAACATCGCAGAACACTAGCCCGACGACCGTCGCCGGGTAGAGCAGTTTCGCGAGACCGCCGCCTTTGAGTCCCGATATGTGCTTGCGGACGGTGTTCAATTCCTGTATTGGAGCGCCGACGCGCAGGAATTCATCGTAGAGGCGGTTGCTCGCGTCACACTCCGCTTCCGGCCAACACAAAAGTGCCGAGCCGCCGCCGGATACGACGACAAGAACAAGGTCGCGCTCGGTGCTTTCGCGCGCGATGCGCGCGATCTCGGCGCTCGCCGCGATGTTGCCTCCCGACGAGCGCGGATGCGTGCCGACGTAGGTATCCACGATGTCGCAGGTCCCCGCACGCACGTCTATCGCGGCGCCGCCGCTCACCCGATTCCCCAAGATCCCCTCAAGCGCCTCCACCGCTTTGCACGACGCTTTTCCGAAACCGAGTATCTTGATGCGGTCATACTGCCGCATGTCGTAGCTAGCTCCGTCGATGCGCACAATGTCCCCTTCGACCGTGATAAGACGGCGCAGGATTTTTTCCGTGTCTATGGCATCGTATGCAGCCTCGGCGATATCAAGCGCGTCTTTGCGCAAAGGCGTCGTCGCGATGTCCGCCCTGTTCGTTATCCACGCTCTCATGGAAGGACGATGTTGCTCGGTGTTCCTGCGATGAAATTCTTGATGTTCCCTGCCGTCGTCTCAAGAATGTTCGTCTTCGCCTCGCGTGAGAAGAATGCCATGTGGGGCGTGGCTATGACGCGACGGTCGTGGATGAGTGAATTATTCTCGAGAAGCGTCCGGAATCCTTCTTTCGTTTCGAACGCTTCTTCGCGGCTATCTACGAGCGATGCCATTTCTTCTTTCATGTAGCGCTCGCCTTCGAACACATCGAGTCCCGCACCTGCAATGAGTCCCTCGTTCAAGGCCCACACGAGGGCGCCCGCCTCGACTATCTCGCCACGCGCTGTATTGATGAGGAGCGCGCCTTTCTTGATGCCCGCGATGTTCTCCCGGTTGATGAGGTGGTGCGTTTCTTTCGTGTAGGGCGTGTGGATTGTAACGATATCCGAGCGCGCTAGGAGCGCGGGTAAGTTAACGTACTCGACGCCGTATTCCGTCGCGAATTTCTCGTCAGGGTGGAGGTCATAGGCGATGGTCTTCATCTCAAAACCTTTCGCGATCCGTGCTGTGTTCTTGCCGATACGGCCCGTTCCGACAATCCCGAGAGTTTTTTGATAAAGATCAAAACCCATGAGATTGGACAAGTTAAAATCGTTATCCTCGCGCAGATAGTGGTATGCCGGGAATATTTTGCGCGACAAGGCGAGGATGAGCGCGAAAGCGAACTCGGCCACCGTGTGCGAACCATACGCCGGCACCGCGGCGGCGGCGATGCCTTTCGAGCGAGCGTAGGCCACATCGATATGATCTGTCCCCGCGGAGGCGGTAGTGATGAGCTTGATGCCCGGGAGTGCATCGATTATCTCCTTGTTTACTTGCGAGTTTATGAAAACGGAGATGACCTCCGCCCCGCGGGCAAGCTCGATATTCTGCATCGAAAGTTTCTCCTTGAAAAATGCGGCGTCCTGTCCCGGGAGCATCCCCGCGAGTATTTTCTGGTCTTCTTCGGATATTTCAAAAAATACGATCTTCATGAGGCGAGACGCATGTCTCGCCTTTTATTTTAGCATTATTTTCAGGTGCCATCCGCCCCGGAAATGCGCAATTTCAGCGCTTCGATACTTCGAATGTGAAGCGGTAATCGGCGGGAGCGATGGTTTTCTTCGAGTATGGCGCGGGCGATACTCCGGTGAGAGTGATGGATTCAGCCTCCGTGGTCACGGGCGTATCGGGCGAGAATACCATCTCGCTCGTCCCCAGTCCGCTTTCGAGCCGCGCGCGCACGTGCACCGTTCCAGCCCATACGCATTGCACGTCGACGGCACAGCGGCTGTCTTCGAGCACCGCAAGCGGCGTGATGGAAACATCGAGAGCATTCACGGTCTCATTGATACCCGCCTCCACGGAGCGTGGCTCTATGAAGGAAGACCCCGCGGTCGGGCACTCGGCGAATTCGCACTTCGGGCCTATGCGCCTCACGTAACTCCCATCTGGACAAAGCTTTGCTTCCATCGTGCAGAAGACCTGTTCGCCGGGAACCCGGTTGGCGGAAAGGACCAGGAATCCGAAGACGAGCGCCGCGATGAGAGCGAGAAAGCCGACTGTGTATAAAGAGAGTGCAACCGCTTCCCTTTTCATGTTGTCGAGATACCACAGGGCCGGGCGACCGAAGACAAGCATGCCCATCACCGCGGCGGAAATAACGAACATTAGCAGGAACATGGTCGCGTTCAAAGAACCATGCGCCGGACCGAAGAGCGTGCCGACGTTCGTCATGAAGAATGCGACTAGGCCGACATATGCGGCGGCGCATACTGCATGCAATATTGCGTACATGAGAATTTTCCTGCGATCCATATATATCACGATAACACTCTCATAAGCATGTACGAAGTGCCCTACCTGTAATTCAAGTATTAATAATCAGTCCTAAAATGCAAGGGAAACGCTTGCCGCCCAGCCCTTATGAGGCGAGATATTAGGTATAATCAGCCATATGAGGATTGTGTTCATTGCACTTGCATTTACAGCTGCTTTTCTGCCTATCTACGCGCTGGCGGCAGGAGCAGATCTTCCGGCGGGATTTGCACCGAATTCCATATGGGTATCGCGCACGCAAATAACTGCAGGCGACTCGATAAATATCTTCACTGTAATTTACAACAGCAGCGATGCGCCGCTTGAAGGGGCTGTGGGCTTCACGGTGGACGGAAGACCAGTCGGCACCAGGAATTTCTCGGTGAAGGCCGGAGAAACTCAGACGGAATCCGTTCCGTGGACTGCTTCAGCAGGCACTCATTCGGTCTTTGCGCGCATCGAGAAGATATCCAATGCGGATACAAGCGCGAGCGCGTCTATTTTGAACAGGACAACGGACACAATTACGATTTCCGTCGCCGAACCGCCTCCGCCCACTCCTTCCGCGCAGGCAATTTCCTCCGTTGCGTCTGCGATAAAGACAGTAGTTGCTTCATCGACGCCAATTGTCATAAGTGCCACGCAAAAACTTTATGGAATTACCGAAGATGCGCGGAAAGGCGCCGTGGGTGCATTGGAAAAGCAGCTCGCGCAAAAGGCGGGAGATGCAAATACGAAAGGAGAAGTGCCCGGGGCTTCCGCATCTTCAAGCGCCACAAGTCTTGGCTCATTCATTTCATCGGCATGGGATTCTATACTGCGCGCGCTTCTCTTCGTCTGCAGGATATCCGTGCTTTTCTATGCGCTTCTTGCATTTGTAATCTTCATGCTCTTTCAGCTTCTGCGCGCAATGTTCCGCGAGCGCTCGACATTATGAGCGCGGAGCCGCAGTACCCGATGCGCATCAACAAATATCTTGCGGGCAAGAAATATTGCACGCGGCGCGAAGCGGACGAGATGGTAAAGAAAGGACGCGTTTCTATAAATGGAAGGCCTGCGGTCTTGGGCGATAAGGTCTCCGAGCGTGACGTGGTAGATGTGAAATGGCGGGCGAAAAAATACCGGTACTTCGCATACAACAAGCCGCGCGGTGTCATAACACATTCTCCGCAAGACGAAGAGGAGGACATTCTGGGCACGATAACGCTGAAGAATATCTTTCCCGTCGGTCGGCTCGATAAAGATTCATACGGTCTCATCATCCTCACCGATGACGGCAGGATAACCGACGCGCTTTTGAACCCAGAACACGCGCACGAGAAAGAATACGAGGTCACTTGCGCTCATAAACTCCCAGACGATTTTAAAGAAAAAATGGAAAGAGGCGTGGATATCGGCGGCTATGTCACCAAGCCCTGCACTGTGAATATCTTGGGCGACAATACATTCTCTATCGTGCTCACAGAGGGAAAGAAACATCAGATACGGAGCATGTGCGGCGCGTTCGGCCAAAGCGCGGTAGAACTCCAGAGAAAACGCATTGTGAATATCAAGCTTGGCCGCCTCGTACCCGGCGAATACCGCGCCATCCAGGGAAAAGAATTGAGTGATTTCCTGAAAGCGCTCGGGTTTTGATTCCTAGAGCTTAACGTCAGGCGTGCTTTCAGTGCGTAGTTGGACGCTTTCCGGAATAATCTGGAGAATGTCGTCCTTAAGCAGCGTGAATGCTGCATAACCAGCCGTTAGTATTGTCACGAGCCCTCCGAGAGCGAGTCCCCATCTCCCGCCGGCGTGTTCGCCGATGAAACCGATTATCGGGCCTCCTATTGAAGTCGAGCCGACCATGGCTGCACTCCAAAGTCCCATGACCCGCCCACGCATCTCGTATACGCTTTCCAGTTGGACCATCGTTTGCCCTAGCGAAAGCAGGTTGACGGAAAATGCCCCGACAAAAAACATGCCAAAAATCGCGAGTTGGAGCGTCGGCATAAACGCCGTTGCCACAATACTGATGCCAAACAACATCGCAAAGATGACCAAATGATGAGGCGCGATTTTGTGCCGCCCGGCCGCATAGAGACCGCCGGCGGCGGCTCCTACGCCCATGGCAGTCATAAGTGCAGCATAGCTTGCGGCATCTCCGTTGAATGTACTCTTGGCAAGTATCGGAAGACTGACTTGGAATTCATATGCAAAGGTGCCGATGAATGCCATCATCAGGAGAGTGTTCCGGATGACGGGTGTCGCCATAACGTATCGAAAACCCTCCGTCAACTGCCCCGATTTCTTTTCGACTGGCAGTTCTGTCCGCAATTCCTCTTTACGCATCATGAAAAGCATTGCCACAACGGCAATGTAAGAAATACCATTTATCAAGAAACAAAATGCGATGCCGATGCTTGCAATAAGCACACCCGCAATAGAAGGTCCGGCAACCCGCGCGAGATTATTCTCAGTCGCGTTCAAGCTCACGGCATTCTTTAAATGCGCCTCATCTACCATTTCAGATACGAACGTCTGCCGTGCTGGGTCGTCGAATACCCGTATCGCTCCATGAGCTAAAGCAATTATATATACCATCCACATTTGTATGGTATCTGTAAAAATAAGAATGCTTATTCCTATCGCGAAAACTCCCAATATTCCTTGCGTCCAAGCTATGAGAGAACGCTTGTTGAAACGATCTACAATGACCCCGCCCCATGGACCGAAGAGTAACTGAGGCAAAAATTGCAGAGCCAACACGATCCCCAATTGGCTCCCTGAGCCGGACAATTGCAG
>MFLP01000002.1:0-468 GCA_001781555.1 Candidatus Kaiserbacteria bacterium RIFCSPHIGHO2_12_FULL_53_13
TTGTTCGTGCACGTACGCGACGACTCGCCCGAACAATCCGCGGAGTTCCCGGTACTGCAGGTTCGCGTCTGCGTTCCCGAGCCACCGCCGCAGGTACCGGAGCATGCACTCCAGCCGCTCCAGGTGGCAGTGCCCATTAAACACGATAGTGGTATGAGTGACGCCTGGCATGTCGGCGACCCCGTGGTTATCCAGTTCCCATTCGAGCATATGAACGAGGTCGAGCCTGTACGGCAAGAAGCATCGCTAGTTATCGTCACCGACTCACCGCTGTGGACAGTGCCGCTGTACGAGCCGGAACAGCCGGAGCCCCATGAGACACTCCCGTTGTACGAACAATCTTGCGCCGGCGACACCGCGTTGCACGATGAGCTTCCCCCAACCCAGTCGCCGTCCGAACAAGTGAACGAGGCCGAGCCGGTGTATCCAGAGGCGGTGTTCTGCACCGTGACTGAGGCGCCGTCGTCG
>MFLP01000002.1:492-5303 GCA_001781555.1 Candidatus Kaiserbacteria bacterium RIFCSPHIGHO2_12_FULL_53_13
GGAGGCACGCCGGTGTAGCCGGGTGGGCACGCAGGAGGAAGAGGTTGAATAAGCGAAAAAGCCGACCCGCCGCCACCGTCTCCTCCGCCCCCACCCCCGCAGCCGTTTTCCCTAAGACCAACCGCGTGGATCGTGTCCTGGCCAGCGCACGCGATGAAATCGACAGCGTCGCTGAACGCACTCGCCACCGAATCGAAAAAGCCCCCGAAAAAGCCCCCGTCGTCGTCTTGAGTAGCTCGCCACCGTTCCTCTGCAGCTTGAATGGCTTGCTGTCGCGCTTCCTGACCTCCCGGCGCCTGCCGAATGTCTGGAAGACCAAGTCGTACCATGATATCTGCGGCTGTATCAATCTCATTCGATGACTCTGTATAACCAGACCCGAACTTCTGCTGATGGGCCTGCAATTGCTGTTGAGCTGCAGTCATGATCTGGCTATCCGAAACACCCCTTCCGGCAGCTGCTGCTTTAATTTGTTGGATGACTTCCTCGGTGTAGTGAGGCCCAAAGAGTTGCGCGGCTATTTGAGTGTCCGGAATGGCTTCTATCCCCTTGAGCGTCGCCGGGACTATCGGCACCGGCGGAACGGAGTAATCGTATTCGTTCTGGGCCACGAATGTATACGTGGCCGTCTCCGGATTCACTATCAAATCGCCGCTCTGCAAAAGATTCAGTATCTCAGATTGGTCCGCGTTTGGGTTTGTGGTTTGAACGTACTGATAAGCCACTATCTGAACCGGATCAGTGATCTCATTGTAGTTGCTGTCGTAGTAAAACAAAGAGGTCTGCCCCGTCTCCCAGTCGTATGCGCTATACGTACTCGTTATCTCCGCCGAGGCCGTATTGAAACTGAACGCAAGAAAAGCGATGGCAAAGATTGCCGGAAGAATTATGAGCCGCATTGGAATTGTTCTGCTCACCATCGTATTGAAATTGTAGCATGCGCCGATGCGTCAAGAGGAATGCGTGTGTTCACAAATCCGATTTGTTGTCCTGGTGGTAAAAAGAAACGCCCGTCGGTTTTGAGGCCTACGGGCGAAAAGAGCGAAAAGAACAGCAAGGGCAAGAGGCGGGAGACGATCAGCCCAGGTAGAGGTCGCTTGCCGCGTTTATTGGTGCGAGCAACCCGAGGACGTTCGGGTTGGTCGCCAACGCGGCGAGCATCGTTGGTGCTCCGTGGACGTTGAATCCGTCCACGTAGTACACCTCGTCCTGCTGGGGCAGGGACTGCCCCGTGATCTCGTGAGCAAGAAGGCGCACGAGTTCCGTGTTGCCCGGGACCACGCCGCCGTGAAGAGCGGCGTACTCTGAGAGCAGTTGCGACTCGACAGAGGACAGAGTTGCCGTCCCCTGATCGAGCTGAACCGCCATGGGTGCCACCTTGTCCCAGGTGATAGGCAACCCGAGCATCTCCCGTGATACCGCCACTTTGACCGACGATACCCCGCTCGCGACTTGTAGGACCCCATGATAAGAGAGTCCCGCGTCGGCTTGGCCTTCCCAGTAGGGCTTCTCAGCCGCTGGTAAACCAGGAAGTCCGACCTCACGGTGGAATGCGTCCACCTGCTCGACAACCTCCCATCGCTGGATTGCCGGGGTGTGACCCGCTGCGATCGCGGACACCAACCAGCCGTAGTTCGGGCCGTAAAGGCCCGGACCAGCGGCCGTTGTTCCATCTAATCCCGCCAGGCTGACTGCCCCGATCAACTGGGGCACGCCGTTATGGCCGGTGTAGGTCATTGCACTCCCCGAATCTCCATGAGTCGTCGACTCGGAAAGTCCCGTGAGCTCGACGAGGTTGTAGTCCCAGTTCTGGGCATAGGCGCTTATGTGGTGCACGCCGTCTGCTCGCTTTGTGGTGACTTCCACCTCCCCTCCCCCGAAGTTCGGGTCGATCTCCGTCCACGTCTTTGTAATCGGCGTGGAAGAAATCAGCGCCGTGAGGTCGCGCCCCCACATCTCCGGCGGCGTCGTGCTGTCGGCGTGCCACTCCTTCGGTGGCACGTTGTAATTCGCCGACGTCGCCGGTAGAAATACCCTGCTCCCGTCCGAGTTTTGGATTTCAAAACTCGTGACCTGCACGCCTGCTTGAGGAATCGCAACGTGCTGGTCCATCACCCCAATATTCGAGGAGATGTAGGTCAAAATCCCTTTGTACGTCGCGCCGGAGGCGGTGTGTACGAACACAACCGCCGTGGCGTCGTCGATGGCAGACATACCTGCCTCCTTTAAGTCAAGGTGCTACGAGACTCTTCGGGCGCGCACGAAGCACGCCCCCCTATTGCACTTCCTAAAGTGAATAAATAGCATAAAAACCGCCTAAAGTCAAGGTAATTTCTTGATTCGAGCCGCGCAGAACAGCCGCCACGCGCGCAAAAACCCCCAAAATGGGGGTTTTTGCGCAGGATTGCCCACAGCAAAATCCTCTATTTTATTTATGTGGTTTTGACCCCTTCTCTTCTCTCTGCTCCTCATCTCCTCCACCCCACCCTCCGCTCCTCTATCCCTGCCTAACTCCTTATTTATTTCCTCATTTCCTCATTTCCTTATTTATTCACGGTCGTGAGTAAATAAGGAAAATGAAAATAGAAGAAAAGTCCTGTCGACTTCGATTACGCGAGGCCGAAATGCTTCTTGAGTTTCCAATCCCCTTCCACGTGGTCGCCAACAATATACAGAACGTGCTTGCCCACGGAGAAATCGGTTTTGAGGAGCGCGATCAGATCCTCGCAATCGTGTGGATATACCCAGACGCTGTCCTGAAGCTTGCAGAAACCGATTGAAACGAGTGTTCCGCGCAAGAGATCGCGGGCGCGCCGGTATCGTTCGGGAATGTCGAAAATCACGATTCGCCAGCGCCCGTCCCACTTCCGCTTGCGCAGATCTTGTTCTCCGAACTCGAGGCGGGCGAGGCGCGCCCGCCCTTTTGCAGTCAGAGAAAACCCGACTCTGCCGTCGCGAAGCGTCTTTGCTATTTCGCCGCGCTCAACGAGACGCGAGAGGACGGAATTGATCCGGTAGCGTCCCCGCGAGCGCCCGAGTGACGTGTACTTGAGGAGCCGCAGTGTGTTCGGCGCCGCCATCGCAAGAGCGAGAATCCCCACACCGGCGATAGTTTTCAGCACTGCCTCCTGTATGTTCTGTTTCCGCGCGCGGCGCCGAACTCTGCTTTCGATCTCTCCCATATCCCTATTTTACTACGACCGTGAGTAAATAAGAAATGAAATGAGAGGACGATTGAAGAGCAGGTGGCCGAAATGAGGCGGGGACCGCCTGCGCGTGCGGGTTACATCATCTTCACGTCGATGTTGACGCCGGAGGGAAGGTCAATATTCGTGAGCGCTTCGATGACCTTCGGCGCGGGATTCAATATATCTATCATGCGCTTGTGGATGCGCATCTCGAACTGCTCGCGCGAATCCTTGTCGATGAACGCTGCGCGGTTCACCGTGTATTTCTTTATGTCGATGGGAAGCGGAACGGGGCCGATTACTTCCGCGTTGTAGCGGGCGGCGGTGTCTATTATCTGCTTCACGGATGAATCGAGAATGCCATGCTCATACGCGCGCACGCGGATGCGGAGACGATGCGTGCCTTCCGATTTCTTGGAGCGCGGAGAGGGTGCGGCAGACGCATCGTCCGCCTTCTTCGGACGTGCGCGCGTCGCGCGTGCTTTCTTGGCTGCCTCTTCCGCTGTCATAGAACCCGCAGAGTATGCACCACTACGCGCCAAAATGCAACAAAAGAAAACCCCGGCCAGAGCCGGGGTTTTCTTCTTTGATACTTGGAATTTACGCTACGACTTTCGTGACAACTCCCGCCCCTACCGTCTTGCCTCCTTCGCGGATGGCAAAACGCTGTTTGTCTTCGAGCGCGATGGGGCCCACGAGCTTGACCTTGAAGGTCACGGTGTCGCCCGGCATCACCATTTCAACGCCCTCTTTGAGAGTCACCTCGCCGGTAACGTCGGTGGTGCGCATGTAGAACTGCGGCTTGTAGCCGGTGAAGAACGGCGTGTGCCGGCCTCCTTCCTCTTTTGTGAGAATGTAAACTTCCGCTTCAAATTCGGTGTGCGGCTTAACGGAACCCGGAGCGGCCAGGACCTGTCCGCGATGCACATCGTCTTTCTTGGTGCCGCGCAAGAGCACCCCGGCATTATCTCCTGCCTGACCTTCCTGGAGAGATTTGTTGAACATCTCGACGCCGGTCACCGTAGTCTTCGCAGTATCCTTGATGCCGACGATCTCTACTTCCCCGCCGACTTTGATGATGCCGCGCTCGATGCGACCGGTCACGACCGTACCGCGGCCTTCGATTGAGAACACGTCTTCGATAGGCATTAGGAATGGCTTGTCTACTTCGCGCTTTGGAACCGGAATGAATTCGTCGAGAGCTTTTACGAGCTCCATAACCTTGTCGGACCACTCGTTGCCCGGCTCCGGATTCTCAAGGGCCTTGAGCCCCGAACCGCGGATGATGGGCGTATTCGCGCCGTCGAATTCGTATTTGTTGAGAAGCTCGCGCACCTCTTCTTCCACGAGGTCCACGAGGTCTTTGTCGTCAACCTGGTCAACTTTGTTCAAGAAGACGATTATCTTGGGAACGCCGACTTGGCGCGCGAGAAGAATGTGCTCGCGCGTCTGAGGCATCACGCCGTCGGATGCGGCAACGACAAGAATCGCACCGTCCATCTGCGCGGCGCCGGTGATCATGTTCTTGATGTAGTCGGCGTGGCCGGGAGCGTCCACGTGCGCGTAGTGGCGATTCGGTGTTTCGTATTCGGAGTGCGAGAGCGAAATGGTAATTCCGCGCGC
>MFLP01000002.1:5391-7728 GCA_001781555.1 Candidatus Kaiserbacteria bacterium RIFCSPHIGHO2_12_FULL_53_13
GCCGCGGTCAAGGTCGTCTTGCCGTGGTCAACGTGTCCGATGGTGCCGACATTCATGTGCGGCTTCGAACGATTAAATTCTCCTGCCATATAATTTTCTATTGTTACTAATAATTAATAACTTCTAATACGATGCGCACCCGAAAACACAGACAATACAAATGAGTGTCCTGAATGCAGTCGGACAATAGTAGCAGACGCTGTGGAGGCGTCAAGCTGGCGCCCGCGTGCATACGTCTTTTCGGGTACGGGGTTTGGCTGGCTCGCCAACCCCTGAAGTCTCGCACCGTCGTGCTCCGAACCCCCTCAAAGACGTATGCCCGCTCGCTATTATTTTATGGAACGATTACCCAGAAGCAGACGCTTGGCATCGCAAATTAGGTAGACTGTGGCTGAACTTATTTTCGAGCTTCTATTATTGTCTGTGCGACGTTCCCGGGAACGATCGCGTAATGAGAGAATTCCAGGTTCGGAACCGCGCGGCCCTCGGTGAGAGAGCGCAGCTGCGTCGTGAAGCCGAATAGTTCCGAGAGCGGGACTTTGGCCGTGATGACCCGCGCCTGCCCGCGTTCGCCCATCGCCTCTATCTGTCCGCGCTTCGAGTTGATAGAGCCCGTGACGTCGCCCATGAACTTCTCCGGCGTCACCACTTCGAGCTTCATGATGGGCTCGAGGATGACCGGCTTCGCCTGCTTCATCGCAGATTGCATCGCATTAATGGCCGCGAGCTTGAATGCTATCTCAGAGCTGTCCACGTCGTGGTACGAACCGTCATAAAGTTCCACCGAGACGTCCACCACGGGGAAGCCAGCCTGGATTCCGCGCTCCATCGCTTCTTTCACGCCTTTCTTCACCGGCTGGATATACTCCTGTGGAATGACGCCTCCCTTGATGCTGTTGATAAACTCGAAGTGATCTTCGCGCTCCACGTTGTTCTTGATTTTTTTGCCCTCTTCAACCGGTTCAAGCGGCTTCACACGGATCTTCACGTGGCCGTACTGACCGCGGCCACCCGTCTGTTTGATGTGTTTGTATTCCACATCCGCTGTTCCATTGATAGTTTCGCGATATGCGACTTGCGGCTTTCCGGTTGAAGCCTCCACGCCGAATTCGCGCCGCATTCTATCCACGATTATTTCCAGATGAAGTTCGCCCATTCCCGAAACTATCGTTTCCATAGTTTCCGGGTCCGACGCGACGCGGAACGTCGGGTCTTCATCCGAGAGGCGCGATAGCGCCACGCCCATTTTTTCCTGGTCGACTTTCGTCTTCGGCTCGATGCGCATTGAGATGACCGGTTCTGGGAACACGATGGATTCAAGTGCTATGGGGTGGTCTTCGTCACAAAGGGTTTGACCGATCTTTATTTCTTTAAGCCCGACTGCGGCGGCTATCTCGCCTGCGTATACCTCTTTCAAGTCCTCACGCTTGTCGGCCTGGAGCCGCACGATGCGACCGAGGCGCTCTTTCTTGCGGGTCGTCGCATTGTATACGAAATCCCCCGCCTTGATGGTGCCCGAATACATTCGGAAGAAAGAAAGCGCGCCCACGAACGGGTCAACCTGCAATTTGAATACGAGTGCGGCGAACGGCGCATTATCGGACGCTTCTCTCGACTCATCTTCTCCTGTTTCCGGATTCGTTCCCTTCGCGGGCGGCAAGTCAAGCGGACTTGGCAAGTAATCGACTACGGCGTCGAGGACGAGCTGTACACCCTTGTTCTTCAGGGATGAGCCGGTGAAAACCGGGAAGATCTTGTTTTCTATAACAGCTTTGCGCAGAGTTTTTTTAAGGACATCCGTAGAGATTTCTTTTCCTTCAAGATATTCATGCATGAGTGCGTCGTCGTTCTCGACGATGCGCTCCACCAGCTCGTGGCGATATTTCTCCGCTTCCGCTTTGAGATTCTCGGGCACGTCGCCCGCGACGACATTGGTCCCCATCTCGCCTTCGAAGTGATATGACTTCATGGAGAGCAGATCAATAACGCCTTCGAATTTGTCTTCGAGCCCGATGGGGATCTGCATGCGCACTGCCTTGTTCGAGAGCCGGTCGAGAATGCTCGCATACGATTTCTCGAACGATGCGCCCGTGCGGTCGAGCTTGTTGATGTAGCAGAGGCGAGGTACCTCGGCTTCCTCCGCGTAGCGCCAGTTGGTTTCCGACTGCGGCTCTACGCCCGCGACGCCGTCGAAGACGACGACTGCGCCGTCCAAGACGCGCATGGAGCGCTTCACCTCGGAGGTGAAATCGATGTGTCCCGGCGTGTCTATTATATTGAATCGAACTTTTTGCGATGTGTCCGTCCCCATGTAACTGGGATTCCAGAAGCAGGTGA
>MFLP01000002.1:7933-11542 GCA_001781555.1 Candidatus Kaiserbacteria bacterium RIFCSPHIGHO2_12_FULL_53_13
GAAAAATTACCAGGCGAAGTGCGCGAACGCCTTGTTGGCCTCCGCCATTCTGTGCGTCGTTTCTTTCTTGGTGACTGCGGCGCCTTCGCCTTTGTGCGCGGCGCGTATCTCGGCGAGCAAGCTTTCGTGCATCGGCTTTCCTTTCGTGCCTTCCGCCGCCTGCACTATCCAGCGCATGCCTAGTGATAGCTTGCGCTCCGGACGAACTTCGCGAGGCACTTGATAGTTGGCGCCGCCCACACGGCGTGAACGCACTTCTACTGAAGGAGAGGCCTTTTCAAGGGCTTCTTCGAGAATGGTGATGGGGTCGCCGTCTTTCTTGAGTTCCTCCATGACTTTGTAGACAATCTTCCGCGCCGTGTCTTTTTTGCCGCGCTCCATTACGTAGTTGACTAGCTTGGAAACTTTGAGCGAACCGTAGACCGGGTCCGGCTCAACAGGATTTCTTCGTTTGATGGGGCGACGCATAGATTATTTCTTTGCCGCCTTCGGGAGCTTCGTGCCGTAGCGAGAGCGGCCGCGTCGGCGCGCGTCAACGCCAGTGGCGTCCAACTTGCCACGCACGATAGTGTAGCGAAGACCGATATCTTTCACGCGTCCACCGCGCACCAAGACGACCGAGTGTTCCTGCAAGCCGTGTCCCTCTCCCGGAATGTAGGCGGTAATTTCCATGCCGTTGGTGAGGCGCACGCGGGCGATCTTTCGGATGGCAGAGTTCGGCTTGCGCGGGGTTTTCGTCGTCACGCGCGTGCAGACTCCCCGCTTGAACGGCGCCGGGTAGTAGCTCGGGCGGTTCTCGATAGTATTAAATCCGCGCGACAGCGCGATGGTCTTCGTGCGCCACGTTTTCAGTTTGCGGCCCTTGCGGGCGAGCTGGTTTATGGTTGCCATTGAAATGAAATGCGCGCCCTGCGCGCACGCGTAATCTACTATACATCGTTCCTTTCTGCAAATTTCTTGCCCTATTGGCTAAACACCAGTGGCTAACAACATGATTTATATCCCCGTAATCAGATGCGCTAGAGAGTAGACGGATGTTCCGAATGCGTCTCCGAGAACAAGAATGATGAGGAGAATGACTCCCATACCCAAAAATGGATTGCCCTCCATACGCATACGCCATCCTTCATAACCAATTGAAAGAGGGCGGGGCAACACATCTCCAAGCACTTTCGAGCCGTCCAGAGGTGGAACAGGAATGAGGTTGAAAATGCATAGCATCACATTGACGAGGACAATTAGGAACACGATGCCGCTCAGGCCTGCGGGAAGGAACCCAGAACGGATGATGAGCCCTCCCAAAATAGCTATCGCTAGGTTGGACAAGGGCCCCGCGGCCGCGACAATCGCCTCGCTCCATCGCCCCGGACGCAGATTGTACGGATTGTACGGCACCGGCTTCGCCCAGCCGAAAAGTACAGGCGAGTTCGTGAGAGTGAGTATCAATGGCAATATTATCGAACCGAACGTATCCAGGTGCACCAGAGGATTGAGCGTGAGACGCCCCATGAGCCGCGCCGTCGGGTCCCCCAGCTTGTCGGCGGCCACGCCATGCATCACTTCATGGATGACGGCCGAGAACATGATGATCGCGACGAGGAAGATCGAATCGATGATTTGCATAGCGAGGAGCCCAATGGTAGCATACGCGCTCGTATGGCTCGAATATGCGACCCCATCAGAAAGCGCTCCGCGCTTCTAACGGGGCAGGCATAACAAGTCTCATATAAAGATGTATGGCAAGAACATGTGAAATAACAGGTAAAACGAGCCGGGTTGGCGGTGGGTATTCTAACCGCGTCCGCGCGACGAAGTTCAACCCGACCGGCAAGCGCCGCCGTCAGGTGAACCTGCAAAAAAAGACTTTGTTCATTCCTGAGCTCAACAAGAAAGTCACCATCAACGTTTCCGCGAAAGGTCTTAAAACAATGAAGAAACGCGGCGCGTTTTTGACGCTTAAGAAAGCGGGTATCATCTAGATTTTCTTGACGGTGTTTCCGTCCGACACGAACGTTATCGTTCCGTCTTTGCACGTGTCCGAGGTCGAGATTTCAAAGCGCGCGAAAAGCGCGGCAGTTTCCGGCGCTGGATGTCCATATTTGTTATTGCATCCTCGCGAGAAAACTCCGTATGTGGGATTTACGAAACCCAAAAACAGCAGCGACGAGGAGTTCTTCGATCCGTGGTGCCCCGCTTTCAAAACATCGGAGTGCAAGTCGCTTCCATCCAACTGCACTAAATAATTTTCGATTTCCTTCGGCGCGTCGCAACTGAGCATAAAGGAAGTCTTGCCATAGACGAGACGGGCAATAACGCATCCGGTATTCGTGTCCACGTGCTTTACGCTCCTGTCGGGAGCGAGGACTTCCAGATACGCTCCGCCACCGAGCTCAATAATTTGTCCGCGCCGCGCAATAATCTGTTTTGCCCCTTCGCGTGCCATTTCCTCCACAAGTGTTTTCGCGGTTGCGGTGTCCCCCTCGACATCAGAGTGAACGATGTAGGAAATTTTATAACGTGCGAGAATATCTATAAGACCGCCGATATGATCCGCGTCCGGGTGCGTAGGTACCACAACGTCGAGCGTGCGATCGTACCACGGCATCACCTTTGACAGCTCACGCAGGACGACGCTGTTCGGACCGCCATCGATAAGCACTTGCCGCCCGCTAGGCGCTTCTATATATATTGAGTCCCCCTGACCGATATTTAGGAACGAAACTTTGAGAAGCCCGCGCTTATCCTCATGCAATTCCGTGAACCATATGAGTGCGACTAGAGAAATAAGCGCCAGTATCGCAATTCCAGTAATTTTCACGCTCCGGCGCATCCCGTTAGAAGCAGGGCGCAGGCAAAATCACAGTCCCGCGTCCGGCTTGATTATCGCTATTAATTCCAATTGATCGGCCGGTCATTGGTATATGCGTCCGCGGCTTCTAACGGGACGCATTGATGAAAGTATCTCACAAGGTCGCCCGCGCATGATGTTATAATTCTTCTATTCGCTTTTACTAAACACTAAACACAAGTGGCTAGTCCCTATCCAATATGCACACCTACGAAACAAAAAAATTTGACATTCCTGCGCTTGATGGCATCTCCGCAAAATCCGTCGAGGAGCATCTCGGACTTTACGCTGGATACGTGAAGAATTTCAACGCTATCTCGGCACTTCTTCCAGAACTTGCAAAAGATCCCGAGAAAAACGCGCACGCGCTTTCAGAACTTGTTCGCCGGCGCTCATTCGAATTCGACGGCATGCGATTGCATGAACTCTATTTCTCACAATTTGAGGGCGGACCGCAGGCGATGAACCCGAGCGGCGCTTTTGCGAACGCAGTTTCGAAAATCTATCAATCTTTTGACGTCCAAGCCGCAATGAAAGGTATCGGGAATATGCGCGGACCCGGCTGGGCACTACTCTCCTACGACCCTGAGGTTGACGAATTAATGACGGGCTTTGCCGGCGAGCAGCACCAAGGGCACTTCGCCACGCTTCCGATAATCCTTGCGCTTGATGTGTGGGAGCACGCATTCATTCTCGACTACGGAGCGTTGGGCAAAAGCAAGTATATAGATGCATTCTTCAAGAACCTGAATTGGGGCGTC
>MFLP01000003.1 GCA_001781555.1 Candidatus Kaiserbacteria bacterium RIFCSPHIGHO2_12_FULL_53_13
GCCTGTTCTCGGCTTTCTTTGATCGGTGATTGATAAAGAGCGGATCGTGGGTGTCATGGCGAGTCGCAGTGTATGTGCGCAACCACTCGGCCGCTCGCGGGGAGATAAACACCGTTCTGATGTGTTTTCCTTTTCCAACGATGGAAAGCTCGAACGTTCGCTTGCCATCTGCCTGCTTGAGAAAAGAGACGCGGTCGATATCAAGTGCAGTAAGTTCCGAAATACGCATTCCCGACGAGAAAAAAAGTTCCATGATCGCACGGTCGCGCAATCCGTTCTGTGTCGACACGTCTGGTACTTTTAACATACGCTCCATATCCTGCGCGTCCAAGAACGATATTGTTTCATCGGATTTTTGTTTCGCGAGCTTGACCTTCGACGAAGGAAGAGACTCGATATCTCGGTCGGCAAAATAAGCAAGAAGAGCTCGCAATGCTATGAGATAATAATTCTGCGATTTTTTACTCAAATACGTATCCGCCGGGGTTTTGTAGCCGCGAGCTAGATAAAGTCTATAATCCCAAATATGCTGGGCAGTGAGCTCATGGGGGAGGAGAGAGGCATTACCGGTTTTGTTCAACCATCCAGTAAATAGCTTAAGATATTGCCGGTAATTTTTTTGCGTATTATTTGAAAGTCCCTTTTCGATCTCGCAGTAATCTAGAAATGGCGAAATATACGACGAAAGTTTTTTTTGCGCTGCGGGAGTAGTAGGGGACATAATGTGTATTATGTGGTGTAATATTTATATCCCATACATTATGGCAGATACTGACATTCGCACAATATATGTAAAACGAAGTCTGGGGATAGCGAAAACCGCATATTGAACCGATTTGATTACGCAGGAGGCACTGAGTTGCTCGTGTTAGCATCGCCCTTACATCCTGTAAACTTAATATATGCCTAAACCATATCGCATCCGACTTAAATCCGTTTTGACTCCCCCGGAGCGTCGGCTGTTCGAGCGGCTATCGAGCCCGCAAAAGATTCAGGCGTACCTGGACACCCTTTCGGTCAATTTTGAGGCTTCTGGAGAGACCTATATGTCTCCCAGGCGCTCTATAAGGGCCAAAACGGCCCATTGCTTCGAAGGGGCCTTGTTGGCCGCTGCGGCACTCGCATATCACGGGAAAAGGCCTTTATTGCTTGATTTTCGGACGATTCCGGCCGACGAGGACCACGTGGTGACCCTTTTTCGCCAAAACGGCTATTGGGGGGCCATCAGCAAGACCAACCATGCCATCCTGCGGTACCGCGACCCCGTGTATGAGACCGTGCGCGAGCTCGCGATGTCGTTCTTCCACGAGTACCTGATGTGGGACGGAAGGAAGTCACTCCGCGCGTATTCCAAGCCGTTCGACCTCTCGAAAATTGCTCCAGAGCGGTGGGTCACGGCTGATAAGGAGTTGTTCTGGCTTGTAGAAGCGCTTGATAAGACCCGCCACTTCCCTACCGTTCCGAAAAAAAATCTCCGGCTGCTCCGCAAGGCATACAAAATTGAATTGCGCGCGATGAAGCTCGTCGAATGGAAAAATCCGCGCCGAAAATCCAAGAGGTGACGCCTCTTGGATTTCTTGGGTCACAGGTAATCTATGGGATTCAAATATCCTGAAAGAGGCGCGACCGGCATTACGGCGTTCGAGCAGGCCGTTTTCTTGTTGGTCGCTTCGCCGAGCTTGATTATCTGCACGGCGGAAGCCGCATAGACGGTGAAGTGAAGATGCGGACCTGTCGCATACCCGGTCGCGCCGCTGTAGCCGATGACCTGCCCCGTCGAGACGGATTGCCCCGTCGAGACATCGATCTGCGAGAGGTGTGCATACAAAGTCGAGAGGCCGTTGCTGTGCCGTATCACGACCCATTTGCCGTAAGAATAACAGCCGCGCACTGCGTCGGTATTTCCCGTGCCAAGCACAGTGCCTGTGAGCGCCGCTTTAATGGGCGTGCCGATAGGCGCGCGAAAGTCGATGCCGTTGTGACCTTTGCCGGCATACGCTCCCGACATCGCGAAGGCCGTGTTGCCGAAATACTGCGTCACTTTCACACTGCTAAGCGGCCAGCGAAGAATTCCCTTCCCCGCAGGAGGAATGAGTGAAGGATCGATAGTGTATTGCAATTTGCTTTGCAGGTCGGAAAGCGCCGCCTCGAAGCTCGCTTTGGCGGCTTGTTTTTCGGCCAAAATAGATTGGAACGTCGACTCCTGAGATTTCGTCTGCGCGAGAAGTTCGTTCTGCGCCTTGCGGGTCGCGTCGAGAGAGCCCTGCTCGGCAAGCAGGTTGTTCTGCTCCCTTAAGAGCTCCGCTCGTTTTTTTTCGGTCGCGGTCTTCGTTTCGGTAAGAGACTGCTTTTGTTTGGAGAGTTCCGCGATCTCGTTCCGCATCGCCTCTTGAAGGGCGCGTGTCGCGTCGATATCGTTCCAAATATCCGTGATGTCGTCCGAAGAAAGTATCGCTGTTGCGAGGGTTTCGCTCTGTGTCGCATGAAGGCTCCGGATTGTCTCGGCAAGACCCGCTTCCTCGGTGCGAATGGAAGACTGTTTCCCCTCAATATTTTCGGAGAGCGACTGTATCTGGAGCTGAAGTGTTTTTATCTTGCTCTTGGTGACACTTATAGACGCCGTTAGCTTCTTGCGCTGAATGTCCAGCTGGCTAAGCGTGTTCTGCAGGGTTTGCTTTTTCGTCCCCACGTCCGCCAACTGCTTTTCGTATGCAGCTATTTCTTTGTTCAAGGCCTCTATCTGCGCGCTGTTGGTATCGATCTCGGCCTGGATCTCTTGGGCTGTCTCGGCGCGTATCAAAAAAGGCAAGAGCAACACGCATAGTATTCCTGCGAGGAGCGCAGACGGTATGTGTAGGCGCCGCGGCATATCAGAGAGTTTGTAATGCCGCGTCGATGCGCCGCAGGGCGACTTCTTTGCCGACGATGGAAGCGACGGTGAACGGATCAGGGCTTTTTTCCCGTCCGGTTAGCGCATAGCGCAGCGGCCACAAAACTTTGCCGCGCCCTTCCGCTTCCGCATAATCCCATATGTGCGCTTTCACCTGGTCGGCCGTCATCTCACCTTGAGACGGCATAGCCGCAAATAACTTTCGCAGGTGCCCGAGGTGCTTCGAACCCACCTCCGCGTCGCTTCCCTTCCCCGGGAGTTTTGCCGGATCGAGCTTCGGCTCGGAAAAGAAATATTCAAAGTCGTGCTTCACCGTGTCGAATTCTTGCCACACGCTGACCCGCTCCCTTACGAGCGGTACCAGTTTTGCCGCGATGCCTTTGTCCCACGAATGCGCGCGGCGAAGCATTTCGGCCAAGTACTCGTCATCCGGTATTTCAAGCATGTACTGGCGATTAAGCCATTTGAGTTTCTGGAGATCGAAGATGGCGCCGCTCTTGTGAACATTCTGTATATCGAATTCGCCGATAATTTCCTTAAGAGAAAGCTTCTCCTTGCCGGAGGGCGGTGTCCACCCGAGTAGGACCAGGTAATTCAGGAACGCTTCCGGTATGTATCCGTCGCCCCGATAATCATTGACGGACGCCGCAAAATTCCGCTTAGATAGCTTTGAGCGATCAGGCGCGAGAATGAGAGGAATGTGCGCGTATATCGGCCGCTCAAAACCGAGCGCCTCCTGTATCAATATCTGCCGTTGGGTATTCGATATGTGGTCCTCGCCGCGGATGACATGCGTGATGCCCATCTCACCATCGTCAACGACGACCGCGAAGTTGTAGAGCGGGTCGTCGGCGTTGCGTGCGATGACAAAGTCCTTCAGCTCGGCGGTATCGAACGCGACCTCGCCGCGGATGAGATCTGAGAACGTGATACGGACGTTGGGGTTCTTAAAACGCACGACCTTTCCGCCTTTCTCGCCCGCCTCGGCTTCGTATGCGGCCCCTTTTTCGATGAGCTTGTGAAGATACGTGCGATATACATCTATTTTTTCGGATTGCCTAAGAGGACTCGCCGGAGTGTACGAAATTTGAAGCCACTGCAATCCGGCGATAATGTCCTCCTCATACTCCTTCTTGCTGCGCTCTTTATCCGTGTCCTCGAACCGCAGGTACATTGCGCCTCCCGCTTTTGCGGCGACCAAATAATTGAAGAGCGCAGTGCGCGCGCTCCCGATGTGAAAAAAACCTGTCGGCGATGGCGGAAAACGAGTGACGACGTTCATGGAAATTACCGAGGCGCGTGCTCGAGAGCCGTTTCGACGACGATGGCAGCTATTTTTTGGGCAGCCTCCCGACGGGCGAATGACCTCGCGGCGGCGCTCATGGAAGCGTGAAGGTCTTGGTTGTTCATAATGCGTTCGATCTCGGCGGCAAGGAGGTGCGGCGTAAGATTTTTCTGCTCCAGAACGGCGGACGCACCTGCGCGGGCATACGAAAAAGCGTTCTCCGTTTGGTCGTGAGATATTTCCGTCGGTATCGGTATCAGTATCGACGGGATGCCCCATGAGGCTATCTCGAATATCGTGCCGCTGCCGGCTCTGGAAACGACGAGAGAGGAGATGCCGGCAGTCATTCGTAGCGCGAGTGCGTTGAGCAAGCCGAAGCCTCTATACCGGCTGGCGTATCTTGAGTCCTTGAGAATGACGCCCGCGAGACTGCTCACCTCTTTCAAGTTCGCGGTACCGGTCTGATGCACGACGTTGTAGCGTTCGAGAAGTGCGGGTAATGCATCAAGAACAACTTCGTTGAGAGAGGTCGCACCCGATGAGCCGCCCATGATGAAAACGGTCGGGACGGCCGGTTCGAGCTTCAAGAATTCATGTCCTCCTTCTTTGGCCGGTGCCTCAAGCTCCTTGCGGATCGGGTGCCCGGTGCGGGCGATCTTATTCAAATATTTTTCGGGAAATTGTTTTGCGGCATCCGGATGCGCGAGTGCTATCCACCTTGCGAAACGCGCAGACCACAGCGAGACGCGGCCCGGCTTCGCGTCGGCGTCGTAAATAATCGTCGGGATCGCAAGAAGGCGCGCTGCGTAGAGTGTGGGAAACGCCGCAAAGCCTCCGGTAGAAAAGACAACGTCAGGATAAATACTGAAAAGTTGGAAGACGGAGCGGACGATCCCAACAGCTGTCTTGAATACATCGAATACGTTCAGGATGCTTGGATATCGCCGTAGCTTGCCGGCGGGCGAAGGCCGGTACTCGATCTCATGTTCGAGGAGCGAGACGCTGTCGAATGGCTCGGGGCCGATATAGAAGAGCTCCGGATCGATGAGCTTCTTTTCCTTGGCGATGTCTTCTAAAGCTTCCGCAACGGCAATGAGGGGATAAAAGTGTCCCCCGCTCCCCCCTCCTGCAAGCACTATTTTCATAATGGCCATAATTTTAGCATGGCGGGCTCGGATAAATTGAGCGGTTGACATATCGCAAATACGACGTACAAATACACCGGCTACTCCATGGCGGGGTAGGTATGAGAGCTCGGGAAGAGCTCGGGAGAGGTAAGATGCGAATCACGATCGAAGACCTACTGTTCAACGCATTGGCAGATCACGGCCCCGTGAGCGATAACATCTTTGATGTCGCTCATTTCTCGGCCAGGAAGGTCCGGAACAAGCTGGGCTTGGACTTGGCGGATGACGATTGGAAGCGCCTCGCGCTTATCAAATACCGGTTTAAGGGCTATCCGACGATTAGTCCAATCACTATCGAAGTTCATATCATCGTTGAACTCTTGGATCGGCCCTTGGGCACGATGTTCAAGAAGGAGACCGATGTCTCGCACGAGGTGCCGTATGCCGCGTTTTCTGGTTGGGACATGAACCGGAAAAAGACCGAGGCCGGAGAGCTGGCCACCAAAGTCCTGACTGCAATCTCGCGGCTGCTCACCGAAATCGATCGAGAATTGCGAGCGGCCCGAGAATACGTAAGAACAAGTAAAACCGGGAGCTAGAAGCTCGAGAACTTATCGGCGGCAGGGCGGCACTCCCCTGTCGCCTTGTCTTTTATACGGTGCACTATTAGCGCTTTGAAGCGCGAGAGACGGCAAGGAGAATGCCCGCACTTCCAAGCGAAGCAAGCATGGCGCTACCGCCCTGGCTGATAAAGGTCAGCGGAATTCCGGTGAGAGGCGCGAGCCCGAGCATGGCGGCGATGTTGATGAAGGCTTCGGCAACAAGGTAGGTCGAAATACCGACCGCCAGGTATCCTCCGAAGAGGTCGGGTGTATGTGTGGCGACCCAGAATCCGCGCATAGCGAGGGTAAGGAAGAGTCCGACCAGAGTGACCGCGCCGACAAATCCGAATTCTTCTCCGAGAACGGCAAAGACGGAGTCCCCCATCGGCTCCGGAAGATACGTGAACTTCTGAACGCTCTGCCCGAAGCCGCGCCCGAGTAGGCCGCCGGAGCCTATAGCCATGAGCGATTGCCGTATCTGGTAACCCTCTTCCTGCGGCGCGAGTGACGGATTGAAGAAGACCTCAATGCGATCGAGAACATATGGTCGGACGTATGCGAGCAGTGCCAAGGCGAGGATGGCAACGAGCGCCATGATAAAGAGGTCGCGGATACGCGCCCCCGCCGCGAAAAAAACCGCTACTACCGAGGCGATTATCACGCCAAGCGTTCCTATGTCCGGCTGTGCTACGAGGATGAGGACAGGTCCTGCCAGTATGAGCAACAACCCGCCCAATCCCCACTGCAAAGTTTGCACGCGCGCCCGGATGGTCGAGAAGTATGCCGCCGCCATGATGATGGAAGTGATCTTTAAGAATTCCGACGGCTGAAGTGAAAATCCGGCGATGTTGAGCCAGCGTCGCCCGCCCCCATGCTCGAGTCCTATTTGCGGAAGGAATACAGCCGCCGTGAGGAAGAGAGATAGCACGAAAAGGTGCGGTGCAAAACGCTTCCAGAAGGTATAGGGTATCCGGCTTGCTACCAAGAGCGCAATGAGCCCTACTCCGATGCCGAGTGCGGCGTGATTGAAAACCACGGACGACATGTTAGAAGTTCCTCGTGCGAGAAGTCCGAAGACCGCTGAGGCAAAGATGAATCCCCCGCCGACCACAAGAGTCGCTATCAATAGCACGAGCGGTTTGTCGATCCGAGCGCCGCGCATAGACATCATTCAGATCGCAGCTAACGCGATTATCACACCAAGAAATGCGAAGACGATGGAAAGTATCCAATAGCGCATGACGACTTTGTATCCAGGCCATCCTAAGCTCTCGAAGTGGTGGTGCAGAGGCGCGATGCGCAAGAGTTTAACGCCGAAATATTTTTTCGATACGACCTGCGCGATGTCCGAAGCGACCGTAGCGACGAGAAGCGCGCCGATGACCGGCAAAACCGCGATGCCGATCCCCCCGCCGAGGTCGTCGGTCATAAACGCAAGCGTTGCTATGGTAAGAGTGAGCGCCATCGTGCCGGTGTCCGACATGTAGAAACGCGCGGGAGGTATGTTGTACCAGAGGAACGCGAGGAGGCCGCCGACGATGGTCGCGGAAAAAGCCGCGAGGTCTATTTGATTCTGCGCGAATGCGATGATGGCGTATGAAGCGAACACGGAGCCGAACACTCCGCCGGAAAGGCCATCGATGCCGTCGATGACGCCGGAAGCGTAGAGCGCGAGCGAGACGAGAATGAAAAGCGGAACGATGAGCCATCCTATCTCAAGCGGCGAGCCGAACGGAATGTTGACCGCCGTCACTTCCAGCTTCGCCCAGAACCACGTCCCGATGAACGCAGATAGGAGGACGACGATAAGGAGGCGGTACGAAAGGCGCAACCCTTCGCCGCCCGGGCGTATAACATACAGGTCGTCGATAAGTCCGACGAAGGCTCCGACCAGGAGCGTTGCAAGTGGTATCCACGTCTGATTACGGCTAAGAAAGTCCAGTTTCAGTATCGCGGCGTCGGGAACAAATCGTGCGACGACGGCTATGCCGGTTATGGTTATGACGACGCTTGCCCATACGACGATCCCTCCCATGCGGGGGGCGCGTACCTCGTGGGTGTCATGCAGTTGGTTGAACCCGTGGGCCGGCGCGCCATCCAAGGCGGTCTTTCCGGGAGATTTTTTCCACGCTTTATACTTGTAGAGATAGTGGGTAAGTAAGGGCGTTATTGACATTCCCACCACGAACGAAGCGAAAGCAGGGACAAGTACCCGTACTATATCGGACAGATCTGTCAGCATTATGCCTATTGTACCCTGTTGTGAATGCTGGCGAAACGCTTCGCGCAATTAGGTTGGAATGTCCCTAATCGCGAAGATGGCGTACAAAAAGCCACAATATAGTACAGATGAAAATCTATCGCCAGCATCTACAACAGGGTGTACCCTATCGCCACACTCTGTCCGATATGCTCTAATCTGTGCCGATTATCGCTTTGCGAGCGGCCACGACCAGTTTCTGCACATCTTCGAACCTCCCTGACTCGGTCGAGCCGAGAACTACCGCTACCATCGGATGAGCGAGGCCGACGTCGAACACGACCGCGAGATTCCCCCCGGCGAGGTCGGTAAGACCGGTCTTGCCCATGATAAGACCCGGTATTGCCCCCTGGGCGTCGTTGGTGTTGGAAGCCGTGACCCGACCGTTCCCGTACGCGTCGTTAAGCAAGAGACCATTTTGCGCCGTGCCGGAAAAGAGCGAGGGCTGGGCGGAAGCGGCATACGCAAAAAGCGTGGCCATATCGCGCGCCGAGCCATAACTTCCGGCCTGCGTGGCGGAGAGGTCGAGCCCGCTTACGTTTAAAAAGTATGTGTATTGAAGTCCAAGCTCTTTGACCAGCGCGTTCATTCGCGAGAGCGCGGCTCCGCCCGCCGGAAATTCCGGATATCGCTCACGTATCACCGAGTCCGTCGCTTCCGCGAGAATTTTCGCACCGGTATTGGAAGACGTGACGAGGGTAAAATCGACGACATCCTGCACCCGCCATTTCTCGCCCTTTGAAAGATGCTCCTCTCCCGTGGAGCCGCCGGCGTAATACGGGATCGTTATCACTGAATCAAGTGGAAGCGCCTCAGCGACGACGAGCGCGAGCGCGGCTTTTGTGAGAGAAGCGATAGGGAGCGGCACATCGGAGTTCTTGTCATAGAGCGTTCTCCCACTTGGTATGTCGATGACAATAGCCGCCTTGCCTTTTATCCGCACGTCGGCGAAAGAGTCGAATGGTGTGGGAGCGGCGGCGGCTTGGCCTTGCGACCCCATTCCTCCTCCGAAGGCGGCTACAACGGCGACGACAAGCGCGACCGTCGCGACGGCAAGCACAAAAATACCCGCGGTTCGCAGGGTCTTTTCCTCGCTACGTATCGGTTCTGCTTCCATCGTTTGTTTGGAACGGCTCACTTTGTTGCTCAAATGTGGCGAGTTCGGGGACGATTGTAGCATAGTCGGGAAGTTCTCGCGTATCTTTTACGCCGAGGTATGCGAGGAGTTCGACGGTCGGGCGATACAGGTATTCGCGGGCGTCCTCGGGATTTTCCGTGCGTTCAAGCAGTCCTCGCGCAAGAAGATTTCGCAATGTCGACGACGTGTTGACGCCGCGGATGTAGTCGATGCGGGTGCGCGTAGATGGTCCCATGTAGAGAACGATCGCGAGCACTTCGAGACCCGCATCGCCGATATCGCGCTCAAGCTCTTTCTTGTGTGCGGCTCGTACCACCTCACTCGTTTCTTTAGACGTCGCAAGGCTGACCGCTGTTTCCGTTCTTATGGGCGAGACGCCGCTTCCCTCGAGGCGCTTTGATAACTCGTCGAGAGCCGCCTTGAGCTCCGCTTCTTTGCACTCAAGAAGGGTGGCTAGTTTGCGATACGAGACTTCCCCGCCTTCGGAGAAGAGGAATGCGTGGGCTCGCGCGGCAATGTCGGGTTGATTTTCCATACTATGCGCCGTATCGGGGGATGCCCGCATGTTCCGCTTCCAGTAAAATGTCGGCAAAAAGTTTGTCTTGCGTCGCGGAGAGCGAACCGGAGCGCACGAGCTCGAGCATAGCAAGAAAGTAGACAATGGTCTCGTGCTTGTCGCGCGAGCGGGTCAATTCAGAGAATTTAGCCTTGAGCGCCGACGCGATACGTGCTTTTACCTGCTTTATCACGTCTTCGAGCGCGAGGACGGGCGCGACCGCGGCTTTCGCAAGAGCTTCGGGCTTCGGCAAAATACTCACCAGTCGTCGCACGGTTTCCACGAGGTTGTTGACAGAGAC
>MFLP01000004.1 GCA_001781555.1 Candidatus Kaiserbacteria bacterium RIFCSPHIGHO2_12_FULL_53_13
ATCCTTTGCGATTGCATTTGCGAGCATAATTATCCTTACCGCTGTCGTTTCCGCCGTTTTCGTCATTATAGAACGCACCGCCGCGCCGACGGTGTACTAAAGGACTTCGTTGTGCAAGGGCTAGCCGCGTTTTTTTGTGTAAAAAAAGCGGCTCGTGAGCCTGAGTGCATACTAAAGTTTTTTGTGATAGGTTAGAAGAAGACAAGTCTAAAGACGACTTGAACACATGCCCGGAAAGCATGCGGGAGGTCGCTTAATGATTCGTGAACCGTGTCCCTCCACCGGTTCGCGATTGTAGTAATGGCCGGGAGCCCTCTCCATAAGGGCCCCATTTTGGCCTGCGGTCGTACACACGTGTCTCCCCTGGGATTGTGTGAACGGCCGCTAATTTTTTATAAGTTTGAATTGGGGGACACAGGATTTACGGCAATTCGTCGTCGCGATCTCTTGCAGGTTGGGTTGCTTCAACCCTTGAGAACCAAGGTTCTTTTTCACCACCCTCTTTCTCAGGCGGTTTTTTCGCTTGAGGGTTCTCATCTTTCTTTTCGATAGGTTGATGTCCTTCGAGAATTTCTCTTAGCTTTAGAGTCATTTTGGGGAACCTTTCCTCGAGACCGCCCATACCTATTTAGAGCAAACTTTCCACGACTTCTTTCACGACAGCGCCGTCGGCCTGGCCTTTAAGTTCTTTCATCACGGTGCCCATGAACACGCCCATTTTGGATTTATCAGTGACGCCGAGCTTCTCTTTCAATTGCCGGGCGACCGCTTCGATCTGTTCACGCGGCATTTGCACTGGCAGATAGCTCTCAAGTATCTTCATCTCGGCCTCTTCTTTCTGCGCCAAGTCCTCGCGCTTGCCGCTCCTGAATTGTTCTATGGAATCTCTGCGTTGTTTGACGCCGCGCTTGATAACGGCGAGTGCGTCTTCATCGGAAATCGCTTCCTGCGGTTTTATGCCCTTGGCGACGAGTTCATTAGTGAACGCGGCGAGAAGTCCGCGGAGCGTGTTCGTTTTCAATGCATCCTTCGCTCGCATTGAGGCAACTAATTCCTCACGTATCTTCTCGCTAAGCATGGGAATACTATACCATGGTACAATCGCGAACATGGAATGGCTCGTAGTTATATTATTGATTGCGATACTCGTTCTTTTGGGGCTGCTCTTTTGGCGCAGTCAGAAGGGAAATGAAGATTCCCAGGGAATGCTTCTTTTGCAGAACCAGATACAAGAACTATCGCGTGGAGTCGAGCAAAAGCTGGGAGAAGGCACTACGCGCATGTTTGAGTCCATGAAAGCGCAATTTGGAGAATCCCAACGATTGACCGACTTGGTGACACGCCAGCTCACAGAAGTTGCGCGCGAGCAGACGAAGACGAACGAATCGACGCTTCGCTTCATGACGATAGCCGAGCAACTGGCAAACCTCGAAAAAGTGCTGAAGCATCAGAAACAGCGGGGGAATTTAGGCGAGCGCTCTCTCGAACTCGTGCTTGAGAATATTTTGCCTCCGGGTTCATTCAAAACGCAGTATGAGTTTCCCGGCGGCGACACGGTGGACGCCGTAATAATCACGAAAGAGGGGATTATTCCGATTGACGCGAAGTTCTCACTTGATAATTACAATCGCGTCGTGAACGAGGCCGACGAAACAAGAAAAGCAGAGCTTGAAAAAGATTTCAAGAACGATCTTAAATTGCGCATCGATGAGACCTCGAAATACGTGCGGCCCAAAGACGGAACTCTACCGTTCGCCTTCATGTACATTCCAGCAGAGGGTATTTACTATGACCTTCTCATTAATGAAGTCGGCTCTGTGAAAGTGAACACGCGCAATCTTATTGACTACGCGTACAACGAAAAGAAAGTTATCATCGTCTCGCCGACGACCTTCGCGGCGTATCTGCAATCCGTCCTCTACGGCTTCAAGGCGTTCAAGATAGAGGAGACGGCGAAGGACATCGCGAAGAATGTCGAGGCTCTAGGAAGGCACCTGAACGCGTATCAGGATTATTACAAGAAACTCGGTACCTCACTTTCAACCACGGTGAATCATTATATGGCGGGGAAGAAGGAGTTCGAAAAAGTCGACAAAGACGTTCTTAAAATAACAGGAGAAGCTGTCGGATTCGAGCTTGATTCAGTCGAAAAGCCGCTCCTTGAGGGGAGAGATTGATTTGCTCACCCTTGCGGTATACGAATAGGCGGGTTATAGTGTCGGCTCAATATGGCAAAGATAGCAATCATTGAAACGGGCGGTAAACAGTATCTTGTGACACAGGATAGCGTTTTGAATGTTGAAAAAATCGCCGGAGCCGACAAAGCCGGCTCAAAAATCACTTTTGATAAAGTCCTGCTTACGGACGACGGGAAGGAGACCAAAGTAGGCTCGCCTTATGTGACTGGCGCTGTAGTGTCAGCAGAACTTGTTGAGGAAGGAAGGGAAAAAAAGATATCAGTCATTCGTTATCGCCAGAAAAGTAAATATTTCAAGAAACGAGGACACAGGCAGCCCTACGCCAAAGTTCGCATCACGGCACTTCCGTAAACGCAAAAGCGTCCCACTACTTCCTGCCCGCGAGGGCGTTTTTAATTGTGTCAGGGTCGGCGTACTCGAGCTCGCTTCCCGTCGAAAGGCCGCGGCCGAGTGCCGTTATGGAAAATTGATGCGTGCTTGCAAGCGTAGTCATCTCTTCGCGTACGCGGATGGCAGTTGCATCTCCTTCAGGGTTCGCCGGGAAGGCGAGGATGATCTCACGCAATCCATTTTTCGCGCGCTCGGGAATGGACGCAAGAAGTTCGCGGATGCGAAGCCCGCTAGTTTTCTCTGAAGCGAGCGAGATGGTGCCGCCGAGGACGAAATACCGGCCGCGATACGTGCCGCTTCGTTCAAGCGCCTGCAGATCGGCATCGCTTGAGACGACGGCAAGGAGCCCAGCGTCGCGCTCTTTGTTCGCGCACATCGAACATACGTCGCGCGCGCCAGAATGGAACCGCATACATTCACTGCATCTGTGCACCGAGCCACCGAGCCCCGATACGGCGTCGGTGAGCTCGCGGCGGATGGCAGGGGACGCGCGCAAGAGAAAATGCACGAAACGTTCCGCTTGGCGCGGGCCGATCCCGGGGAAACGTTCGAATATGGCAGTGAGCCGATCGATGGGGTCCATTGGGACAAGTGTACAGCGGACAGGGAGCAGTGAACAGTGTGCAGGCCCTCAAAACGGCGCGTTGTCTTCTTCGACTTGCGCCTCCGGCGTGAAATCGCTGAAGTCGCCTTTTTCTATCGGCAAGAATGTCGTCTTTTCCTCGTCGAAGCGCAGGTCTATCTTTCCTATAGGACCGTTCCTGTGCTTCTCTATCATTATTTCCGCTATTCCCGGCCGGTCGGAGCCCTCGTTCATTTTGTCGTCTCGATGGATGAACATGACCACGTCCGCATCCTGTTCAATGGAGCCGGAATCGCGCAAGTCGGAAAGCCGCGGCTTTCCGCGCCTGCTCTCTACGGCGCGAGAAAGTTGGGAGAGCGCCAAGACGGGGACATCGAGTTCGCGCGCCATCGCTTTGAGCGAACGGGAAATCTCAGTGACTTGCTGGACTAGAGAATCGCCGCCGCGGGAATGCAAAGGAGTGATGAGCTGGAGATAGTCGACGATAACGAGCCCGAGATCTTTTTCCATCTTGAGACGCCTTGCAACGGAACGCATGGAAAGCACGGTGCTGCTCGGCCTGTCATCTATATAGATAGGCGCTTCGGAAAGCGCCGCAATGCCCGCCTGCAGGCGTTCGTATTCGTTGTCCTTGGAGATCTTTCCCGTGCGAAGCCGCCACGAATTCACGCCGGCCTGCGCGGCGAGCATTCTGTCTACAAGCTGTTGCGAGCTCATTTCGAGAGAGAATATTCCCACGGATGTGCCATGCTTCGTAGCCGTCTGTCTGGCGATATCCAATGCGAGCGCGGTTTTTCCCATTGAGGGGCGTGCCGCAAGAATAACGAGGTCCGACTTCTGCAAGCCAGCGAGTAGGTTATCAAGCTGAGGAAAACCTGTGGGAACTCCGCGGATGGTACCGCTGTGTTTTTGAAGGTGTTCGAGTCGTTCCCATGCCTCGGCCAGTTCATCCTTGATAGCAGTAAATGATTGGAGCATCGGCGAATTTGTCACCTTGAACACAGCCGCCTGAGCTTCGTCGAGAATTTCTTCGATCTCCCTGTCTTCCTGAAAACCGAGTTCTCCTATCTGCGCTGCAGCATCTATGAGACTACGCAGGACGAATTTGGACTGGACCACATGCGCATAATGAGATGCGCTTCCCGGGGACGCCGCAGTTCCGGCAAGTTCTGAAAGGTATGCTCCGCCTCCGATAGGCGCAAGTTGTTTTCGCTCTTTCAATTTTCCGGAAACAGTAACCACATCGATCGGTTCGCCTTTTCCATAAAGACTGAGCATCGCATCGAAAATCACGCGGTGTTTCCCAGCGTAGAAAGAATCAATGCCGACGACGTCCGCGACTTCATACATCGCATTTTGATTAAGCATGAGAGCTCCGAGAAGCGCCCGCTCCGTTTCAACATCTTGAGGTGGAAGTCGCGGCGTGTTCGTTGTCATGGGGCGATTCTAGCACGAGGTCGCAGTCCGTGGATTTTGGAAATGTGGTCGATTCTGTTGTTTGCGTGGGGAAAAGTGGTGCTCGCCTGGCGTCGCTCTTCTGCCGTCGCGTTCCGAACCCAATCATGAACACTAATCCCGCTTTGGGGGCTGTAAACAAAAGGATACCAGCACTTGCACATCATTTGACGGCATGGTATTGTTCTGATACAACATAGAACATAGTACTAATAATAGTCAATTATTGGCCCATCTTATGCTTTCATTTGCACCGCGAACAGTTACAAAGGACCTTCTCTCGGGTCTTTCCGAGCGCTCTCGCCACGTGCTTACGGACCGCTTCGGTCTCGGAGCGAAAGAGATGGAGCGCACGCTGGACGCCATCGGCAAAGAATACGGCATCACGCGCGAGCGCATCCGACAGATAGAAAATCACGGGATTTCCGCAGTGCGCGAGTCGTCTCATTATGCCGCGCACTCCGCGGCTTTCGAAGACTTGAAGCGGGCGATACATTCGCTCGGTGCAGTGCTTTCGAGCGAAGCGATTCTTTCAGAGCTTTCTGCGAACAAAGCTGACCGCAATCATCTCGTTTTTCTTCTTACCGTCGGCCATCAGTTCACAGACCGTAGGGAAGATAACGACTTTAACGCACGCTGGCACATTGATGAACAGGTCGCCGACCAGGTGGAGAGGGCGCTTACGAATCTGTACGAATCCATTGAGGTCAATCGCCTGACGCCGGAAGAAGAATTCCTACAACTGTTCGCAAAAGCCTTGAAACAGGAGGGTATCAGGAATCGCACGAACGACGTGCTCGCCCGCTGGCTCACGATATCGAAGCGCATCGGACGGAATCCGCTCAATGAATGGGGAAGAATGGATTCGCCGCACGTGCGCATAAAGAATACCCGCGACTTCGCATATTTGACGCTGAAGCGCCACGGTTCGCCCATGCACTTCACGGAAGTCGCGAAGGGGATAGAGAAGCTTTTCAATCGCGAGACCCATCCTGCGACGACGCACAATGAACTCATCAAGGATGTCCGATTCGTTTTGGTCGGGCGCGGCCTTTATGCACTGCAAGAATGGGGCTATGAGCCGGGCGTCGTACGCGATGTCATTAAAGGCGTATTGAAACGCGAAGGGCCTCTCTCACGCGAAGATATAATCGAGCGCGTGAAGCGCGAACGTTATGTAAAAGACGCGACCATTGCCGTTAATCTGCAGAACAGTACCTTCACGCGCCTTTCGGACGGACGTTTTGCACTTGCCGAGTGAATTCACGGCAGCGCAAGTTCCCGTACTGCGTACAGAGCATAGACCTTCCCACAGCAAAACTGTGATTGTGAGGCATAAATCACTATTGCGATGGTATTATAGTTTATATGGCAGAGCCGAAGAGCGATTGGGAGAATTTTCTTGAACTATTGATAAGTTTTGATTTTGACGAGTGGACTGATTGGATAGGCGAGTGGGGTATTTCGCGCGCATTGTTCCTTAGCATTTTATACGCGGGGATGCTCGCCATACTTAACACGCAGATCCCGAATCTAGCGCTTTTTGCTTTTTCTTGGGTGGTAGGTACCGCGCCGATTTGGCTGCCAGTGGTGATGATAGTCGCGTTTTACCGCGTCTGGATATGGTACGCGCGCTCGTTGTATCTATCAAAACAGCACTTTGTACTTCTGGAGATCAAAATGCCTCGAGAAATCACGAAATCTCCCCGTGCCATGGAGACCATAATCGCGTCTTTCTGGATGGGGTCTCAGGAGACGACGTTCCTGATGCGTGTTATCCAAGGGCAGGTGCGCCCGTGGTATTCGCTTGAAATGGCGTCATTCGGAGGCGAGGTGCATTTTTACATACAGGTATGGAAAGGATATCAGGGAGTTATCGAAGCCAACATATATTCTCAGTACCCGGAAGTGGAGCTCGTAGAAGTCGAGGACTACTCGCAGAAATTCGTCTTCGATCCAAAAATACATACGTGCTATTGCACTGATTGGCGGCTTGAGCCGCATAGGAAGAATATTGATGCGTACCCCATCAAAACTTATATCGACCTTGAGCTGGACCAGGACCCTAAGGAGGAGTTCAAGGTTGACCCGCTTGCAACGGTGCTGGATTTCCTGAGCAGTATTAAGCCGACTCAGCAGGTATGGATACAAATAGTTTTGACGGCTGATTGGAAAACGGGCGTTTTGGTGCGAAAGGACAGCATGTGGCAATCCATGGTGGAGCACGAGGTTGAAAAGATCCGTCTCGAATCGGCAACGTTCAAGGAGGGACATGCCACAGAAGAACAGTTGCGTATCGCGCGTCCCCGCGCTACATGGAAGCAGACGAAGCAGATAGAGACGATGGAGCGCAATCTTGGCAAGCACCCTTTTGATGTCGGGACGCGAGGCATATTCATTTCGACTAATGAAGATTTCGGCAGGGAGTTCTGGACATTGCGCTGGCTGTGGCGTCCTTTTGCGAATCCCCAGTACATGAGCCAACTGCGTCCGCGAAGATGGCACAATCCTTTTGATTATCCATGGCAGGATTTCCACGATTTCCGCTGGGATCTCACTACGAAACGTTTTATTGATGCGTACAGGCGTCGGTCGTTCTTTTATACCCCATGGGAAACCCCCACGAATATGATGACGAGCGAGGTCCTTGCCACGATATTCCATCCTCCGAGCCGCGCCATAACGTCTCCCGGCCTCATGCGAATTCCCGCGAAGAAAGCCGAACCGCCGCCAAATCTGCCAAAGTGAGCGCGAGGTATTTCCGCTATGCATCCGCTTCAGAGATCCCTTGAACGCGCGTTCGCCATGTATGAGCGGATGCAGGAAGAGCTTTCCGCGGAATGGCGCGAGAACGCAAATCGCCGCACGACTCTTATACTCGTCGTCGCGGGCGCGGTCGCGACGCTTCTTTATCTTTCCGTCGTGCGCCCGCCGGATGATTTCCCGTTGGGCGAACTGGTGACCATTCCTCAGGGAGCGTCGCTTCAGGACACGAGCGTGATACTCGAAGAAGCCGGTGTCGTCCGCATGAAGGCGGCGCTCCGTGCCTTAGTATTCCTAATGGGACACCAGCGGGACGTGCATGCCGGCGACTATCTTTTCAAGGAGCCGCGCGGTCTTTTTTCCGTGGCGCGTGCCATCTCAATAGGCGCTTATGGGCTGGAGCCGATGCGTATCCTCATTCCCGAAGGAGCGACGACGGGTGATATGGCCGTCATATTCGGAAATCGACTCCTGCGCTTTGATGCCGAGCGCTTCCTCGCGGACGCGCGCTCGCAGGAGGGATATCTCTTTCCTGATACGTATTTTTTCCTGCCGAACGCGGCGGAAGATCTCGTGATACGGACGATGCGGCAGAATTTCGACTCACACGAAGCGTCTATAGACGCGCAGGTGCAGGCGTTCGGCAAGCCGCTGGGAGATGTCGTTATAATGGCGTCTCTCTTGGAGCGGGAGGCAAAGACGATGGAAGACCGGCGTATGATCGCGGGCGTCTTGTGGAACCGTCTGAATCGGGGAATGCTTCTTCAGGTGGACGCGGCTTTTTTATATTCTCTTGGAAGAAACACTTACCAGCTCACGACTGAGGACCTCGCGAGTGACTCGCCTTACAACACTTATCGCTACAAAGGATTGCCTCCCGGACCCATCGGGAGCCCGAGCATGATTTCGCTCGAAGCGGCGGTGACGCCGGTGAAGCATGACTACTTGTACTATCTAGCGGACAGGAACGGCAAAACGTATTTCAGCAAGACCTACGCAGAGCATCTTCGGAATAAACAGCGCTACGTAGATCGATGATGGCCGCGGTCAAAAAGGGCGCGTTTGATATAGTAAGGGAATGGCGAAGACGGTTTTTGTCGGATTATCCGGAGGCGTTGATTCGGCGGTTTCCTCCGCGCTTCTTAAAGAGCGCGGCTTCAATGTTGTCGGCGTATTCATAAAGATTTGGCAGCCGGAGTTCATAGAATGCACGTGGGCAGCCGACCGTATAGACGCGATGCGAGCGGCGGTTGCCATCGGCATTCCTTTCAGAGAGATAGACCTGTCTTCGGATTATAAAAAAACGGTTGTCGAGCAAATGATAGAAGGATATGCAAAAGGCATAACGCCGAATCCGGATGTACTTTGCAATAGGAGCATCAAATTCGGCAGTTTCCTGGACTGGGCGGAACAGGAAGGCGCAGATCATATCGCGACCGGTCATTATGCGCGCATAGAGAAAATGGACGGAGGCTACGCGCTTTTGCGGGGAAAGGATAAAGAGAAAGACCAGTCCTATTTTCTCCATCTGCTCGGACAACAAGACCTTGCCCGCGCGATTTTCCCGGTGGGCGGATTATTGAAGAGCGAAGTGCGGGCGCACGCCCGCCGATTGCGACTTCCGGTGGCGGAAAAACCGGATAGTCAGGGGCTCTGTTTCGTCGGCGATGTTTCCATGAAAGATTTCTTGTCGCGGTTCATCCGGCTTTCGAAGGGCGCGGTGCTAGATGGGAATGGGGTAGTTATAGGTGAGCATGAAGGAGCCGCTCTGTATACGACAGGACAGCGGCATGGATTTTCCATTACCGCCAAAGACAGGGAGAAAAGGCCCTATTATGTTATTGAAGTTTCCGCTAAGGATAACGTCATACGGGTTTCTCCTGACATAAATGACGCGGCAAGTGGGAAGGTTGTTCTTTCTGACGTTAATTGGGTCTCCGGCAAGCCGCGAATGCCGAAGGAAGTACATGTGCAGGCGCGATATCGCGAAGTACCGTTCAAAGCGACCGTTGATGGCTCGGGAAACGATCTTATCGTGTCTTTTCAAGAACCTCACATCGCTTCGCCGGGTCAGTCCATTGTCTTTTACGATGGCGAACGATGTTTGGGCGGAGGGGTGATAATAAAGGTTCCTCGGGGCAAGCCCCGAGGTATTGTCGGAGCTCGCTTTGCTCGCACAGTCTCGCAGCAAGCTGCGAGGTATTGAACCTGTGTTGGCTCCTCGGCTCGGAAATACAAGAGCTTCGCTCTTGTATTTCACTCGCTCTACGTCGCCAATAAAAACAGTCCGATAGTAAGTTATACTTAAGCCTACTTATGAACAGTGTTTTAATTACGAAAGCGGACGGCGAGCAGGAGATGTTCAATCCGGATAAGCTTGAGACTTCGCTCGCTCGCGCCGGGGCAAGCACCACAGTTCGCGCGAGCATAGTCGCTCACATAATGAAAGAGTTAAAGCATGGCATG
>MFLP01000005.1:0-9178 GCA_001781555.1 Candidatus Kaiserbacteria bacterium RIFCSPHIGHO2_12_FULL_53_13
TAGGCATCGCGTTTGCGGGTTCGAGTCCCGAAGGAAGTGAAGCGGTTTACTTCCTTCGACGCGTTCAGAAGCGCAAAACGGATACCAGTTGGTATCCGTTTTGTAGCTTGGCGCGATCGACGGGACTCGAACCCGCAACCTCGTCCGTGACAGGGACGCGCTCTAACCAGTTGAGCTACGACCGCATTTATGCTCGTACAATATACCCGCTCATCGTCCCTTTTCCAAACATTCAATTCCCGCGATGGTGCCGTGCACTTCGAAGTTCCCGAATGGGGTGAGGGCGCGAAGTAGTGCCGGCGGCAGGGATCGGACCTGCGACCTCCGCTTTATGAGTGCGATGCTCTACCACTGAGCTACGCCGGCAAATGAGGAGCAAAATGAGGATATACCATATACGCATTTTCTCCGAACGCCGCCGACGTATGAACCTGTGATTACGCCGGCAAGTGAGGAGCAAAATGAGGGTATACTATATTCCCATTTCGCTAGCCGACATAATAACGAAATTCCGCCCAATACTCCACACTCCACGGTTGCCCGATTTCATGCTATATCTGTGCGTATGTGGAACACTGTAATGGGCATTAATACTATTTTATTCGTACTTGCATCCATATTCCTGGTTTACGCCATAGGAGCGGCAATTCTCACGGGTGCGTGGAAGCAACTTCTGGTCGCATTTATACTCTTCGTTATCACGATTATTGCAGAAATTATATTTGCATCGTTGTCGAACTGATAGTTGCTATTCCAAGACCACCAAGTCCTGCAACAGCTAAAGCGCCACAAAGGTTGTTGAATGGAGAATGTTCGAACTTGTTAGATATCTTAGCCTTTGAAGTCCACGCCGGCACACGCAGGTTCTGAAGGAACTTCTTCGTACGGCACGAAACGTACCATGCCTCCCCGATTTATTCGGTACGAATCCAGCAGGTTTTTATATTCTGTAGTCCCTCTTAAATCGATGTTCGGAGTTAAGCTTTTGATGACAAAGGCCTGGTATGTTTTATTGTGTTTTTCTCTCGCCTCTGTGGTATTAATATGGCCTGCCGTTTTCCTTTCATCGGCATTTCGATAGTCAGATTGTTGTGCTGTGCGAAAATACCAAATACCATAGATATCAGCTACAAAATTTACCAACTTCCCTTTTGGAATACGAAAAAGGCCAAGCTCGTGCTCAACGATTTTGGCCGCTTGTAGATCACCGGGAATAGAACTTGGCGGGGTCGCGAATCTCTTGTATGCATCACTGTTCGGTGTTGAAGCGCGGAATATTTCGTTGGGATGCGAGTGACCTGTGCAGATCTTTTTTGTATCTCCATACTTTGGATTGTTAAGAAGCGCTCTGGCATATTGGGAAACATTAAATTCAGCACGTCCGCCACTCCCAGAATTTATCTGCAGCCATTCACCTTCCGTTTTTGAATATTGCACATAAGTAAAGCGGCTTTCGTTCGTATCTTTTCTTACACTCTCCCGTATATTTCCCGTAATAGCGTTATTCCACGATGTTTGCGGAGCAAGTTCGAGAGCCTGGGCAGGATTGTGATCAAAGGCAGCTAAAGCAGCGATGAGAACGCTCGCTTCAACCAGATGAGAGCGGTTCCTTTCAAGAGCTTTGGGCGTTGTACTGCGTATCCCCTCATGCATGAGTCTATATTGTAGCAGGAAGGGCGTGCTTTTCTTGCTTTTGCTCCGAGAGTCGGACCCTGACCAATAATTTCTCGTGGCAAGCTCCGTACTACTTCCGACCAATTTTGTTGCGCGGGCAGGATTAACGCTGGTGTAAGTACAGTTCCCTCGCCGACAAATCCACGCTGCGCTTACATATTTTCTTGGTGTACGTCTGATTCTTTTTTTATCACATCCGGGCTGCACTGTGTCTGACTGAAGCTCAAGAGTATCTTGGAATATCGCCCTGAACTGGTCCAGAATTCTGCAATCGCATACACAAGAACATACGGCCGCTTTATATCTTTTCCGTCGCAAGACTGCGTAAAAATTCGTCTACTCTCGAACGAGTCTTAAAGTAGTAGCGAGCGGCACTAGACGCCGATTTGCCAACTCGGATCGTGATCCCATCTGCAAGTGCCCGAAACGCATCCTCATCGGTCAGGCTATCGCCAATATAGATCGGCATCGTATCGGAATGCTCTCTGAGAATACGGAACATCTCAAGGGCACACTGACCCTTCGTGCTTACGGAATTCGGCATGATGTCAAACGTGGAGAGATCGTTGATTATTCGTATGCTATGCGTATGAGCATATGCCGCGATCTTCGCATTCGCTTCGCGTACGAATTCCATTCCCTCTGCTTTGGCCAATCGCCGATAGTGCAGGGCGTAGCTCATCCCCTTGTCCTCTGGACGAATTTGCGGATAGCGCATAGCGAGATTAGCGAGCTTTCGCTTGGCCAGACGAAAGATATGCATCGTTCTATGAGGTATCGGCACCGAAATAGGTGTGCGCGATGGCGCCATTAAGAATTCGAGGCCGTGTGACCCTGCGTATGAGATTCCGGGAATTCGTACCCTCTTTTGAATGTCCTCAAGAGAACGGCCACTGACTATCGCCACAGGATAACGTTCTCCAAGTACACGTAGTACCGTACGAAGACGGGAGGACATCGAAGCTTTCCGGTGGTGCGATACGATGGGCGCAAGGGTGCCGTCAAAGTCAAGTATGAGAACACAACCGCTCTTCTTGGCGCACTTGAGGATTGAACTCATGTGCTTATCGACATCTTTCATGCTATTCAAGCTGCGAGAGCGCTTTGATAAGCTCCGCCGACCAGCGATAAATATTGTAGTCGCGGACGGAGTCTCGCATCGTCTTCATGCGCTTATTCTGTTCAGCCTTCGGCATCGTTAGGGCAATGCGCAATACTTCTGAAGTTTCTTCGGCACTATAGGGATTAATGAGTAGTGCCCCCTTGAGATCTCTGGATGCCCCAGTAAACTGGCTTAATACAAGCACCCCGAATTCGTCGCGACGAGCGGCGACAAATTCCTTTGCGACCAGGTTCATGCCGTCATGCAGAGATGTAATGAGACAGACGTTCGCGTGTTGATATAGATGAATAAGTGCTTCGTGCGTGTAGTTTCGTTTCTCAAGTACGATGGGCTTCCAATCTTTTGTACCAAATTTCTTATTAATACGAACCGCTTCTTCCGTCACTCGCATAGCATATTCTCGATACTTCTCGACCGTCTCGCGGGTTGGCGATGCAATCTGGAGCAACGTTAGATTCCCGGAATATTCTGGATGCTTATCAAGCAGAAATTCTATTCCTTTGAATCTTTCAAGGATTCCTTTCGTGTAATCTAGACGATCAACGCCGAGCACAAGATATGTGCTTTTGATCCCCAGGACAGTAAGAACGGTTTTGTCGAGTTTTCCATGCCCCTCAGCAATGCCCGGAAATGCGATCGAGATAGGAAATGGCTTGATCAAGGTCTGGTGTGTCCCGCGGAATACTGAGAACCGCTCGTAGTCAATACGTGACTCAACTTCATTCCCCACGGTATCGATGAAGTTGTTGCAGTATTGTTGAGTATGAAAACCTATAAGATCGGCTCCAAGCATGCCAAATAAAAGTTCCTCCCGCCAAGGACAAATGTTGAATTGCGCAGCAGAGGGCCATGGAATATGCCAGAAGAGCGCAACAAGCGCATCGGGGCGAACTTTCTTTATCATTTCAGGGACAAGCGCAAGGTGGTAATCCTGTACTAATACGATCGGCCGCTTCGCGTGCCGTATTTCATCTAGCAGCGTCTTCGCGAATTTTGCATTCACTCTTTTATACTCACTCCAGTCTTCCGCTCGGAAAAGAGGCCGGGTGTGAGCCATGAGACAGAGTGGCCAAAGCGCCTCATTCGATAATCCCGTGTAGTAGCCGTTTATCTCCTTTTCTGTTAGCCACACGCGCTTCAGCGTATATTTCGGCTCTTCCGGCGGGACCGCGATCTTGTCCTCGGCATCGACGGTCGCCTTGTCGGCGTCCCCGCTACCGTGCGCTATCCACGTGCCACCGCATGCCTCCATGACAGGCTCCAGTGCAGTCACAACGCCGCCCGCTGGAACGGACCACTCAATTTTATTTTTCACTTTATTATGTACATAGGGCTCGCGATTAGAAATGACGAATATCGGTCGATCTTTCAAATAGGCTTTGATGAACTCTTTGAGTCGTTCCGCTGTCCATGGGGAATCTATTTTTTCGAGGCGCATACGAGCCTCTTCACTGGCTGAGTGCCGTGCCTGTCGTAGGCTCATCGTTACTTTGGAAATCTCTCCGGCAAGAGGCTCGAAGAAACTTGTGCCAGGAACCGCATCAATCTCGGAATTGCCTTTACGAACCGCTTTCAGCGACTCAACCATTTTTAAGATGGAGCGGAAAAAGACCCATCTCACCAAGACGAAAATGACCGCGGCGAAAAGAAGAAGCTGCAAGAAAAGGCGCAGTAGATTTTCGCGCCATATTGAGCGTATCGCCTCGTCAATGTAATCGGCTTTTTCAACGACCATGAGCGCCCCAATAGTGCGTTCTCCCTGACGTATCGGATTAACGAACACGTACGCTCTTTCCTCGCCGTTACGTGTGAACTCACTGAATGAACTATTGCTGTCCATCGCTCGTATCGCGAGTGCGCTTCCCGAGACATCGGACACTGTGCCCGAATATGCCGCAACTCGTCCTGCGCTGTCAAAAACCCACAGCGCGGTGATGCGCTCGTTACTGGCTATCTTATCTACGGTTTTCTGTATTGCCATCCGGGAACCCTGCATTAATAATTGCTTGATTGATTCCGCGAGGCTGTCGGCGAGAACCCGGGTTCGGTATTGTAAATCTGACGAAAGACTCAACTCCTCCCGATTTGCCTGATAGAACGTAAAACTGCCGACAATGAGGGCTATCGCACACATAACGCCGCCAGTAATCAGAAGAATCTGCCGCATTGAATAGATAATACCGGCTATATCGATTGGACTCAAGCGCTGAAGAACCGAACGATTACTGCCATGGACTTCAACTTCTATATTTCGTCCGACAATGGGGGTCGGTACCGTACCAATTTTGACGCCAGTGGGAACGAGTTCCGTGCATCACAACTCTGTTGCGGGGGCTAGACACCTGGGAAACCCTCGGTTTTCCCATACCTTCCTCCACGGGGAACTCCCGTTCCCCGACCCCTTCCCAAGTCCTGCCCCCGCAGAAATAGAGAACAGAGAAAAATCCCGGCAAGCGGGATTTTTCTCTGTTCTTGTTGCACTCGTAGGACGGGATTGGCACCAGATTACAGCATGGTTGAGTGAGATAATAAACGCTAATACAAATTGACTAGTGTTTATCCTATGTGCCCACAATTTTCTGCCTGGTCTCTTCCCAAGTTGTTACCCCATTCATAAAATCAAGAACTGCATTGATACGAGGGTCAGAAAAAGGGATTTCGGCAATGATGACCTCGCGCGACCTTAACATATTTAGATTCTCAGTCATTGAATTCTCCTGGTACGCTTGCTTATCTGAAAGCACCTCTCTTTTGTGTTCATAACTCTTAAATTTATAGAGAATGACGGACGATTTCGTGAGAATCATATCGGCCATTATCAACTCTACTGGAGAATGGATAAGATCGCTCCAAGAAGGAGCGGCTCGCTCACGTTCAATACGACCTATAGGGCCCGAACGAGAAGAAGCCTCAGGAGTGGGAGGATGGTTGTGGATATGGAAAGGCTGTTTATAGTCACGACGTTTGTCCGCGAGATAGTTAGCGTCTCTAGCAAACTTTTGAGATGGACTATATAGGTCATAGGTATTGTCGGGCCAATCATAACCCGTCGACACCGGATGCCCCGTTGATACGATCAGTGTCCCGTCTCTGTCGTGCAAACCTCCGAGTTCGATCGGCTGGACTCCCCATTTTTCTAGGTCTTCTTTTTTGATTGACCCTTTAGCAATGGGTAGATCGAACGGTGTCCGTATACGTCGATCAGGTGTTTTCGTGAGTTCAGATGATACAGTCTCCAGTGCTGATGAAAGCGCGACCTTATGGGTGTGTTGAGGAATTCTTTCAAATCCACTTAATTTCTTTACCTGTTGAACGAACTTCTCGAATGAAGCCATGCAGATAATATTAGCACCGATGGTGTAAAACCAGTCCGACCTCCGGCCGTTCTTGTTGCGGGGGCAGGACATGACGTCAACTCAGTAAGACTTTTATTCGTGCTACGCATTCTAAAAATCTAAGTGGTTCCTGACCGGGCTCGACCGTCGCAAACGACATGTCTCCGCCTTGCAATTCCTGATGCGAAGTGCGAAGGCACTTCGCTCCCCTCGCAAAAGCACAAAGCCAAAACGCCCCTGCAGGGGCGCTCTGGTTTTGGCTTGTTGCGGGGGCAGGACTTGCACCTGCGATCTTCAGGTTATGCGTACCGCTACGGCTTTCGCCGCTCCATCCGCCAACTGATTGAGTACAATCAAGTGTTGGGCAACAGATGGATTCGTGGTCTGGACTATACCTTCATCCATTCCCCTTTCGGAGAATTAGGATGTCTGCCGTCTAGTCTCTACACCTTTCCCTAGATTCTCACTTGGGACTTGGCTCGGTATTGCCATCTCGTAATGCGAGAGAGGTTTCACCGAATTTGACAGATGTTCCACAAGAGATTTCTCTCAAGTGAGCCCATTTGAGCCTGACGAGATACTACTTCTCCACCCCGCTTTTGGCAGTATAGACGTACGACGTGTCCCGCGCAAGTATCTGTACAACCGATTCACTATCTAGAAACCTCATGATAGCATTATGGCATGGCATTTGTCCTGCTTCGGGAAAAGGCACGCGCTTTGCGTCAAAACGGGGAAAGTATCGCAAAAATCGGAGTAATACTTCACGCTAGCAAAAGCACTGTAAGCTACTGGTGCAGAGATATCGCGCTATCGGCTAAACAGGTTCGACGTCTTGCATTTAGGCAGCAAGAAGCGGGAGCTTTGGGCCGCCTGCGAGCAGCTGAGAAGAAAAGGGCCATCCGCATGGAAGCGGTGCGAGTCGAATCGAACCGCGGCTCACGAGATGCCGGTATACTTAGTCAGCGAGATCTTTTTATACTAGGTGTTGGCTTATATTGGGGCGAGGGATACAAAAGTGGTAATGAGGAGTGCGGACTTACAAACAGCAACCCAGACATAATCCGTGCCTTTATGATTTGGTTAAAGCGTGCGTACAATATTCCTTCCTCAGACCTGATACTTCGAGTATCAATTAACCGCACCCATCGCGATAGAGTTGCCATAGTGGAACAGTATTGGTCAAAGGTTACTGCGATTCCGCGTTCGCAATTCACAAAAACAAGTCTGATCAAAGCACGCTCCCGAAAGATATATTCAAATCCAGAGCAGCACTACGGCACGCTCCGTATCAAAGTGCGCAGAGGAACTGCCCTTCGTCGGAGAATTCTTGGGTCTATTAAAGCAGTCTCTAAACAAATTTATTGAATTATCTGAGATTCTTTGAACACTCGCGCGTATAAACCGATAGTGCGGCGTACTTCGCTTTCATCCAAATGGAGGTTAGAGCCCTCGTGTGCGATACGGTTGCGAACCTTGTGCGCCTCCCAGGCCTGGTCGATAGTATTGAAGCTCACGCGATCCACCTGTTTCATTTTGTCGGATATCGTCTCTCCCTTGTATCCTCTCATGTCTAACAGCTCGTTCAGCATGATGTCCGCCTCAAGTATGGCGAGCCGCCAACTCTGTTGATTATCGGAGTCCGCCTGCTCGAGTATCCTGTTCCAACGCAATTGTGTCTTCGGAATGTCACGAGCAATGACAGTGTGCTCCGCATCCTGGAATTTAAGGCGCTCGAAGTGCCGCACTTGCCTGATGCGGATGAAGCAGTAGATCATGCCCGCCGAGAGCACGAGCGAGATGAACATCGAAATGGCGACAAATACATTCCAGTTGTGCACGAAGGAGTTGAACTGCTCGGGAGAAGATGTTCTTTCGAGAAATGAAACGATGCTTGCCGTAGTAACAGGTTCTGTTATCGGAGTTACTCCGGTTGGTATCGGGCTCCCGCCGGAGCTGGTGCCGGCAAGGGTGGCGACCGTGCCCGGGACAAACTTGAAGGCGATCTCGCCTACGTACCAGAATATCTGTGCGAACGCATCACCGAATGAGAGGTCGCCGTTCATCCCGTTAGAGGCAGGTCACGGTCAGCACCGCGCACTCTGCGATTAGTTGCTTGTACTGTGTTCGACCCATGTGTCATGAACTTGATACCTGCCAGAAGCGACCGCGGCCTCTAACGGGATTCATCCTTTAAATTATAACCTAGAAACGAAGTGGCGGATGTCACCTGCCTGCTTCAACGTCTTTCCCGATGGTAAATAGCGCCTCTTCGTTCCCGTGCGCCCCGATGACCTGAAATCCGACAGGGAGCGGGATGCCGTCGCGCTTAACAGAGCCGGAAGGGACAGAGATTGCGGGGACGCCTGCGAGATTCATCGGCACTGTGAAGATATCTTCGAGGTACATCGAAAGCGGGTCGGATTTCTCGCCGAATTTGAAGGCGGGCCCCGGCGTGGTCGGCATCGCGATCGCGTCGACGGATTCAAATGCTTTTGCGAAATCCGCCCGGATGATCTCGCGCACCGCGAGCGCTTTGCGGTAGTAGGCGTCGGCGTAGCCGGAGGAGAGCACGAACGTCCCGACGAGGATACGGCGCCGCACCTCGGGCCCGAATCCCGCGCCGCGCGTTTTCGCGTACACCTCTTGGATCGTCTCGGCCGGGACGGAAAGGCCGTAGCGGATGCCGTCGAACCGGGCGAGATTCGTCGAGACTTCCGCGGGATTGATGATGTAGTAGGCGGCGAGCGAATACGGAATGCTCGGCAAATCGATGTCCCGTACTTCATATCCTTTGCCTTTTAACGATTCCAGCGTCGCGTCGAACTGCGCTAACACATCCGGCGAGATCCCGTTTTTGAGGAACGCTCGCGGCACTCCGATCACGTGCGGCGCGCGCGGCGCTTTGGGATTATCAGGAAGGGATGTGCTGTCATTCTTATCGTGCCCGCAGATCGCATCGAAAAGCAGTTTCGCGTCGTTCACGGTCTTCCCCATCGGCCCGATCTGATCGAGAGAGGATGCGGCGGCTATCAATCCGAAACGC
>MFLP01000005.1:9206-10664 GCA_001781555.1 Candidatus Kaiserbacteria bacterium RIFCSPHIGHO2_12_FULL_53_13
CCGCCACACCGCAAAAGGCGGACGGTTGGCGGATGGAGCCGCCCGTGTCAGAACCCAGCGCTCCGAGCGCCAATCCCGCTGCGACCGCCGCCGCCGAGCCGCCTGAAGTGCCGCCCGGAACGCGCGACGTGTCGTGCGGATTCTTGGTCGGGCCGAACGCGGAATTCTCTGTCGAGCCACCGAGTGCGAATTCGTCCATATTGGTGCGACCGAGAAAGACCGCACCCTCCCCTTTCAATTTCGTGATGACGGTCGCGTCATACGAGGCCGTGTAGTTCTCGAGCATCTTCGATGCGGCGCTTACGCGGCGCCCTTTTATGAGGATGTTGTCTTTGACCGCGATAAGAATGCCCGTGAGCATTTTTGATTCTCCTTTGGCTATAATCACATCGGCAATTTTCGCCTCCTCTCGCGCAGAATCTTCCCACACTTCGAGATACGCGTGGAGCTCGCCGTCGCGCGCACATATCGCCTTCAAATACGCATCCGTAAGTTCGAGTGCGGAATACTCTTTCGCATCAAGTGCGCGGCGCGCCTCGGAAATCGTGAGCTTTGAGAGATCCATATTATTTTTTCCTTGAGAGCACTTGCTTTACCGCAATGCGATTCCCCTCGCGAGCGGGAGCCGCAGAAATGAGTGTGTTCGTGTGCATGCCGCTTTCATGCGGATTCTCGTCCGCCCGCATCACATTGCGGAGCGTTGGTGCCAACGCTGGGGCTGAGCCGGCTACCTTTTGAATTGTCTGCACGAAATCGAGAATGGCGGGGATTTCCCGCTCAAGCTTCGTCAGTTCCTCATTTGACACCTCCAAACGAGCTAACGATGCCAAAGCACATACGTCGATCTTCTCAGTCATACCCTCATCATACGGAGAAACTCGCTTTCTGTCAGCACCGGGACGCCAAGCTTGTGGGCGTCGTCGTACTTCGAGCCCGCATTCTCGCCCGCGATAACCGCCGTCGTTTTCTTTGAGACTGTGGAGGAAATGTCGGCGCCTAAGGCGCGGAGCTTGGCCTTGGCCTCGTCCCGCGACATCGATTTGAGCGTGCCGGTGAGCACGAATGTCTGGCCGGCTAGTTTTAAGTTTTCAGTTTTAAGTTTTAAGCTATTTTTAATCTCCAAATGCGTAAGCAGGCGTTCCACCATCTTCTTATTTTCCTTATCACGGAACCATTCATGCACCGCCTTTGCCACAATGTCCCCTACCCCCGGAATTAAATTGAGTTCATCTGCGCTGGTAGCAGCTAATGCATGGATGGTACGGAATTTCTGCGCGAGAAGGATTGCCGTCTCCTCGCCAACGTGTGGAATTGAAAGGCCGACGATGAGCCGGGAAAGTTCCGTATGTATGGATTTCTTGATCGATTTGATAAGTTTTTTCGCAGAAACCTCTGCAAATCCCGGAAGCGCCAGTAGGTCGCCTTCTTCAAGCGTGAAGATGTCGTCAAAATGCTGGA
>MFLP01000006.1 GCA_001781555.1 Candidatus Kaiserbacteria bacterium RIFCSPHIGHO2_12_FULL_53_13
ATTCGATAAGCTCCGGATCGCCAAGCTCTTTCAGGAATCAGGCGAGATAGTGGCGATGACCGGCGACGGTGTGAATGACGCACCGAGCATTAAGCAGGCCGACGTCGGCATTGCGATGGGTTCAGGCACGGAAGTTGCCCAAAGCGTTGCCGACCTGGTGCTGCTAGACGATAATTTTGAGACCATTGTTGCAGCCATAGAGGAAGGCCGGCAGATACTCGCCAACATACGCAAGGTGCTCGTGTATCTCCTTTCTAATGTTACGGACGGGTTGATACTTATCGGCGGATCTCTGCTCACCGGTTTGCCCCTGCCGCTCAATGCGCTTCAGATCCTGTGGGTCAATTTCTTTACGGATAGTTTTCCGGCCATGTCGTTTGCTTTTGAAAAAGAACCGGATGTTCTGTCGCGCAAGCCGCGCACTGGCAAAACAGAACTCTTCGACCCGCTTATGAAATTCCTCATTCTTATCATTGGCCTGTCCACGAGCGCCCTGCTCTTCGTCATATATTTTGTTTTGATGCGTCTTGGCTTCGACGAAGCCACTGTTCGTACGTTCACCTTTGCAGCTTTCGGCACATACACCCTGCTCGTGGCTCTTTCGGTGAGAAGCTTGGATAAAAGCATCCTGTCTTATCCGCTGTTTTCAAACCGATATCTTACCGGCGGCATTCTTATCGGGTTCGTCCTTATGGCCGCCGCTATATACATTCCCGGACTGCAAACGCTTTTTGGAACGGTATCATTACCGCTCCATTGGATTATCGGAGTCCTGCTGGTCGGCGCTCTCAACATTGTACTGATCGAGTGGAGCAAGAAGTCTTTTGAGCGGCTCGAGCAAGCTTATGTGAAAACGAAACAGGTGTCACATGCCGTTTAGCGCGGTTCTGGTTCGGGACGGCTGTAGTCGTCGAGAGCGCGTAAGCGTTTCGAATGGAAACGAAGCTCCCGATCTATTTCAGCGCCAACAGAGTATTTATATAGTGCGTTGACATGCCCCCGTAGCTTTTCTCGCCCGCAAGAGCCTTCTCCACGACTCCTAGTTGCTCATCATAATGGGAACGGGAAGTGTTGTGGAAAGTGATGTACGAAGGAAGAACGTCTCCCGTCTCTCCGGCCACCACTATCTTGGTCCGGTATCGGGCCGCTTCATCTATCTCATTCTTTGAGATCTCGATTATCCCGTTTTCCCCCTCGGCGAAGTTGCGGTATGCCATGACTATTATTTTGCTGCCAGGTCTTCGGTCGAGTACGCCGAGCAGATGATCAAGCGTGTAGCCGTACCTGAATCCGTAGAAATACTTCGGCGTTCCGTCTTGAGAGCCGTCATAGAATTCCGGAATGGCCACTGATAATGCCAGATCGCTGTCGCTGAGCTTGGCCATCGATGCCTGCATCAAAGCGACAAAGCGGTGGAGCGTCGACTTCTTATTTTCCTTATACGATTCGAGCAGATACGGCTCTACGTCGTACTGGAAACCACGCAACTTCTCGGCGTGCGTCCTGTTGTATCCGACGGCGTATTCAAGGACCGCAAAAGCCTTGTACTCATGCCCGGGTTCCGCCCAATTCCTCCAGCCGCCCTCGGCATCCACGGTCATGCCATTTTTTCGCGCCTGCGTTATGAATTTTTCCAGCGCGTCGTCAAACTTCTTTTTCGTCCCGTCTTTCTTCGGACCATCGGGAAGCGTATAGATATCCAGGTACGAATCTATGGACAGATATATGTTGCGTATCCCGTTATGTTTCGCTCCGGAGATAATAGAGTCTCTATACTCGGGAGTTATCTTGAGCAAAGGGGTCCACAACCACGTGCCTTTTTCCATCTGTACCGGCCCGTCTTCCCGCGCACTCCTTGGAACGAAGCTCAGTATGTTAGCCAGAGCCAACAATCTAGCGCCCTCAAGGGTAGCCGTATTCCTGAAACGCGGGTCGGACACGATCGCGTTCTCGGTGATATGCCCGTCCGAATACTGGACGGGATATGTTATTTCGCGCACCTTATCTGATACGACGACGGCGCCCTGGTGGGTGCTCGTCAACTTGTACACCGAGACGCCGGCTCCTGCTCCTATGATAAGCGCGGAGAACAGAAGAGTCTTTCTGAGTGTCAGTCCTCGTTTTCTCATCAAGTCCATTGTATCTCACTTTTGGAATCGAACCGCCGGAATGAGATGATAAAGGGATGTACTTCGTATACATATTAAAGTGCCGCGATGGAAGCCTGTATACAGGCGTGACCACCGATCTGCATCGACGCCTTGAGCAGCACAAAAAGGGCAAGGGCGGGCACTACACACGCGCAAAAGGCGCGCTGAAAATCCAGTATTCGGAAAAGGCAGGAAGCCGCAGTGTAGCACTGAAGCGCGAAACAGAGATTAAGAGCTGGACACGGAAGAAGAAATTGAATTTGATAAAGTTCGGGTGATTTTAAGTTAGGTTCAAACTTGGGGGATTTTTATGAGAAGTTTCAAAGTTGTCTACTAGTTGCTGATCGCCGGGGCTTTGCCGATGTAGGTATTGCTCGTCAATTGCTCCAGGAGGAAATCGACGAAGTCGGCTCGCGACACCCACGGCCACTCCACTCCGTTCCCGAAATAGCCGACGGTCACGCGTCCTCTTTTCCGGCCATTGGTGAGGAGAGGAACGCGCACCAGCGTCCAGTCGAGACCGCTCTTTCGGAGTATCGTCCCGACTGTTCTTATGTCTTCGTGTCCTTTCCGTATGATGAAACCGACCACGACGATGAGCGACCAAAAGATCAGAGAGAAACCGTCGTTGTCGTCCGGAATGGTCGGCGTGCCTAAGGCAATGATGCGCTTCACGCCGTGCTTTTTCATGGCCTGGACAATGCTTTCATATGCGGGAGAGAATATGAGCTTGTCTTGTCTTCCGACAGGACCCATCACGGATACCACCACATCCGCGCCCTTCACGGCCTCTTCTATTTTGTCTTTGTCTTCCAATCCTCCTTGCACAATAAGGAGTTTCGGGTGAACGACGGCGATCTTCTGCGGCGACCGCGCATAGGCCGCGACACTGTACCCCCGAGCGAGGGCTTCTTTGATGAGTCGGGTGCCGACCCGGCCCGTCGCTCCGAAAACGGCTATTCTCATCAGGGGATTATCATGCACGGGCGCGGAAAATCAAATCTCGGCAGGATTAGTACTTTCTTGCTCCGAGGCCCTGGACACATGAATATGCGTGTTAAAATGGCAGGTATTATAAAAGTAATTCTTCGCGTATGTTTTCATTATTGAAATTATCATGGGCGTCGCAGTGCCCCGATTCGGCGCCGCTTCTCCTCCGGCTCGCCGCAGGAGCGATTTTTCTCGTGCATGGCTGGCAGAAACTTACCATGGGCGTTGCCGGTGTTGCGGGTTTCCTCGGCCAGTTGGGCTTTCCGGCGCCGGAGTTCTTTGCGGTTATTCTCATAGCTGTCGAGGTGGCGGGCGGCGCGGCGCTTATTCTCGGCGTACTGACGAGATTCGCGGCCGCTCTCAGTTCTATCGTTGCCTTGGTCGCGCTCCTTACCGTCCACCTCTCAAAGGGCTTTTTCGTCAATGAGGGAGGATATGAATTCATCGCGCTCATCCTCGCGGCATCTCTGGCGCTCCTTATCACGGGCGCAGGAAAGTATTCGCTCGACAGGACTCTCAAGCTCGACTGACCGCACAGACTGACCGCAGGTTGCTTGCCGCCTGTTTTTTGGGTGTTTGAAATGGGGTAGTAGAATAGAGGCATGTACACCACGCTTCTCTCAGATTTCTCGCGGGTAATCATCAAACCGAAGGACAAGAACTATGCGGGCGCGCTTAATCCTATCCACCGCGACCTGACGGAGAAACTCGGCGAACGTTATGGCATTTTTGATTATTTTGAACTCAACGAAAAGCTACTCGATTTCTATAGATCGCTGAAAGCAGAGCTATCCGTAAATATTTTCACAACGGATATTCTGCAAAATCACCCTCTGCTAATGCCGAGATTGGAACCGATATTTGAGAATATTTTTTCCGCGAACACTCTCGGTCTGAGTAAAAAAGAACCGAGCGCGTACTTATTCATAGCTGAGAAGCTGCGCGTCCGACCGGAGAGCATCGTATATATTGACGACCAAATAAAGAATGTTGAGGCCGCGCAGGAAGCCGGATTGTCCGCCCTGCATTACACGGATAACGATGACGAGATAATTAAGGAAGTGTCTTTATTATTGCATCCAGAGCAACAAGCCGCCTGAATCTATGGCCATTTGTCCGTGGAAGTATATAATTTGGTCATGTCTACAGAAGAATTCAGAGTCGACGGAGAGCAATTGCTCGCGAAAGTGAAAGAGCTTATCCACGAGGGCAATATCCGCCGCATCACCATTAAGAATGAAAAAGGTGAGACAGTGATCGAGATACCGCTTACTCTGGGCGCCATCGGCGCCTTGCTAGTACCCACGCTCGCGGCGGTCGGCGCGATCGCGGCGCTTGTTACGAAGTGTTCTATTATCGTAGAGAAGAAATAAAACACGCTATGGAGAAAATAAAAATTGAGCATCACACATTGTCGGGAGGTTTGTGGATAGGAGCATGGCTTTTTACCGTCGGTTTCTTGAAGCTTACATTTTGGCAAGGCGTACTTGCCATCGTCATCTGGCCCTATTATCTAGGCGCGGCATTCAGCTCGTTCCTCAATTAAACGGGTGTTGTTGAGCGCTTTCCATATGAAAACATCGGCCATTATTGGAATGCTCGTTTCCATCGCTGTCATCGTTGGAATTTGGTTTTGGATGGACAAAAACGCATCGCCGCAAAGTGCAGCAGTGGATTATAAGAATGCGACATATGTAATTGATGGACAGCCAGTGACACTCGTAAACGACCGTGCAGAAACTCCAGCGGCGCCGGGCTCGGCTTCCAAAATAGTGACGCAATATTTCGGCAACGAGGCCGCGGGGGATCTAGACGGTGACAGACAGGATGATATCGCATTCATCCTCACGCAAGACAGGGGCGGAAGCGGGACGTTCTTTTACGCGGCGGCCGCGCTCAAAACCGCGGACGGATACAGGGGCACAAACGCGATACTCCTCGGCGACAGGGTAGCTCCGCAGACGACGGAAATCAGGAACGGTCTTCTCATCGCCAATTATGCCGATCGCGCGCAGGGGGAGCCGATGACGGCGCGGCCTTCTGTCGGAGTGTCGAAATATCTGACGCTCGCCGACAGCACGCTGAAAGAGATAGCGCCGTTGTCGAAAGGGGAGCAAGTATCGTTCGGTTATCTGACCATCGGGCATGAGGTGCGCTCGTTCCGCCCGTGCGGGGAGGGGCAGCCCGAATACTGGCTCTCCGGCGATTCGCCCGCATTGGACGAGCTCAAGGGCGCGTATGCGAGAGAGGTCTCGGATGTCCCCCCTTCCGCCTATACTCCGCTTTTCGCAGTCCTTGCCGGCCGGATCACAGATACCCCCGCAGACGGCTTCGGAGCCGATTACGCGCATGCTCTTCGCGTATCGGAGCTCATACGGGCCGACAGGGAGGAGAGTTGTAAGAGCGACATGATCATCGTCACATCGCCGCGCGCTGGCGCCGCGATCGCTTCTCCGCTCACCGTCGAGGGCTACGCGCGCGGTCCCTGGTATTTCGAGGCAAGTTTCCCCCTCATCCTCACGGATTGGGACGGGAAAATAATCGCCGAAGGGTACGCGACGGCGCAGGGCGAATGGATGACGGAATCGTTCGTCCCATTCAATGGGACGCTTGAGTTCAAAAAGCCGGAGGCGGCGAATGGATTTTCGAGAAAAGGAACTCTAATATTCAAGAAGGATAACCCTTCGGGAATGCCGGAAAAAGACGATTCGATGTCTATTCCCGTGGGCTTTTAATAAGAGCTCGCCGCTTTAAAAACGTCGGGATATTTTTGCCATGATCAGAATATGAAAGACATGTCCGAAACACGGAAAGGGGAATTGCTCATATTCTTGGGGGCGGTTTTGTGGTCTTTTTTCCCGATCATCACCGTACTCACGTATTCGACCCTGCCGAGCCTGATATCGCTCGCGTGGAGCACGCTCCTTGCGACGCTGTTCTTCGCCGGGGTCATGACGTATCGTAGAAAATGGCACGAACTCCGCGATATCCAGCTGTGGAAGTATTCGCTCCTCGTCGCGTTCTTTATCGGCATCCTGTACTACAGCTTCATCTTCGTCGGTCTTGAAAGCACGACTCCCGGCAACATGGCCATCATCGCGCTCTTCGAAGTGTTCACGTCGTTCCTGCTCTTCAACGTGTTCGGGAAAGAAGCCATTTCGTTCGAGCACAAAGTCGGTGCGGCACTCATGGTCATGGGTGCCGCTATCGTGCTCATGCGGGATTTTTCCGGCATCAACGTTGGCGATGTGCTCATCCTCGTCGCCGTCTGCTGTTCTCCGTTCGGGAATCTCTTCCAACAGCGAGCCCGCACAATCGCCTCAAGCGAAGCGATCATGTTCCTCCGAAGCATGTTCTCAACTCCCGCGTTGTTCCTGCTTGCCTATGCGCTCGGCGCTCGCGTATCGCTCGCCGATGCCCGCGCGTCGCTCCTGTTCCTTCTCATCAACGGCGTATTGCTTCTCGGACTGTCAAAGCTTTTCTGGATAGAAGCGATACACCGCATCTCGGTCACGAAAGGCGTCGCACTCTCAAGCGTGAACCCGTTCCTTACCCTGCTTCTCGCGTGGCTCATCCTTCATCAGGCGCCCGCCATGTGGCAGATCGCCGGGCTTATCCCGCTCGTAGCCGGTGTCCTGTTTCTGACCGGGCAACTTAAATTCAGAGCGAATTAATTGTCCACACCCCTGTTGCATATACCCCCTAGGGGGTATATACTATTGCTCATATGAAACATGCACATGACTCTGGAAAGGGGAAGCTGATACGTCGTCTCAAGATAATAGAAGGGCAGGTTAGGGGTCTTCAAGAAATGGTAGAAAAAGGCGCCTATTGTATTGATGTCATTACGCAGAGTTCTGCAGTGAAGCAAGGGCTCTCGAATGTGGAAGACGTACTTTTGGAGAACCATCTATCAACGTGTGTCATTAAGCAGATAAAAAACGGCAGTGAGAAAAAGGCGGTCGCTGAAATGATAAAAGTCTACAAGCTGAAACGAAAATAATATGACGCCGCACACGTTCAGAGTAAAAGGAATGCATTGTGCTTCGTGTGCGAGCATTATCGAGAAGACGCTTAAAAAGGTAGGAGGTGTACATACTGTGGAGGTGAACTACGGAACAGAAACGGCGAAGATAGCGTTCGACGAGCATGCGACGCACGCGCACGCGCTTTCCGAAAAGATAAAGCCGCTCGGCTACTCGCTCGTTGTGCCTACGGCAGAATCCATGGGCATGTCAGAAGACGAGCATGCCGCCCATCTTGGACTCGGCCAATCAAAAGCAGAGAAGCTCGCGGAAATTGCCGACATGAAATGGAAAGTTATTTCCGCCATACCGCTCACCGTGTTTAGCGCTTTTGTTTTAGGCTGGGAGATTTTTGCTCAATTCAACATAAGCCCAGTCGTTCCGTATTTCTGGAAAGAATTTTTTCACCATCTTCTGCCGCTCATGGCGACGTACATGCTCTTTGTCGTCGGCAAGCCCTATCTGCTCGGTTTTTACCGTTTTCTCCGCTACGGCAAGGCAAACATGGACACGCTCATCGGATTAGGCACTTCCGTTGCCTATCTCTACAGTTTTGCCGTTTCTGCATTTGAAGAAACGCTTCGCCCCTTCATTAATGTTGAGCAGTCATATTATGACGTGACCATCATCGTCGTAACATTCATCGCGCTCGGGAAATATCTTGAAGCGCGCTCCAAGCTGAAGACGGGTGACGCGATAGAAAAGCTACTCAATCTGCAGGCAAAGACGGCGCTCGTTTTGCGAGATGGAAAGGAAATGGAAATTCCGGTGGACCAAGTTGTCCACGGCGAGCTTATTATCGTCAAACCGGCAGGCAAAATTCCCGTTGACGGGATTCTTGCCGAGGGTGGGTCCTTTGTAGATGAGTCGATGATCACCGGTGAGCCGATGCCGGTTAAAAAGGGAATCGGCGACGCGGTAGTCGCAGGGACGCTCAATACCAGCGGATCGTTCACATTTAAGGCGACGAAAGTCGGCTCTGAAACAATGCTTGCTCATATAGTGAAAATGGTTGAAGAGGCGCAGGGAAGCCGCGCCCCGATACAGGCGCTCGCGGACAAGATATCGTCTGTATTTGTACCCGTTGTGCTGGTTCTTGCGCTCTTGTCGCTCGGCGCGTGGCTTGTCATAGGGTCTCAATATCTCGGATTTTCTCAGGCGCTCTCGTTCGGATTAGTGTCATTCGTGGGCATTCTCGTGATTGCGTGCCCGTGCGCCTTGGGACTTGCGACGCCGACGGCGATCATCGTGGGCGTTGGAAAGGGTGCAAAGGAGGGGATTCTCGTCAAAGATGCGGCTACGCTTGAGAAACTGCATAGGGTAAATGTAGTTGTCGCGGACAAGACCGGAACTATCACGAAAGGCAAACCGGAGCTCGTCTCACTCCAGAATCTCTCGAAGGAAAGCGATGATAAATTGGCGGCGACACTTGCATCTCTTGAAAATAAATCCGAGCATCCTATTGCTCATGCAATTGTTTCCTATGCAAAAGAGAAGGGCATTGCGCTTTTGCCTGTTGAACAGTTTGAGGCGGTAAAAGGGAAAGGACTTACCGGCGTTATTGGCGGAGTGCGTTACTTCGTTGGCAGTGCAAAGCTTGCCCAAGAACATGGCGCGCCGCTCCAATCGCTTGAGAAAGATACCGCTGAAGGGAAAACTCCGGTCATTCTTGTTGCAGAAAATACAGTTCTTGCCGTGACGATGATCGCGGACCAAGTGAAACCAGAGGCAATCTCCGCAGTGAGAGATCTGCACGCGCTCGGAATTAAGGTAGTGATGCTGACGGGAGATGACAAGAATACGGCCGCGTTCATAGCGGCTCAAGTGGGGATCGACGAAGTTGTCGCGGAAGTTCTGCCTGAAGACAAGTTGAAGAAAATAAAGGAATTTCAGGCGCAGGGCAAGGTCGTCGCGATGGCAGGGGACGGAGTCAACGACGCGCCTGCATTAGCCCAGGCGGATGTCGGGATCGCCATGGCGACGGGGACGGATGTCGCCATTGAATCTGCTGGCATCACGCTTCTTCATGGGGACATATCAAAGTTAGTGAAAGCAATCCGGCTTTCAAAAATGACAATGCGCGGCATCAAGCAGAACCTTTTCTGGGCCTTCATATACAATATTGTAGGCATCCCGCTTGCGAGCGGCGTTTTCTATCCGCTGTTCGGATGGCTTCTCTCGCCGGTGTTCGCAGGCTTTGCAATGGCATTCAGCAGTGTTAGCGTTGTATTGAACTCACTGCGCCTGAAGACTAAGAATCTATGAGATATAATATGTCATCCACTAAACAAATACTCGCGGCGCTCATACTCGCGGCGCTTCTCGTTATTGTTTTCTTTAGTTTTGCCACAATGACGCACATTGCGGACGGACGCATGCAGAGCAACTGCCCGTTCTCAACTATGGGAGCCCCGCTGTGCCCGCAGGACGTAGTCGCTGTCGCCGTTCACCACATATCCGCGTATCAATCGCTTCTGAACGCACCCTTGGTGCCCAGTGTCTCGATGTTCATTGTTGTTTTGCTCATGCTTGTCTATGGAGCGTTCATATTTTTGGTTCGTTCGCCACTGCCAAAACCTTATCTCGTAAGGTACTTCTATAATTCCCCGCCGTCCTATTCCAGAAGTAGAGAAATAACACGCTGGCTTTCGTTGTTTGAGCACAGTCCCTCTTTGCTCTAGAAGCGCCAGGAAAGCTCTTGCTTCCCTGGTGCCTGCTCTCGCTTATCGGCGGGTTTTTGCTTTTGTCATTAAAAGACCAATTCTAATTGCCATGAAATCAAAAACACTTATCAACATTGCTCTCCTCGTTCTTGTGATTGTCGGCCTCTTCGCGTGGGGCTATGCCGGAAGAGTCGGCACTACGGCCAGTGTTCAGGGCGCTTCCGGAGCCAGTGGGACCTCGAAAAGCGTCCTTACCGCTCCGGAAAACTTCTATGATTTCGGGACGATCTCAATGAAGAACGGCAATGTGAGCAAGGAATTCCAGGTAAGCAACTCAACTGGCGAAGACATAACCATCTCTACAGTATTCACTTCCTGCATGTGTACGCTCGCTTACATCGTTGGGGCGGATGGAAGCGCCAAAGGCCCGTTTGGCATGCCGGGCATGGGCTATGTTCCGCCGGCAGATGAAACCATTCATGCGGGCGAGAGCCGCGTGGTCCGTGTCATTTATAACCCGAACGCTCACGGTCCGGCAGGTGTCGGGCGGATCGACAGGTTCGTGACCCTCACGGATTCCAGAGGCGGCACGCTAGAGCTTGAAATAAAAGCTCTTGTAACACCCTGATATGCGCCGGCTGATTGTCATTGCGAGCGTTATCGGTGCATTCATTCTTGGGATTGTTGTCCTCAAATTCAGCCCCGCAACCTCAGCACTTATATGGAACATGAGCCAGGGCGGAGCATGGCTCTTGCCGCTCGTACTCATCTCATCGCTCTTGGATAGCGTCCATCCGTGCTCGTTCTCCATTCTCCTCATCACTATAGCGTTCTTGTTCGGGTTGCAGATGACGCGGGAAAAAATCCTGCGGATCGGAGGCGTGTACATCGCCGGCATCTTTGCGTCATACCTCCTCATCGGTCTCGGCCTTCTCAAAGTCCTACATCTCTTCAATACACCGCACTTCATGGGGAAGCTCGGCGCCTCGCTCCTAATTCTCTTCGGAATCATCAATCTCCTTAACAGGTTCTTTCCTGATATGCCGATCAAGCTCAAAATGCCGGGGATCGTGCACCGGCCGATGGCGGCGCTCTTGGAGAGAACATCCGTCGTGGCGGCATTCGGGCTCGGGATACTCGTCGGCATCTGCCAGTTCCCGTGCATGGGCGGGCCGTACCTCATGGTGATAGGGCTTCTGCGCGACAGCCAGACGTATCTGGCGGGATTCTGGTATCTGCTACTGTACAACCTCGTTCTCATCGTTCCCCTGGTGCTCGTCCTGTGGTTCTCCGCCGACAAGAGCGTGGTAGACAAGATGCAGGAGTGGAAGCGCGAAAATCTCCAGCGCGTCCGCCTGGTCGCGGGCACTGCCATGATAATTCTAGGTGCACTTATTCTCATCGTCTAAAAGGTATGCTCATTACTATCACCGTCATATCGGTCCTCATCGTCTCAGGAGCGGCGTGGCTCGCAAGCCGGATCCTGCCGTTTAAGGTTTGTCCGATCTGTGCCGGAGTGTTCCTCACGTGGACGGGACTCGTCGCCGCGCACCTCTTGGGCTACCAGATCAACCTCGTAGTTCCCGCGCTCCTCATGGGCGGATCAGTCGTCGGTATCGCTTATCAGCTTGAGAAGAAATTCCGCGGCTCGGCAGGCACGCTTCTTCTCTGGAAAACGTTCTTTATTCCGGCTGGTTTCGCTGCCGCGTATAGTCTCCTCGCGCAACTGTGGACGGCGCTTATCTTGACGACGTTCTTTCTCTTCTTGATAACGCTTCTGTTCTTGTCTTCAGGCGGCAGGCCGGGAGCGCGCGAAGAGACGGTCGGGAACATTGAGAAGAATATGGAAGATTGCTGCTGATTAATAATTAATAATTAAAATCAAATTATGTTATGGAAACAAATACCCCAGTAGAAACGATAAGAGGGTCTATCCAAGAGTACGCGACTCCGGTGAGCATCGTGATCGCCGGGATTGCCATCGCGGTATCGATGTACGCAATTCAGGCGGAGCGCCCTGCGGGCGTCGTCTCTGACGCGGGCGCGCAAGTGCGGCTCGAGGAATCGGTTATGCCCGCGTCCGGAGTCGTACTGCCTGTTGTGTGGGGTGATCTTGGCGCGCGACTTGTCGAATCCGGCGCGATCGATGCCGACAAGCTCCGGCAGATGTACGAGTCCAGGGGGACATGGAACAAGGAATACGAGTGGCTCCTTGTCGGACGCGAAAATGGAAAGTTAACGATAACGAGAGAGAACTCGGGATATCTCCTGAATCTGCTGTGGGCTTTCGGACTTGCCAACAAGAGTACAATTCTTGAGGATACATCAGAGATGATGAATCCGGGATATGGCGGTGCGGAGAACTTCGCATCAACAGGCGGATGGACAGTGGCAAAAGGCAATGCGATGGAACACTACAACATGCATGCGCTCGTGGAGCTGGCGCCAGAGCAGCAAGTGCTCGTTGACCGCGTGTCGCGGAACATCTACAGGCCGTGCTGCGGGAACTCTACGCATTTCCCGGATTGCAATCACGGAATGGCGATGCTCGGATTTCTGGAATTGATGGCCAGCCAGGGTGTCGGTGAAGAAGACATGTACAAAGCGGCCCTTGCGGTGAACTCGTATTGGTTCCCGGATACCTATCTCACAATTGCAGAATACATGCAAAACAGAGGCATTAACTGGAAGAAAGTCTCGCCGCAAGAAATGCTGGGTGCCAATTATTCAAGTGCCGCGGGATTCCGGAATATCATGTCGCAGGTCGGCGCGACTTCTAACGGTGGCAGTGGAAGCGGCTGTGGCGTAGAGGCCGGAGGAGCACCCGCTCCGCAACAGCGGCAGCAAAGCGGATGCGGCATATGAAGGAATATTTACGCTTAACATAATTCACCATGCATAACCACAACAATACAGACAACGGCCATGATAATCACAAGCACATGATGTGGATGATGCTCATCTGCTGCGCATTGCCGCTCGTTATACTGCTTTTCGGCGGTGGCGCGTTGTTCTCTGACGGGTATCTCACGAAAGTTCTCATTGGTGCTTTTGCTGTCGCATGCATTTGGATGATGTTCAAAAGGCACGGGAATCCTGACGAAAACAGCGCAACTAATGTGGCTGAAAAACTGGAGAAGGACACCGGGAATAAGCATGATAACTGTTGTCATTAGCCTTCCGTCGAGAGGTATAATGAACAGGCAGCGATCTATTATCAATTAGTAAAAGTAATTATGATCAATACAAATCATCTTCTCAAAGTCACCGCGGCGTGGGTCAGCATTGTGTATGTCGTTTGCTTTCTTGGAGTAGCGTTATTTCCGGGCATTCGACCGGCATTTATGTATTACGGACTTCACACGACAACGAACTTGGGCGAAAACGTCATGACGCTCACAACGTTTGTCTCCGGTCTTGCGGTATGGAACGTGGTCGCATACTTGGCGGTCGGCTTGTTTGCAGTCCTTTTTAACAGAATTAAAGCTTAATTATGATGGGATACGGAAATTGGGGATACAGCTCGATGATGGGCGGAATCGGCACGTTTGGTTTTCTCACGTGGCTGGTGATACTCATTGACCTCACTCTCGTTGGCATCTGGCTCTGGCAGCAGGTTACGAAGAAATAAAAAATACTCGGAGTGGAGTTCATACACATATCAGCGCTGAAAATAGCGGCGTGCATTTGTGTTGCTGTTGTAGACAGGAGACGAAATGATAAGATGATGAACTCTCATGACTAATTCAAATCAAAAGACATACATATTTCACGTCCGCGGCATGCACTGCGACGCGTGCACGCTTCTCATTGAAGAGACTTTCAAGGAGTTGCCGTACGTTTCCCGCGTTCATGCGTCGCTTCCGAATCATCAAGTGACTATCACGGGAAATTTCTCGGAGCCACTGGAATTAATCGCAGAAAAACTCACCGAACTGGTAAAAAGCCACGGATACACGGTCTCGTTGGAAAAATCACAGAAAAGTGCGGGGTGGGGGGATTTTGTGTACGCATTGCCGATTGCCCTCGTAACAATTGTTGGATTTTTCGCGCTTCAGAAGGCCGGTTTTGCTAATCTCATTACTTCCTCGAATGTCACGTATGGAACTGCATTCATTATCGGGCTCATCGCCTCTGTGTCCACATGTCTCGCCGTCGTCGGCGGCCTCGTCCTTTCTCTTTCGGCAAGTTCTGCAAAGGAAGGCGGCACGTGGCGGACGCAGACCATGTTCCACGTTGGCAGATTAGGCGGATTTTTCGTGCTTGGCGGCGCTATCGGTGCCGTCGGGAGCTCTCTTCATCTCGGACTCAATGCGAACATCGTGCTTGGCATCGTTGTCGCGCTCGTGATGCTTATCCTCGGCATAAATCTGCTCGACGTATTTCATTTCACGAAGCGGCTACAGTTCACGCTCCCAAAATGGATATCGCGGCATGTCGTGCGCGGGAGCCGGCATGACCACTATCTGGCGCCGCTTCTTGTCGGCGTCGGGACTTTCTTTCTGCCTTGCGGATTTACTCAGTCAATGCAGCTTTACGCGCTTACGACGGGGAGCTTCATGAAAGGCGCACTTACGATGACCGTCTTTGCACTCGGCACTCTACCAGTGCTCGCACTCCTATCCTTCGGTTCTCTCAATATTGCACACAAATCGTGGAAGGGAATATTCTTTAAAACTGCCGGGATTATCGTCATAGCACTCGCGCTGCTGAATCTCGCAAATGCTCTTGCAACGGCGGGGATCATCTCCCCTGTATTCAATATCTGACCTATGAACAAAGCAATTTTTATCTCTATCGGCATAAGCGCACTCTTGGTAGGAGGAATGTTCTGGTTCGTCAGCGGAAATATCGATGTTGGTGCGAATGCGGCAGGGGACACATCGGCCGTTTCTATATCCGATGGCAAACAATTTATTGACGTGTCTGCAAAGGGCGGCTACTCCCCGCGCGTGATCCTCGCTAAGGCCGGCACGCCGACCATACTGCGCGTGAAAACGAGCGGGACTTTTGATTGCTCCGCGAGTCTCGTTATCCCGAAACTCTCATACCAGAAATTCCTCCAGCCGTCGGGAACTGAAGAAATCGCGATTTCTGCGGAACAAGCGCAGGGCACGATGCAGGGCTTATGCTCGATGGGAATGTACAATTTCCAGATAAAGTTCCAATAAAAAGAACGCCACGACCGGTATTATCCGGGCTATACTGTAGTCGCACATGAAGCTCAAAATATTTTATTGGGCGTTGTACGATTTCGCGAATTCTATCGTACTCATTACGTTCGTTTTTTATTTTTCCCAGTGGCTAGTGGTGGAACATGGCCGGCCATCGTGGTGGTATAACGGCGCCCTCGTTGTTTCTTCGGTGCTCTTTGTCCTTACCGCTCCTGTGTTTAGTCGAATCATAGATATTACAGGGAAAAAGATAGCCGGTCTGCGGATATGGACTCTGCTCTCCGCCATAGCGATGGGAATTGTTTCTCTTATTGCCGTGTATTCGGACTCGCTTGATGTGCTTGCGACAGTCCTTTATACGCTGGGAATGTATGCATATCTGATGTGTTTCCTATATTTCACTCCGATGCTCAATGACCTATCGACAAGCAGGAATAGAGGCAGGATATCGGGCGTCGGGCAAGGAGCGAATTCTCTTGGACAAGTCGCAGGGCTCCTGGTCACACTTCCATTTGTAAACGGCACGATAACGCTTTTTGGAGAGCCCGGTCGCGCACAAGCGCTTATGCCATCGGTCATATTGTTTGCCTTCCTTGCTCTGCCGATCTTATTTTTGTATCGAGAAGATGAGGTGGTTAAACCGTGGATCCAACGGCCGCATGGCTCTCGAAGCTTGATTGTTCTGTTTAAGACGATCCTTGCTGACAAATCGCTTGCGTTCCTGTTTCTAGCATACTTTTTATTCAGCGATGCGCTCCTGACGTTTGCAAACAACTTCCCTCTGTACTTGCAAGCGGTACACGGCGCATCGGATACATTGAAGGCACTTCTGACTGTCGCCATCCTTGGTCTTGCGGCTGTCGGCGCGGTCATATTCGGATATATTTCAGACCGGTTCGGGCACAAAAAGACTCTTACCGCTGTTCTCGTACTCTTTTCCGGTATTTTTATCGCGATGGCATTTATACCGACCTTTAAGATACTGGTACCGATTTTCCTCTTCGCAGGCATTTTGTTCGGCCCTGTTTGGGGAATAAGCCGGGCGATGGTCGGGCAATTAGCGCCGCCCGGTCTTCTCGCCTCATCTTTCAGTTACTACGTAGTTGCGGAGCGATTCTCGACATTTATCGGACCGGCTATATGGAGCACAGTGCTTCTTCAGGTCGGCGAGAATGCCCAGGGCTACAAATGGGCTCTCGTATCATTGTCTGTAATTCTATGTTTCAGCTTGCTTGCTTTGCGGAAAGTTGCCGAGCCGCCATCGTCAGTTCCCAGAACTTAATCTCCGCAATGCGGTGATGTACGCCGCTTCCCGCAAAGAGACGCCGAATTCTTTCGATGCTTTGTATACTTCGTCGAAGGCACGGTCCATTTTCTCTCGCAGCTTATCGAAAACATCTTTCTTGTCCCAATTCTCTTTATGCATATTCTGATACCACTCGAAATAGCTGACCGCCACTCCACCGGAGTTTGCGAGTATATCGGGAATGACCATTACTCCGCGTTTGTTTAAAACCTCGTCCGCGTCGAGCGTTGTCGGCCCGTTCGCCATTTCAAGAATTATGCTCGCTTTTATCTTGTCGACATTATCTTTCGTTATCGCATTTTCGAGTGCAGCAGGGACGACGATGTCCACGGGGAGTTCCAAGATTTCTTGAGGCGTAATATCTCGTGCGCCGAGCTTTTCTTTGTTGTTGAGATCGCACACCGAACCGACGCAGTAACAAGTCTCAACACTCCCTTTTTCCTCTTTGCATGTGAGCACATCCTGAATGTTGTTTATTCCAGCTGGAACATAAATCCCGCCCTTTGAGTCTGAGAGTGCGACTACCGAAAGACCCTCGTCATGCAAATACTGCGCTAAGTAGCTCCCGACATTTCCAATGCCCTGTATCGCAACCGTGAGGCCTTTCGGATTTCTTCCCGTAGCACGCAAAAGCGCGAGCAATGCGAAACATCCGCCCAAGCCCGTCGCCTCCGTGCGCCCCTCCGACCCGCCGCGCTCGAGAGGTTTTCCAGTAACGACGGCCAGCGTCTCTTCGCCTTTTTGTTTCGAATACTCCTCCAATATCCACTGCATTATCTTCGCATTTGTATTCACGTCTGGCGCAGGCACATCAATATTCGGTCCGATAAATGGAAATAATTTTCGCGCGAACTCGCGCGTGAGCCGCTCCAGTTCCGCTTCCGATAATTTCTTGGGGTCGACGCTGACCCCGCCCTTACCTCCGCCAAACGGGACATCAATCACGGCATTTTTCATCGTCATCCAGAATGAAAGCGCCTTCACTTCGTCCATGTCCACATGCGGATGGTAGCGCAGACCGCCTTTGTAGGGTCCGCGGTCATTGTTGTGCTGGACTCTGAAGCCTTGGTACATCCCGACCGAGCCGTCATCCATCTTTATGGGCACGGAAACCTCTATCACCCTGTCCGGGTTCTTTAGACGGGCGAGGAGAAGCGGCTCAACGGAGAATTTTGAAGCAGCATTCTCTAACTGCTTCATCGCTCGTGTCCATGGATTGTCGTTCATATCATGAAGAATCGTGAAGTAATGATAAGATTATACCCCATGCACAAAAAGGCCTTCATAATCGCGATACTCCTTATCGCGCTCGGCGGTGGCGGATACTGGTGGTACGCGAATCAGACGGGTGCGGGTGAGCGTTACAAAACTCCGGAGGAAGCGGATGCATACGTGCGCTTCGACATGGAGGCGTACGATATCATTCTCGCGAATTTCTGGAAGAAATCGTCTGACGCCGAGCTCGCCGATCTTTTCCGACTCTCGCTCGCAAAGGCGGCAAACATCAACCCCGACGCACTTGCGCTCCCGACTGCGGATCGCGAGGGCACCGTGAAAATACTCGCCGCCGCATTTGCAAAGACAGAGGGGGAACAGAAAAAACAACTGGCACTCGATACCCTCATCGTCGCGCTCTACAATCTCCCTCCTGTTGGTCGTAGCGGCCTCCTTTCGTCTGGACAAGTTACCGATCTCCGGAACGAAGAAAAGAATATAGATCCCGCAAGTAATCTCTATCAGGACTTAGGCGTGCAAAAAAGCGCAAGTGCGGACGAGGTGAACGATGCATTCGAGGAAAAGAAAGCGACACTTTCTGCGTCCACGTCGCCTCAGGCGAAAGCAGCACTCGAACAGGCGACATACGCGCATCAGGTGCTTGCCGATGCGGACTCCAAGGCGCGCTACGACGAAGCGAAAGTCGAGCCGACTGTGTTCGATCGTGTGCTCAGAGGCGGGACGCTCTACCTGTATGTCGAGAAGATATCTCCCACTACACTCGCTGAATTCGCCGCGAGTGTTCTCAATGCCTCGACCACGCCCGCGCTCGACAGCATGATAATCGACCTGCGAGGAAATATCGGCGGCACGCTTGATGTTGCGCAATACTTTCTCGGGCTGTTCCTAGGTGCAAATCAGTATTCTTTCGACCTTTTCCACCAGGACGACTATCAGGCGCAGAGGACAGCGATAAACGCATTGCCTGAGTTGAAACGCTATCGTGAGGTCGCGGTTATAACGGACGGGATGACCCAATCGAGCGCGGAAGTCATCACCGCCGCGCTCAAGCGTTTCCGCTTGGCACGCGTCGTCGGCACTCCGACGCGCGGCTGGGGGACGGTGGAAAACACGTTTCCTCTTAAGACATCGATCGGGACGGAGACATACTCGCTTCTCCTCGTGCACAGTATTACTCTGCGCGACGACAATCAGCCGATAGAAGGGCGGGGAGTGGATCCGGACGTGAACACGAGCGATCCAAAGTGGAAAAAAGAACTAAGTACTTACTTCCGCTCGCGTTCTCTCGTTGATGCACTCTCGCAAGAAGCGACCCAGCCGCCACTCCGTTAATGGGGCTCAAAAGCGGCACTGTGTTAGCATATTCCAATGCTCATCGACGATGTCACTGTTAAACTCGCTGGCGGTCATGGCGGCCGCGGTGCCGTGGCGTTCAACAAAGTGCGGCTTTCCCAAGGTCCTGTCGGAGGCGACGGAGGCGACGGAGGCAGCATATATTTCGAGGGTGTTTCCGATCTGACTATTCTCATACGGTTCGCGCACAGAAAAGAGATATCCGCACAGGACGGGAAGAACGGGCGCGGGCAATTCATCGACGGCCCGCGCGGCGGTGAGCTTACCTTGATGGTTCCCGTAGGGAGCACGATAACTAATCTCGATACGGGAAAAGTGGAAGAAATAACGAAAGTGGGCGAGCGCGTCTTGGCGGTCAAAGGCGGACACGGAGGAAAGGGAAATTTCAAGTTCAGGTCGCCGACAAATACAACGCCGATGGAGTTCCAGGAAGGGCTTCCCGGCGAAGCGGCCACGTTCAGGATCGAACTGAAGCTTATCGCCGATGTCGGGCTAATAGGACTTCCGAACGCGGGGAAGTCATCACTGCTCAATGAGCTCACCGCCGCTAAAGCCAGGGTCGCGAATTACGCGTTCACGACTCTCGAACCTAATCTCGGCGCATATTACGAACTCGTCCTCGCGGATATACCTGGGCTCATCGAGGGCGCGTCTTCGGGCAAAGGTCTCGGCATCAAATTTCTCAAACATATTGAACGGACAAGCGTCTTATTCCACCTCATCTCTGCCGAGTCGGAAGACCCGGCGCGGGATTACGAAATTATCCGCTCCGAATTGAAGGCCCACAGCCCCCAGCTCTCGAAGAAGATCGAATACATATTCCTGACGAAGACCGATATGCTCGCCCCGCAAGAATTGAAGGAGAAATTAGCGGTGCTTGAGAAAATAGGATTGCACGCTATCCCCATATCTATCCTCGATACGGCTAGCATTGAGCAAGTTAGAAAGATACTCAACAAGATCAAATCCGAGAAGTAGAAGGATATACGCCATCCTCTTATCGGCTTATTCTCTGATTGCCGCAACGGTGTTGACTTTGCCGATGAAATGTATTATTATTGTTATTCTTATGAATGTTCCATCTAAATCATTCCAGTGGCGAGGCAAGTGGGTAGAAAAACCGCAGCGCGCGAAAGCGCCTGTGTGCGCCTGCGGCAATAAGTACATAAAAACCCGGGAAAATCAGAAGCGATGCATCAGGTGCATATACGATCCCCAAAAATCAGGAATTAAGCAGTAATTCTTTGTTATAATTATGCCATCCATGAACTCTCCGTTCTCGGCATATGCTCCGGTCGTCCTTCGGTTCGCACTCTCCGCCCTGTTCCTATGGTTCGGCTTGTCACAGATAACGAACCCCGCTGCATGGATCGCGTGGGTACCCGAATGGACGATCTCAATCCTAGGATTAAACTCGGCCACCATCGTTCTTCTGAACGGCGGTTTTGAAACGATTTTCGGCATTCTTCTCGCCGTTGGTATTTGGACTCGCTGGGTTGCTTTGCTTCTAGCGCTCCATCTTTTCTTTATTGCCTACGAAGTGGGCTACAACGACACCGGTATTCGCGATCTCGCTCTCGCCATCTCAACGCTCGCCGTCTCGCTTTTCGGCCCTGATAAATTCACTCTTGATGATAAAAGAAAGAATATTTAACCTAAGAACTGTAGTATAATCAACGAATCATGTTCGCCGCCCACATTACTAATATTCTTTGCTAGAATTAAACATTATGTCGGACTTAGGCGAGAAGTGCGGCGTATTCGGAGTTTTCGGGCGCGGATTGGATGTGTCGCGGATAACATTCTTCGGCTTGTTCGCGCTCCAGCATCGCGGGCAGGAAAGTTCCGGCATAGCTACTTCTGATGGAGGAGAGCGCATCGCGTGCCACAAGGGCATGGGGCTGGTCTCACAAGTATTTTCTGAAGAAGTGATGCAGAAATTGACCGGACATATTGCCATAGGACATAATAGATATTCGACGGCTGGCGGTTCTCACGTAGACCATGCACAGCCGACGATCGTGGGCAATTGGAGCATAGCTCTCGCACATAACGGCAATCTTCCTAGCACGGTCGCTCTTGAAGAATTTCTGCACGGCAAGCAGATAGAAACTGAAAAACTTTCCGACTCGCGGATGATAGCAGAAGCAATTGGCGTCCTCGTCAAAGAGGGCGCTTCGCTTGAGGAAGCAATTAAGAAAGCGTATCCGCTCATGACAGGTGCGTTTTCTATCCTCATCATGTCGAAAGATAAGCTTATTGCAGTACGCGATGAATGCGGCATTCGCCCGCTCTCTATCGCGACATTGAACGGAGGTTTTGTATTTTCCTCTGAAACATGCGCATTTCAAACAGTGGGCGCAGATTTTATCCGTGATGTAAATCCAGGCGAAATGGTTGTGATCGATGAAAATGGTTTGCATAGTGAACAGCTCGTAGCTCCGAATCCTAAGATGGACATCTTTGAGTTCGTCTATTTTGCGCGTCCGGACAGTCATTTGCTCGGAAAATCTGTCTACAGCGTGCGGAGAAATTTCGGGGTACAGCTAGCCAAAGAATATCCTCTGCGAGCCGACGTCATAATTCCAGTTCCTGAAACCGCGATTCCCGTTGCGATTGGATACGCGAATGAATCGGGAATACCGCTCGAGATGGGCTTAACAAAGAATCGGTACATTCACCGCACATTTATTGAACCAGAACAACACATCAGGGATCAGGGCGTTAAAGCTAAACTAACGCCGATTGCCGAAGTTATTAAGGGCAAGCGCGTCGCCGTTATCGACGATTCCATCGTCCGCGGCACGACCTCTCGAAAGATAGTTGAGATGTTATTCGGGGCAGGTGCGTCCGAAGTTCATTTTCTCGTATCATCGCCGCCCATCATGTTCCCGGATTTCTATGGCATTGATACGCCGAAACAGAAAAATCTCTTGGCATCTGAGAAGTCTATTCCTGAAATGAAAGAATATCTCGGCGCGACATCGCTGCAGTTCCTCTCATATCAAGGAATGATTAAAGCCACCGGCATTCCGGAAGACCAGTTTTCCACCTCGTGCTTCACCGGCGAGTATCCGATAGATATAAAGGAACGCATGAAGGAAATCGTGGCGAAGAAAGTTTGTTATACGCCATTTTCGAATGAGCACCATGCGTAACTATAAGTGTTGTGCTAAAAAGAGAGGATTCCGTCGTTTTAACAGTGAGTCTTTATAGGTCAACAGTGTGTTATTATCTTTCCATGATAAGAAAAATAAGGATCGAAAATTTCAGGAGCATAGCAGATAGCGGAGACGTTTACCTGCCTAAGTTCGGGGCAATAATAGGTAAAAATGCATCTGGAAAGTCAAATTTCCTTTCCGCAATCGCGTTTCTTAAAGAATTAGTAACGGGAGTTGATATTGGTACAGCTATTAACGGTATAACACCCATGACATCAGAATTCTTTTATGTCACGGGCAGTCCTAATCGTCCCGCCGCATCTACCCTTATTTCGACCTTTAAATTTACTATTGAAACTGACTCTGGTCGACATTTTGAATTCACTTATCAAGTCGGTCTTAATTCTACGAAACAACCACCATTCTTTATCAATTCTGAGACACTTATTGAAATTGTAAATGGTTCTGAAAAATCAATTTACACTCGTGAGGGTGAAAATGTATTCGGCGAGGGTACAAGCTCTCCGACAAAAATTCTGCTAAATCGGTTAGCTTTAGCGTCTCATCCTGACGAGAGTTCTCAACAGGTCGCGAATGCTATACGTTCATATACGATTATCAATGAACAGCCAAAATTAAGAGGTGACGCAATTTTGGTCAGTGAGAATCGAATAGACACAAATACAGTTGAGGGACTTGCCGTATCTTTGCAGAAAAAAGACCGAGAGTTATTTAATGCGGCAATGGCTTGCATAAAGAAAATCATACCTTTATTTGAAGGAGCGCAGATACAAGCCATTGAATCTTCAACGGCCAGTGATTCTGTTGATATTAATTCAGAAGAAAAGAAAAATCCGAAACTATTTTTTGTACTATGGTCTTATAAGGGTTTTGTACCACATTCTTCTGCTAGCTTATCTAATGGAGATCGACGCACAATCTTTCTGATGTTGAGTTTGTTCAATTCAAGAAGTAAGTCTTTTTTTATTGCAGAGGAAATAGAGAACGGTATGCATTATCAACGACTGGCAAAAATCGTCGATCAGCTAAGAACATATGGTAATGTTAAAGAAATTCAAGTACTCTTCACTACTCATAGCAATGAAATTCTTGCGGCATTGATGCTTGACGAGGTTCTCTATTGCAGAAAAGAACCTGAAAAAGGATCTTTATTGACTGCAATTAAAGAAACTGCGCAGTACGAGATAATAAAAGAAGAATTACGCGGGGGTAGTACAGCAGCTGATGTTGTTAATTCGGGGATGTTTGAGTGATCATGCCTAATCTACCGAGAAAGATTCGGGTAGGATTTCTAGGCGAGAATGATACCGATTTCGCTGTAATGGAAATATTGATGTCTCGCGTTCTTGATCCTAGACTCTTACCCGTTATTCAGTTCGTTGGCCAAAAGACCAGAACGTCAATTCTTGGATATGTAAGGGCTTATCTTCATATCTTTTTTGAAAATCCAATTGAAACTGAGAACATGGCTCTAGCGATATTTGTTACCGATCAGGACTGGGATGCCCGTTCTCGAAGAGATACGATTATAGAAACCATAGAATCCTATAATCCAACATATATTGATAAGTGCGCTGTAGGCGTTCCAAATCCTCATATAGAAGCATGGTTAATTGCTGACCGAGACAATACAAAACGCATCTTTAATTTTCCATCCGGCAGAGCTTTTCCCAGGAAAATCTCACCAAAAGACTTCCTTCTCGGCCTCATCAGTCAACAGACCGGAGTCGATACTATGTCCAGAGAAGACGCCTATAAGAAATTGGCAAATACATCTTCCATTAAGATAATGCGCTCGCATTGTAAAGATTTTAATCAATTTTGTGAAGATCTGACTTCTAAGAGCAAGATTTTGTAGACCATACGCTATCGGTCATTCGAGTTGCTAGACGAGAGAGAAGGATTCTAGTAATCTTCGGTAATATGTATATACCAAGCGGCAAGATACTGAAAAATTATGCCGATGTGCTCGTGAATTTCGCCTTGGGCGGCGGGAAGGGTATCAAGAAGGGCGAAGTCGTGCGGCTCTCCGCATCGGAGTCCGCGAAGCCGCTCTTCCTTGCGGTGCATAACGCGATCGTGGACGCGGGGGGACACGTGCTTTCGCACTACTCTCCCGACGACGAACAGGGCGATAAGCGTCGCAACGAAAGCTTCACGCGCTATTTCTACGAGCACGCGCAGCCGCACCAGATAAAGTATTTCCCGGCAAAATATCTCAAAGGCGTCGTCGAGCAGATGGACCACTCCGTCTTTCTTCTGGCCGAAAAAGACCCGCATGCCCTGAAGGGCGTCGACCCGAAAAAAATCATGCAACGCGGGGTCGCCCTGAAGCCGTTTATGGATTGGCGGCACGAGAAGGAATGGAAAGGGAAGTTCACGTGGACGATCGCGTTGTACGGCACACCCGCAATGGCGCGTGAAGCGGGGCTCTCCGAGAAAGAGTATTGGAACCAGATAATCAAGGCATGCTTCTTGGACGAGAAGAATCCTATCGCGAAGTGGAAGCAGGTCTACCGACAGATTGAGACATACCGCCGGAGGCTCAATCAGCTCTCGCCGAAGATAGACCGCCTGCACGCGGTGGGACCCGATATGGACCTGTGGGTGAAGCTCGGCGAAAAAAGATCGTGGCTCGCGGGCTCCGGCCGGAATATCCCGAGTTTCGAGATATTCACCTCGCCCGACTGGCGCGGCACCAACGGCTGGATACGGTTCAATCAGCCGCTCTACCGCTACAGCAACAAGATCACGGGCATAGAACTGTGGTTCAAAGACGGTCTCGTGGTGAAAAGCAAAGCGAAGACGAATGAAAAACTCTTGAAAGAAATGATAGCGACCAAGGGCGCGAACCGAATCGGCGAGTACTCGCTCACGGACAGTCGCCACTCGCGCATCACCAAATTCATGGCGGAGACGCTTTTCGACGAGAACATGGGCGGGCCTTTCGGCAACACGCACTTGGCACTTGGCATGTCATACCGCGATACCTACGCGGGCGACGTCTCGAAATTGACGACGAAGCAGGCGGAGGCGCTCGGCTTCAACGATTCGTCCGTACACACCGATATCATCTCGACGACCAAGCGCACGGTCACAGCGCATCTCAAGAACGGAACGAAAAAGATGATCTACAAGAACGGCCGGTTCGTCCTCTAGTTCCGTATTTGCAGTATGAAGCTTCAGTTCACAACCGGTTGGCTGAAATTCGCGATCGGCTGGGTCGGCGTATTCCTTTTCCGGCTGATACCATTCCGCCCGCCGAATTTTGAGCCGATGCTCGCCACGGTTATGCCATTCTCGAAACGCTACGGTTTACTAGGCAGTTTCTTGTTCGGATTCCTCGGCATCGTACTTTTCGATGCCGTAACATCGGGCTGGGGCGTCTGGACCGCCGTGACCGCGGTCGCCTACGGCCTCCTCGGCGTCGGGGCGCATGCCTATTTCAAGAATCGCGAGGCATCGAGGGGGAATTTTCTCCGTTTTGGCATCGTCGGCACCGTCCTCTACGATGCGGCGACGGGCCTCACCATTGGCCCGATTTTCCAAGGCCAGCCGTTCATGGTCGCGCTTATGGGACAAATACCGTTCACACTAATGCATCTATTGGGGACTATCGTATTCGCTATCACCGTGAGCCCGGCGCTTTACCGATGGGTGATCCAGAACGAAACACTTGAGATTCCGGTACTGTGGACAAAGGTTCGCGCGGCGACTGGCGTGAAATAAAAATCGCGCTACACTCGGATGTGATGCATCACGCCCCGTCACCACATTTTGGCATGACCGTGCTGAAAGAACTCATGTTGAGCGATGATGTAGAATACATGCACTTGTATGGTTGATGGAATGCACAAGGGGCACGGTAGAAGCAATGCCAAAGTTGGTGCGGGGCACGTCGTCGAAACCCAGCAGTTCGATAGGGAGACAATCGAGAAACTCTTTAAACTCGCCGATTCGCTTGAGGGCGTCCGGGAAGAATCGCTCAAGGGGAAGATCATGGCCGCGCTCTTCTATGAGCCGTCGACACGCACGCGCTTGTCGTTCGAATCCGCGATGCTCCATCTGGGCGGCTCCGTCATAACAATGGAGAACGGTAGTGAATCGTCTTCGGCGACGAAAGGAGAGACACTCGAAGATTCCACGCGCGTAGTGAATCATTACGCCGACGTCATCGTCATGCGGCATCCCGAAGCCGGCGCGTCTGCGCGCGCGGCGGCGGTATCGAAAGTACCCGTTATCAATGCAGGAGACGGTGCAGGGCAGCATCCGACACAATCACTCCTCGATCTGTACACGATCAGACGCGAGCTCGGCCGCACGGATGACATCCGCATTGCGTTCGTGGGAGACTTGAAGTACGGCCGCGCTGCCCGTTCGCTCGGATATCTGTTGGCGAAATTCAAGAATATCCACATGACATTCGTGTCGTCCGAAGCGCTCAAGATGGGCGATGACATCAAGACGTACCTCAAAAAGCACAAGGTCACCTATGATGAAACGGAGAAATTCGAAGACGCGATGCATAAATGCGATGTTATGTATCAGACACGCATCCAAAAAGAACGATTTGCGAGCCAGGAGGAATATCAGAAATTCAAAGGCGTCTACATCATCAATCGCAAGCTTGCGGATTCGATGAAAAAGGGCGCCATTATCATCCATCCGCTCCCGCGCGTGGGTGAGATAACTCCGGAGGTGGACGACTCGCCGCACGCCGTGTATTTCAAGCAGGTAGGATACGGTCTCCTCATCCGGATGGCGCTCTTGAAGACGATCCTCGGCGGTCGTAAGATGAAGTAATCATCTTCGTTCGAGTTTTCTCGATACATTAATACCGATCCACAATAAGAAAGCACCGAGCAGGTAGCCGGCGAGAACATCGCTTGGGTAGTGTATGCCGAGGTAGAGGCGGCTGAATCCTTCAAGCAGGATTAAGACGCTCAAACTAACGGCTGCTGCCTTTTTCCATCTGAGAGGGAGGTTCTTCCAGAGCATACAGACGAGGAATCCGTAGAACGCTATAGAGAGAACCGCATGGCTGCTCGGGAATGACGAGGTAGTTTCAATATATGCAGCGACTTCAGTCCCGGGTCGCGGACGCATAACGATTTCTTTTATGATTCCGGTAGCTACTACGGCGCCATAAGCGCTAGTTATGAGACCTGCCGCGATAGCCCATCGTTTGCGATATGCAAGCAGAATGACGACCGTCGCAGTAAATCCGATCACGGTCGGAACGCTCGCGAGTTCAGATATCCAGATGAATGTGTGTACAAGAAAAGGATCACGCACCGAATACAGGGTTTGCAGGACCGCGGAATCTATCGTGGTAATGAATGAAGTCATGAGAGTAAAACAATGTGTTGATTAAGGAATAAATATAACACGGCCGTACTACTCTATTCTGCACGGAATACAAGCGTCGTAGCCGCGGCGGACCCGGTTCGCGCGATGACGATTGCTGCTCTCATGGGGAAGGTAGGAGAATATGTGAAAGTGCAGGAAATAGTGTTAAAATGTGACCAATAAGTTAAACTATCAATAAATGGCTAGAATCAAGCAATATATCGATGCAATAAGGAATTTTGCTTCAAGTCGCCCGTGGACGACCGTTTTCCTGATCCTTGCAGTTTTGGGCTTCGGATGGTGGTATTACTCCAGCAGGAATAAGCAGGACATTCCAAATTTCGCAGTTATAAGCCGCGGCACGGTGTCCCAAGTCGTTTCTGTTACCGGGAAAGTCAAACCTGCAAACGAGGTAAATTTGTCATTTGAAAAAAGCGGACGGATAGCCGTTGTTTATCACGACGTTGGTGGACTGGTCGCCGCCGGAACCCTGCTAGTGTCGTTAGAGAGTGCTGATGTTGCGGCACAGCTCGCACAAGCAAAGGCGACCGTTAGGTCGCAGGAGGCAAAGCTGGAGGAACTAAGAAGAGGTTCTCGACCCGAGGACATTTTCGTATCAGAAGTTGATGTTGAGAACGCCGCTAACGATGTCACGAATGAAATTAAGAATAGTTATGTAAATTCAGATGATGCGATTAGGAACAAAGTCGACCAGCTATTTTCAAGTCCGAAGAGCGCATCGCCGCAGTTTAATTTCACAATAAGTGATTCACAGCTTAAAAATGACATAGAGAGCGGACGGGTAGCTGTTGAAGCAGTGCTCACGTCTTGGAACGCATCAACGGCTGATCTATCTGCCACTCAAGATATTTATCAGAATATAAAGGAATCGAAACAAAACCTTCGGGCTGTTCAGAATTATTTGGATAAAGTGGCAACCGCGGTAAATACTCTGACGACGAGTTCTACGGTATCTCAGACGACGGTCGATGCTTACAAAGCAGCCATCCTCGCTGGCCGCACGAATGTGACGACCGCGCTCGATACGCTGACGACCTCGGAAGAGAAGCTCCGCACGGCGCAATCCAAACTCGCTTTGAAGAAAGCCGGTACCGTGCAGGAGCAAATTGATGCACAGGCGGCGGAAGTCGATGCCGCGAATGCAAGCGTGATGAATCTGCAGGCGCAGCTTGCGAAAACCGTGATCCGTTCGCCCATATCCGGCGTTATCACAAGACAGGATGCGCACGCAGGTGAAATCGCAGGCATCGGGGTGAACCTTGTGTCGGTGATATCAGCCGGAAAATACGAGATCGAGGCGAATATTCCCGAGGCGGATATTGCCAAGATAAAGATCGGAGATAAAGCGCAGGTGACACTTGACGCCTACGGAAATGACGCGCTATTTACCGCGTCAGTTTCGAAGATCGACCCGGCCGAGACGGTCATCGACGGCGTCTCGACCTACCGGACCACGCTTCAATTCAAGAAGAGCGATCCTCGCATCAAGCCCGGAATGACCGCGAATACCGACATCGCCGGAGAGAAACGCGAGGATGTGCTGTTCGTGCCCGGGCGCACTGTTTTCACCAGAGGAACGATAAAGACCGTGCAGATGATCGAGGGAGATACGGTCCGGGAGGTGGAGATAACCACGGGCTTGCGGGGTTCGAACGGCGACGTAGAAGTCATTTCCGGATTGAAAGAGGGAGACAAGGTAAAAATAAACTAGCCCTGGCGCTCAAGAAGTATGGCGCTCATGGAAGTGAGGGATCTGGAGAAAACCTACCAAGACGAGGACGTCGCGACGCGCGTCTTGAAAGGCATCACGCTCGACATCAGCGAGGGCGAATTCCTCGCGATCATGGGACCTTCCGGCTCCGGCAAATCGACCTTGCTTCACATCCTCGGATTTCTTGAGAAGCCATCGGACGGCTCGTATCGCTTCGACGACAGGACCGTAGATGAATACACGGAGCAGGAAGTGGCTCGCGTGCGGAATAAGAAGTTCGGCTTCATCTTCCAATCGTTCAACCTCCTGCCGCGGACGACCGTGCTTGAGAATGTGAAGCTCCCGCTCCTCTATTCCGGAGTCCGTGAGGAACTGTGGGAGGAAAAAGCGAAGCAGGCTATCGAGAGGGTGGGGCTCTCGCACCGCCTCGACTTCGAGCCGTCCCAGCTTTCCGGAGGCGAAAAACAACGGGTCGCAATCGCGCGGGCGCTCGTGAATGATCCGCAGGTCATCTTCGCCGACGAGCCGACGGGGAACTTGGATTCAAAGTCGGGCGAACTGGTGATGGAGACCATCCAGCGTCTGCATGCCGGTATGGGGAACACTGTCATCCTGATCACGCATGAGACCTATACTGCCGAATACGCACAGCGCATCGTCCGTCTTTACGACGGACAGGTGGAAAGCGACGTCAAGGTCGCGAATCGACGCACGGGGAAAGCATTCGTCAAATAGTATGACTCGGTAGTGAGATGCGCCTTTGGCGGGCAAATAAACTGAAAATCAACATGCAAACGAATCTAAACAATCTGGAAAACGCTTACGCATCTCGCCGCGCCAGCCGGAAGGCGTCTGGCGCAAAGGCGCGTCCTACTAACCGGGTATGATCCTCAAACACACGGTACGGACTGCGCTCATCGGGCTCAAGACCAATAAATCCCGCTCGGCCTTGACCATTCTCGGCATTGTCATTGGTGTTACGGCAATTATCGTGATTGTGTCTCTTGGGGAAGGAGCACAAAGCCTGATCTTGGGCCAGATTCAAGGACTTGGTTCGCGTGTGATCGGAGTTGTCCCGGGTCGAATACCCAAAAGCCCGACCGACATCGTCGCAACGCTCTCCGCTTCGTTGACCACAAGAGATCTTGCGGCTTTGGAGCGTAAAGAGAATGTACCCCATGCTGAATATATTATTCCAGTAGTATTCGGCAGTGAGACGATTTCGTATGAGGGGCGCACATACCGTCCAACGATATTTGGCGGAAACGAGATGATGGCAGACGTTTATGACTCTTATCCAGAGCGCGGGAGGAATGTGACTGCTGATGAGGTGCATAATTCCGCAGCGGTGGTGATTTTGGGGTATAATGTTGCAGATAAATTGGCACCAAACAGCGATCTTTTGAACCAACGCGTAAAAATAAAAGGCAAAAATTTCTTGGTGATTGGGATACGCGCAAAGATGGGGAGTGTTACTCTAATTAATTTTGACGAGATGGCGATGATGCCTTATACCACTGCCCAGCAGTATGTGTTTGGCATCAGATACTACAACCGTTTTATTGTCCGTGCTGACAAAGATGAAAACGTCATCTCAACCGTTCACGATATACAGGCGACGCTCCGCCAACTGCATGGTATTACTGACCCAGACAAAGATGACTTTAGCATTCAAACACAGGCGGATGCTCTGAAGACCGTGGGTATCGTTCTGACCGCCCTCACGCTCTTCCTCGCGATGGTCGCCGCCATCTCGCTCGTTGTCGGCGGCATCGGCATCATGAACATCATGCTCGTATCTGTGACGGAGCGAACACGTGAGATCGGACTGCGCAAGGCAATCGGTGCGACAAACAGAGACATTTTGATGCAATTTTTGCTTGAAGCTGTCATATTAACCGGCGTAGGCGGAGTTATCGGCATACTCTTGGGTGCCGGTCTTTCCTTCGCGATCTCGCTCGTGATACGCAATGTGTTCGGATTGGATTGGAATTTCACGTTCCCGCTTCAGGCCGCGCTTCTCGGCATCGGCGTCTCGAGCATCATCGGGCTCATCTTCGGTCTTTATCCCGCGCGCACCGCCGCGAAGAAGAGTCCGATCGAAGCCCTGCGGTATGAATGAGCTCCGGAATGATATAATTATAAAATGGACATTGATCAGCTGATCGGGAAGTTCGACAAGCTGATGCACGAACACGGTCGCTGGTTTATGCTCGCATCCGTATTTCTAGTCGCCGTTTTTCTGTTCCTGCTCTGGGTCTTTGCGACACGGAGAATGCCGGAAGTAGGGTCTTCGGAGGCGATATCAGTCCTGCGGCATTTGCTATGATGATTCTATGAGCGAAACCGACATGCGTGCGGAGCGGCTTAAGAAGCTTGAACGTCTGAAAGAAGCGGGAATGGATCCGTATCCTGCCATTTCAGCGCGGACGGCGACCATATCAGATTTTCTTGCGGATTTCGATGAGCGTATGAAGAACGGCGCCTCGGCGACGCTTGCCGGCCGCGTTATGTCTTTGCGTGGACAGGGAGGCATAATATTCGCCGATATTTTCGATGGCTCGACTGCGCTCACCGAAGGTGGAACGGGGCGCGTGCAGACAGTCCTTCAGAAAGCCGACATGGATGACGCAGCTTTCATATTATTCAACGAAACGGTTGATGCAGGAGATTTTGTCGAATGCACGGGTGTTGCGTATACAACGAAACGGGGAGAGCATTCGCTCAAAGTCTCTTCATGGCGCATGCTTTCCAAGTCGCTCTTACCCATTCCCACGGAATGGTATGGTATCAAAGACGAAGAACTTCGCCTGCGCGAACGGTATCTCGACATACTTCTCAACGCCGATATGCGCGCGATGTTCGAGCGCAAGACGAAGTTCTGGCGCGCCGTACGTGATTTCTATCTTGCGCGCGGCTTCATGGAGGTCGAGACCCCGACTCTTGAGACGAGCCCCGGCGGCGCCGACGCGCGGCCGTTCACGACGCACCACAATGCTCTCGACATCGACGTGTACCTGCGCATATCTGCCGGAGAACTGTGGCAGAAACGCCTGCTCATCGCCGGTTTTTCGAAGGTATTCGAGATCGGCCGCATCTTCCGCAACGAAGGCCAGTCGCGCGAGCATTTGCAGGATTATACGCAGCTTGAATCATATGAGGCCTTCTCCGACATGCGTGCAGGCATGAAATTCGTTCAGGAGCTCTATCGTCACGTCGTGAAAGAGACCTACGGCAAGTACTCATTCAAGATTGCTGAGCACGAAGTGGATTTCGCGGACAAGTGGCCGACTGTCGATTTCTCCGATGCGATCCGCGAGCGTTTCGGGCTCGATCCTCTCACCGCTACGGAAGAAGATGCGATACAGGCGGCTCGCGACGCTGGCGTCGTGTTCGGCGATGCTCCAAATCGTGCACGCGCTATTGACCATCTCTGGAAGCAGATACGCAAATCGATAGGGGGACCCGCATTTCTCGTCGGCGTACCGGTGTTCCTAGAACCTCTGGCGAAGCGCAGTGGTAAGAATGAAAGTGTCGTTGAACGCTTCCAAGTGATTATCGCCGGTTCCGAGGTGGGGAAAGGGTACAGTGAACTGAATGATCCCCTAGACCAGCGCGCACGGTTCGAGGAGCAACAGCACTTGCGGGATGAAGGCGATGACGAAGCGCAACGGCTCGATCTTGATTACGTACGAGCGATGGAATACGGTATGCCGCCGGCGTTTGGTTTTGGCGTCTCGGAAAGATTGTTCGCATTTCTTGAGAATAAGCCGGCGCACGAAACTCAGCTCTTCCCGCTCCTGCGGCCGAAGTCTGGCGATTGAAGCGGTCGAGGCGGCATGAGACGGAGTGAATTCGAGGTTCTGGTGCGCGACGGGTACGAGCGGCTTCCGGAATGGGTGCGCGGAAAAATAAAGAACGTGGCGCTCCTCATCGAAGACGAGCCGGATGAAGCGACGCGCCGCGAGGAAGGCCTCAAGCCGGACGAGACCCTGCTCGGACTCTATCGCGGCGTCCCGCATACGGCGCGGGGCGAAGGATACGGCGTAGGAATGACACTGCCCGATACGATCACTCTCTATCAGGAGCCCATAGAAGAAGCGGCGGAGGAAGATGGCATATCCGTGGCGCGGGTCGTCGCGGAGACCATCTGGCACGAATTCGCACACCACTTTGGGATGGATGAGGTGGAGGTGCAGGAACGCGAACGGCAAAAAGGTCTTTAGGGCACAGATATTTTTCTGCTGAAAAATTCTTCCCGCTCGCGCCGACGCGCTCCGCGAGTCCCTAAAGACCTTTCCGCCGCTCTGCTCCTGCGTGGTATAGTATGAAGAATATGGCAAAACTCTCGGAGGTTCTGCGTGCGCGCGGCTACGTGCATCAGTTTTCGAGCGAAAAGCTCGAAGAGATAACCGATGGACAGAAGCGTACCGTTTACCTCGGGATAGACCCCTCCGCCGATTCGCTCCACGTTGGTAATCTGGTGGGACTCCTTGTCTTGCGGCGATTCCTAGAAGACGGGCACAAAGTCATCCTTCTTACGGGCGGCGGCACGGGCATGATAGGCGACCCGGGCGGCAAAAGCGAAGAGCGCAATCTCTTGGATGAAGAGACGGTCGCGCGCAATACGAAGACCGTGGCGGCGCAGATACGCAGAGTATTCGGGAGCGATGAATTCACCGAGGTGAACAACGCGAAATGGCTCGCGGGCCTCAAGCTCCTCGATTTCCTGCGCGACGTGGGGAAGCATTTCACCGTGAACGCGATGGTCAAGAAAGACATCGTGCGCGATCGGCTCGAGAGCGAATCACCCATCTCGTTCACCGAGTTCAGCTACTCGCTCCTGCAGGGCTACGATTTCCTTTACCTGAACGAACACTATGCATGCGACATGCAAGTCGGCGGTTCGGATCAGTGGAGCAACATTCTTGCCGGCGTCGAGTTCGTTCGGCGCAAGAGCGGAAAAACGGTCTACGCGTTCACCTGGCCGCTCCTCATCAACAAGGCAACCGGTAAGAAATTCGGCAAGAGTGAAGAAGGGGCGATATGGCTCAGCTCGGCAAAAACAACTCCATTCCAGTTCTATCAGTTCTGGCTGAACTCAGAAGACGATGCGGTGGAAGAATATTTGCTCAAAATGACCCTTATTCCCGCAGGAGAGATCGCCACCATCATCTCTGAGCATAAAAGGAATCCGGCGGGGAGATATGCTCAAAAGAGATTAGCGAATGCGGTGACATCACTTGTCCATGGAGAAAAAGTAGCCCATGTAGTAGGAGATGTCTCAGCCGCCATTTTTGGAGATAAAGAAATGGGAGCTCTGTCTTCGGAAGAACAAGAGTTACTTAGGAGAGAAGCCCCGACATACCCAGTGCGTCTTGGCCTGCATATCGTGGATGTTCTGGTAGAGACGAAGCTCGCCTCTTCAAAGAGGGAAGCTCGGCAATTTATTGAGGACGGGGCAGTGATGTTGAACGGCGGTCGCATTTCCGATCCGAACCGAAAAATAATGCATGAGGACTTTCAGGATGCCCCGCTCGCGAAATTGAAGCGCGGAAAGCGCAACGCGGCCATCCTCACGCTCGGTTGAGACGAAAGCAGGTTTCTTTTGTTAGGTAAATTTTGATACAGTACTTAGCGTGAAATCGGGATTCAATCTGAAGCCGCACTATAAACCGGCCGGCGATCAGCCGGGCGCTATAAAAGCGCTCGTTGAGGGGCTAAAAGCCGAGAAACGACACCAGACACTTTTTGGAGTCACCGGCTCGGGCAAGACATTCACTGTCGCAAATGTAATTGAGCAATGGCAAAAGCCGACCTTGGTCATAGCGCATAACAAAACGCTTGCCGCCCAGCTCGCGGCGGAATATCGCGAATTTTTTCCCGACAACGCGGTGCACTATTTCGTGTCGTACTACGATTACTATCAACCGGAAGCTTACATGCCGGTCTCTGATACATATATCGAGAAGGAGGCGCAGGTAAATGAAGATATCGAACGCTTGCGGCATGCGGCGACGCAGGCGCTCCTCACGCGTAAAGATGTGATAATCGTCGCATCTGTCTCCTGCATTTATGGATTGGGAAGTCCTACGGAATATGAAAAGGTCAATCTGAAAATAACTAAAGGAGAAGTGCAGACGCGCGCGACTCTCACACGCCGCCTTATCTCGATGTATTTCGAGCGTGTTGCTGGCGACCTGTCGCCTGGGACATTCCGCGCGCTCGGCGGGAGTGTTGAAATAATGCCGGCGAGTGAACGCACTATCTATCGCGTGGATCTATCTGGGGGCAATGTCGCCAAAATCGAGGAAATAGACCCGACAACACGCGAGATACACGGCAAGAAAGACGCAGTCTTCATCTTTCCTGCAAAGCACTATGTGACGCCCAAAGACGTACAAGAAGCTGCTCTTTCAGATATTGAAGAAGAACTCAAGGCACAGCTTAGAAAATTCAACGATTCGGGGAAGATATTGGAAGCCGAACGGCTTAAGCGCAGGACGCGCCAGGATATTGCCATGATCCGCGAGTTCGGCTTCTGCAATGGCATCGAGAACTATTCGCGGCATTTCGACAGACGCCAGCCTGGCGAGCCACCTCACACGCTCCTTTCGTACTTTCCGAAGAACGCCGATGGCACTCCGGATTTCCTTACGGTAATTGATGAATCGCACGTGACCATCCCGCAGATCGGAGGAATGTACGCGGGCGATCGCGCGCGCAAAGAGATGTTGGTAGAGTATGGTTTCCGTCTTCCGAGCGCAGTTGATAATCGTCCTCTTACTTTTGAGGAATTTGAGAAGCGCGTGGGAGAGACGCTTTATACAAGCGCGACACCAGGGCACTATGAGCTGGAGCGCAGCAGCGCGCCAGTAGAGCAGGTCATCCGTCCGACCGGGCTCGTGGACCCAGAAATTGTCGTAAAGCCCATAGTCAGTTCGAATGAATATCTGGGGCAGGTCAAAGATTTCATAGCGGAAGCGGAAATCGTCACGAAGCGTGGAGGACGCTCGATGGTGACGGTGCTCACCAAAAAGATGGCGGAGGATCTCGCGGCGTTCCTTGCCGAAAAGAAGGTAAAGGCGCGCTACGTCCACAGCGACGTGAAGACAATCGAGCGCATCGAGATACTCACCGATTTCCGCAAGGGCACGTTCGACGTGCTCGTCGGAGTGAACCTCCTGCGCGAAGGTCTCGACCTGCCGGAAGTCGAACTGGTCGGCATACTCGATGCCGACAAAGAAGGGTTCCTGCGCAGCGAAACATCCCTCATTCAGACCATAGGCCGCGCTGCACGGAATGTTTTGGGCCGTGTAATCCTATATGCAGACAACATGACGGGCTCAATGGAACGCGCGATAGGTGAGACGAATCGGAGGCGCGAGAAACAGATCGCGTACAATGTGAAGCATGGTATCACGCCGCAAACGATCCAAACGCGCATCAAGGACATCATCGGTGACATCGAGCGTACGCGAAAGCGCGCTGTTTCCGGGCTTGCCGAGCTCGACGCGGAAGCGTACAAGGGAGATATGAAGAAGCTCATCGCCGATAAACGCCGTGAGATGCACGACGCGGCTGATAAACTTGATTTCGAGACTGCCGCGTTATTGAGAGATGAGATACGGATGCTGGAGGCCGAGAATGGCACGAAAAGAAAGAAGAAATAATATGTCCATCAATATCAAAGAAAACGTGCCGCTGGCGCCTTTGACCACCTTCAAGATAGGTGGGGCCGCAAGATATTTTACCGAGGTGCGAAGCGAAGATGATATTCGCGAAGCGCTC
>MFLP01000007.1:0-6046 GCA_001781555.1 Candidatus Kaiserbacteria bacterium RIFCSPHIGHO2_12_FULL_53_13
TGTCGGGGGCAGCCATTTATCTGGGATGAGCGTTGCCGATCACCTCAAGCGGCTCTCCAAACGATATCAAAGACATCATCTGGCACGGCCTTGCACGCAGGTAGGAATTTTGCCGTTGCACCTCGCGTGTTTCCATGCGAGCTGATCCTTGCGGATCCCGTCCCCTCTCGGGTTCGGCGTCTCTGTTCGCATCCCTGGGATTACCCCGGCGGGCGTTACCCGCTACCCTGCTGCTCCTTGTGGAGCGCGTGTCCGGACTTTCCTCTGCCGATTCTGTCCACCGCAGGTGGCTACAGAATCGAGCACCCGCCGAAGCCTTGGCGAAGGCGGGCAAACACCCAATTCTGAAACATCCTGTGGCAGACAGCATCAACAGTAGCTGCCTAACGCAGGCGAACATTATCGCACGATGAAGAAATTTGACAAGTCCAGAACATCTGGCACAGTGATTGTAGACAGCAACTGGAGCGAGAAAATGAACCAATTTTTCTTGGAACATCCGGTCAGGGTCGATTTCCTCGACGAAAGACCGGCAAGTGCAGGAAGCCGAAAATACTTGATGGGCCTCTTCGGCGTTACGATTGAAGAAGCTGTTGCCATGATGGTTGAAAGATCCACCCAACAACTATGGCAGGATCCGCCAATGCCATGGGAGGCAAAAGCCCCTCGACCCGAAGGTATTCGAGTCTTCCTGGATGGTTTGCCTAATTCACTCTTTCGCAGAAACAAGATTCTGCGAGGCGGTGAGTGGATACTAATCTTCGTGGATAATACCCCACGAAGATTAGCGCCCAGTTTCTGGGCGCTTTGAGGCCCGACGAAACGAGAGCCCGGCTTGTCGTTTCGTCGGGCCTTTCGTTTTTATATACTTCTACTATTAAAAATTGACATGAAGTATAAGCACCGATATATTACTGATTGGCAGTTAAGTATAGTATTTCTTCTTCTTTTCTCAGAATGGAGGGGCCAGATGAATTCAACAGGGACGATAGCGGTCAATTTTTTCGTACGGGAGGCCGTAACACGGAGTCACGGCGTACCAGTAGGAACTCCCCTAGGGGACGCAGTCAAGGAGGCTGTACAGAAATACGGACAGCCGACTCAACCTGAGGGGGTCTGCGTTTTTCTGTACTCCCTTGCGGGTTGGGTGCCGGTAGCTCAAACACCCGAAAATCGGTCCCTCATATTGAGAGCCCGGGAAATGGTGTGTCTCATCGTGGACAATCGCCAAGGGGAGGAAAACTATTGGTCGGTGTGAGGCCCGGCGAGACGAACGACTGGTTCGGCCTCGCCGGGCCTTTCGTTTTTATGCCTTTCTATGTATGCTCAAGGTTTGTTCATTCACAGGGGGAAGTGGCCATGTCGGTCCATGTAAAGTACGTGCCCTATCAGGTGGACCCGCTCGAATTGGATCTCCCGGGTGGTCAATCTTTCAGCTTCTATCACAGGGAGGCCGAGCTGGCCTTGACGAAAAGGGGTGGGTGGGAAATGCCTCCCTTACCCTCTGGCCCCGGTCCGGAGGGGGATGGAGAAACTCCCCAGGTTACATTCCCAGACGATGTCCAGGTGTTCTGGAACAATGAACCCATTGACCTCTCGCAAATGGAGTCGATCCTGGAAGCATTACTGGAGTCGGCCCTAGGAACATTCGAGGTTAACGAGATGGAGCCAGTCAGGGGAGCTTTCATCCAGATTTTCCGGAACGGGCAATCAGCAGACGGGATCAGGGGGAAAGAAATCATTTCTGACGGAGAATCCCTACTCATCATCGAAAGGCCGCTGGGGAGTCAAGAATCATGAACACCGCCCCCGACAGCCCGGCGAACCGTTGCACGAAAGTGTTCGGTTCGCCGGGCACTTTCATTTTTTATACCTTCCCTTTTCCTTCTCCCAACGAAAGTGAGTGAGGCGAGTGAACGCGCGGAAAACATCGCGCAGCAAATGTTCATGCGTCCGCGTCATACAGCAGGGTGGTGCAGAAACGACTATCCACGCAGTCCGTGTTCGGGCGCGCGTTCACCCGCATCACGAATCACACGATCTCGCACGTGCCGCCGGCGCACGCTAATTCTTTCGCTTGTTCCGTCTCGTCAGTTCGCTCATAGATAATTAATTTCGAGTAGTCGATTTGCGGGAACTTTGATGCGAGCGCTTCGTATGTTTTTCTGTCTATAGCTTCATAGGGAGCGAGCCGGTATACGTGATTTTCTCGCGGCAGGAACGAAAGACCGCCGATGATGTCCCAGTTGTCGGAAATCCACGCGACGACACTCACCCATTCCTCGTCGCCCACGGAAATCGTCGCCGACGGATTGTGTTCGGTGAAATTCAATTTCACCATCTTCCAATATTCCAATTGCTCGAGAGCGGAAAGGTCGTTCTTGAAAACGGAGCCCGACGGTGCCTTCACCGGAAATTCCAAGACGAACGTCGTCGCCTCATTCGGATTCTGTCCCACTTCCGGGTGCGCTATCACACCCTGGTCGCGCATCATCTTGAAGAGAGAGTCGGTCGCCGAGATGCGGACGCGGCGGATGTAATATTGCGAGTGGCGCGGGTGTATACCCGACGAGCAATCAAATGTCTGCGAAACAGTTCCCGACGGCTTCACGCATGTAATTGAAGACGACGCATTGATACCGAAGCGCTTCGCATAATTCTGATTCGTCTTTATGGAGATTGCGCGCATCTTGCGCATCAACTTAGGTTCGCGCACCGCCGGAGAATCCCATTGACCGGTTATGGAAACTCCAAGCAAACGTTCGGCCTCGCAATTTTCCTGCCATTCCTTTCCTATGTAGTTGTATTTGGTTAGAGTCGATTGATACGTTCCCAAAAGAGTAGCGAGTTTCGCTTTATGGAGAAGCGTTTTCTCGGTGTCGTCCGCGCGGGCGATGACTTCCGAGAGATTGCAGAATTGTTTTGACTGCAGAATGATCTCACCGCAGGGATTTGTCCCGACTTGGCCGATAAAATTGCCCTTCTTCCCGTATTTCTTCTTCAAGTATTTCAATCTCCGCTCTGGCATGGTCTTCTGAAGCGAGCCGCGATTGAAAATACCGCGCTCGCCGGTCCCGCTTTTCATGAGCGCCACCCATTCATCCATAAGTTCGGCGTTCGTCGGTTTTACCTCATATACGGCTGAGTTGTTTGCTACGGAGCGATATGGATCCGTGAGGAAGAACTGGCCTTTCTTGGCGTCGCGTATCTCCACATCGTCAAGATCGGAAAGAGATATCATCGCCGTGCGGCGCACGCCTCCCGCGACCACACATTCGCCTATCTTGCAGACGATGTCGTGCGCGTCTATGTTGCGCAGGCGCCTTCCCTGCCGCTTGAATATCCTCTCGCGCGCGAAAGCAAGAAGAGAGCGGAGGGGCTCCGGACCCGATGCTTTGCCGCCCATCGTCTTCAGACGCGCTCCAGCCGGACGTATAAGAGAAAAATCAAAATCGATGTCCTTGCCCGCATACCACGTCCTAAGTCCGAGCGTGAGCGCGTCGCACCACCCCTCTTTCGTGTCTAGAACGATGTGCGTCGGCAATTTATCTCCCGTTTGTTTTTCTATCTGCGGAAGTTGTTGTATGTTCTGGCTCTCCACCGCATATCCCACGCCGCATCCTTGCATCGAGAGATACATTATCTCGGCAAAATCTTCCAGCTTCGTCGGAGCGGTGAATGAGCAGTTGTAGAAGCACGTGTTGCACTTGCGCGCGGGAGCTCCTGCGAATTGCATCGCGCGCATTGATGGCATCACTTCTTGTTTCAATATCGCTTCGCGGATCTCGGAATATTCGCGCTTCGTCAATTTATCTCCGAGATTCTCTTTCATGAATCCGACATAGCGGTCGACGGTCTCTATCCATGTCTCGCGCCGCTGTTCGCTTTCTATCCAGCGCGCGTAGGTGCGCAGATAGACGAATTCGCCGAGCGGATTACTTTTGAAATATTTTTTGCTTTCTTCCGCAAGCTTGCGCACGTGCTCGGGAACCTCGCCTTGCTCCTTGCGTATCTTCGCCCGCTCCGCGCGATAGAGGATGTATGCCTTCGCAGCAGCTGCATAATCGGCGAGAATAAGCTGGCGCTCGACTTCGTCCTGACAGCCTTCCACCGTTGGCAGGAAATTCTTATATGTTTTTGCAATGCGCATCATCTCGCCAGCTACTTTGTGCGCAACGACGACGGCCTCGTCCTGTGAACCCTCGTTCGTCGCAAGCATCGCCTTGTGTATCGCGTTCACTACCTTATCAAACTCGAACGGGACTATCCGACCGTCGCGTTTCTGGACGTTCGGAAGATATTTTTTATAAACGCGAAGGGCTGAGTTGCCTCCGAAAGACCTCGCGGCAACAGCGACGCGAGGGGTGCTTCTCGCACGCCTCGTGGCGGTAGTTTGATTCGTCATGCGCATAATGAATCGGTTGATAAAGAGTAAAGGACATTCATTGTACGCCTCGGTTTCCGGAAAATTTCTCGCGGACACCTGTGGACAACTACCGCATCTTCACCTCATCCCCGATTTTCACATTATACGCTTCGGAGAAGCCTGCCGGAAGCTCCAAAACGAAGCGTGCGGGTGCCTTGGGCGTGAAAATGGCGGGATACGTAGCGGGAGAGACGTCTTTCCGCATGTCGAGCACCTCACCGCGACCGGAAAGCCACAAAATGTCAATCGGGAAATGCATGTCCTTCATCCAAAACCCGTATTTCGCATCTGAAGCGAACACAAAAAGCATCCCCTCGTCCGGCGCAAGACCTGTCCGGTCCCCCAACCCCCTTTCTCGCGAGGAGATAGTGTCGGCAATGGTCACGTGCACGTCTCTTCCGCCGACCTGGATGACCTGGACCGGTAGATTTTCCAGTGAAGCGCGTCCGAACTCGGATTTCCCCCACCAACTAAAAACAGTGATACCGACAGCACAGATTAAAAGCACTGTTGCGTATATAAATGTTCGCTTCATAGGTCACTTCACGTTGCGTGAGCTGGAAGAATCCGCCGAAGCCGCACGTTTTGGGGGTGTCTCGCAGGCCGTCGGGCCGAGAGTCAGCGCTGCGGCAACAGCCGCAGACAGCGACCTCCAAAACGTGCGACGAGAAGGGGCTCCGTCGCAATTAAAATACTAGCACGAGCGACATCGCAACAAGCGCGACGAGCCAATAGAGCGAGTTGATGAGGTAGAGCGCCACCGGTTTCTGCTCCCACAAGATAATTCCCAAAAGAGCGGGTGCTACAAATCCAGCCCACAAAGAAAACGATAGCTTCACGGCACCGACGACATCATATATCACTAGCGCGATGACGAGGCGATTGATCACGTATGCCGCAAGCACGCTCGCGAGAAGCGCGAGAAGCGCCATCGCTGGCATGCGCTTCTTTCCCACCTCAACAGTTTCCGGAGTAATTCCAGAAAGCCGCATCCACGCGCTTCCAAAAACACTCGGGTGGTACCACACGAATCCGATGACCGCGGAAACGAACCCGGCGACGAGTATCGGCAAGAAAGTTAATACGGTCATATGATTTTATTTTACGTTCTCTTAATTATCTAAATGGAAGAATTCATTCTAAAGAATCGGGGCGCATCAATTAATTTCAATGTCGATGTGCGCAACGGCAGGAAAACGTTTCTTAAGCATCGTCTCTATCTCATCTATCTTCTTCCCCATCAAGCGTGGAATGCGGTCTGCATAATCCACGCAAAAACGTTTGAACGCTTCGTAATCATTCTTGACCTCATTGTATTGTTCTTTCAGAGCCGTGCGCTGATACGCTTCCTTAAAAAGCGCCGGGCCGTTAAATTCGACCTCGCACTTGATACGATAAACGCCGACGCCCAAGACGGTCGATTTGAAATCAATGACGCGCTCTATGGAGGGCTCCGCGACCAAGGCCGCGATTATTTCCTCGCGTTCTTCTTCGGGTATGGAGCGGCCGAGAAGATATGAGCGATTTTTCGTGATGAGTATCACGGCGGTCGCCGCAAGAAGCAGGCCGATGACAATAGACCCGAGCCCGTCCCATATGGTGTTGCCGGTGTAATAAGAT
>MFLP01000007.1:6098-6476 GCA_001781555.1 Candidatus Kaiserbacteria bacterium RIFCSPHIGHO2_12_FULL_53_13
CAAGATAAACCGCGAGCGTGGAAGGGTCGGCGAGTACGAGCCGCTTCCTCCATGTTGCATCCGGGTACGATTTTTTAAGCCCATGAATGGCGATCCAAAACGTGAACATCTCTATGATGAATGACGCCCCGAGCACGATGAAAACGAGCGCATGAATTTCTATCGGCTCCGGACGGATGAGCGAAGAAATACCGTTGTAGAGAGTAACGCCCGCGCCGATGAAGAAAATCCCGCACGCCGAGAGAAGCGCCCAGAAGAAGCGCTCGTTCCCGTATCCGTAACCGAAATCGATGTCGGGCTTCTTGAAAGAACGTCGAACGCCGATAAGCAGGAGGATCTGGTTCAAGGTGTCGGCAAGACTGTGGACAGCTTCGGAGA
>MFLP01000007.1:6536-9644 GCA_001781555.1 Candidatus Kaiserbacteria bacterium RIFCSPHIGHO2_12_FULL_53_13
TCCCGACCACCGCCGCCGCGACGGGAATTTGTCCTGCTGTCTGCCGTGCTTCCATAACGCCACTCTAACATAGAGCGGCGTTGGGATTCTCTCAGACAGGAATGTTTGCTAGGAGAGATGCTTGGAGACGAGCTTGGTCATCTCGAACATGTTCACTACCGCTTTGCCGCCGAATACGGCCTTTAAGGCCGTATCGGCATTGATGTTTCGCTTGTTGCTCGGATCTTGAAGGTTGTTCTTCTTGATGTATACCCAAAGCTTTTTAACGACCTCCGACCTGGGCATCGGCCCCGCGCCGATCACGGCGGCCAGTTCAGGGCTGACCGTCATCGGCTTCATAAACGCAGAATTAGTTGCTGCCATGTATTTTTATAATTAATTATTAAGATATGCCCTGTCATAGTAGCACTTTATAGGCAAATGCAATATGGGTACTCCTCGCCTGCGCGTCGGGTGTTTTTTGAGGTCAAGCCCCTCCCTCCTTCACAAAGCTACGGACGGGCAAGCAAGGGTATTCTAGCGACTTCTCGCCAAGACCCCGAATATTGGTATGGAGCCGCCATTCAGATATTTGTATCTCTATAAATCCTGAACTACGCCGGGTAATTGATCAAAGGAAGAGATAACTTTGTCCGCCTCGCTTAATTCTTCCGTTGTATGAGTTGTCGTGATCGCGATACATCTCATGCCCGCGGCTTTTGCTGACTCAATACCCGTTTTCGTATCCTCGATAGCCCCGCAAAGCGACGGCCCGACTTCTAGCATTGCGCTTGCTTTAAGATATACATCTGGTGCTGGCTTGCCATTAGGAACCTGGTGGGCACTTACAAGAACTTTGAAACGATCGCGAATGCCAAACTTCATGGTTATCATCTCGATTTCTTTGATTTGCGATGAAGAGGCGATCCCAAGTGGTAGTATCTCGTAAAGTGCATTGACCGCGTCAATGAGACCCTCGGTGGGAGATATGTCTTCTTCGAGAACTACATCAAGATAAGCATTCCTCTTTCCATTAACAAATTCTTCAGCGCCAATCGGCAGTTTAAAGTCAGATATCATCTTCTCGCATATCTGTGTGTCCCTGATACCCATGTAGTTCTTCTTGAAATCAGACATGGAGACAGAAACATTGAACCTTTCTAAAATCTTATTGAAAGAGCGGAGTTGCAGCGGTTCGCTGTCGAGCATTACACCATCCATGTCGAAAATAAATGCTTTCAGGTTCATATGGGAATTACGTTTCACTTAACAGCAAAAGACCGGACTGTTTATATAAATTCAGTAACAAAGGACACGAATAAGACAGGTCGAAGGGATGCGGGGCCCGAGAGTGGCGAAACGTAAAGGTCTGTCATCCGTATTTAATTTTAAGAATAAGAATTATTCCTGCCAAGAGTATTGTGATCGCATTTGCGATAACAATGGGCAAATCAGCCGTGAGTATTCCATAAACCAACCATGAAAGAACCCCGACCGTAAAAAGACCGTACATTCCCAATGAAATATCTCTTGTGTTTTTGGTCTTGATCGTTTTCATAACCTGCGGCAGAAAAGACAACGTAGTGCACGTGGCGGCAAAAAGGCCTATGAGCGTGATCCAAGACATAGCTACAATCCGAGGGAGAAAACAATGGATATCGGCAGGAGCGCGGCAACAATTTGGAGCGCCAGAATAATCAGTGCCTGCTTGGGCGCGCGCGGCAACCACTTGAAGGCGAAGTATCCTAACAAGAACGGCTCAAGTGCCAACCAAATCTGAAAGAGGTGCGCGGCTGTTCCTTCATCCTCCTCTCGGACAATACCGAATATGGCAATGTAAATAACCAAATACGCAAAAAAGACGAGTGGAATTGCTATGGGAATCCAAGCGCTGGGTTTCTTTAGTATTGAAATTACTGAATTCATATGTGTATTGTACCATCCCGCTCGAAGTCGAAGCGCGATGCTATCGCTTTCTCGTTTTCAACATCTCGGTGACGGTGGTTACTATCTCCGAAGGAATAAAATTGGTTTTGAGTAAATGAGCGTCCGCTCCCAACTCTACAAGGCGTGCTATTTCTCCATCCTGCCCCTCGTTAGTGAGAGCGACTTTTAGGCAGTGTTTGGCCAACTTCTCTTTTTGCACTGTTTCTATGAATTCATACCCGCTTCTGCTGTCGGGCATCGTAACGTCGAACAATATGACATCGGGCTCGTATCCTTTCCGAAGTGCCTTCAACGCATCGTCTACATCGTAGTATGTGGATACTTCATACCCGCTTTTCTCGAATTTGATTTTATAGATTTCAACCAAGAATTTCTCGTCATCAAGTAGAAGTACTCTTGCTTTGCGGTCATTGGGCATAAGAACTTCGGTCTGCGGACATCTTGGGATTCAAACTTTAGAGGTCAAGTCCCATAAGGGTATTTCAGGGGTTTCGTCAGCCGACTGAAGTCTAGGCATTAACGAAACTCTCACCTATTTTCAAGATAAGAAATCAGGTCGTTGAGTTTTCGTTTTATGTCAACACTTCGTAGTGCAAGCATTTGACGGCGAGATCGAAAAATATCGGCGTTCCAAGGAAGCATCGGGGCAGCGCTTGCCGGCGTTGTTGGTTGAGCCCAAGCTACGCCCTCAAGATTATTAGTGTCTGCGCAAAAGATAAACACATCGCTAATGGCACCGAGAATTTCTTCCTTCTTTGAGTCACTTCTGATAAGTGTGATTTGATCTCGAATACGATCAGCGCGTTGTGCAGCTTCTCGCAGTTCATTAATTGTTGTAATTCGAAAATATTGGTCAGTTCCATATTGATCAACCAAACGGTCAATCGCCGAAATAAGGCTCTTCAGTTCGAGACGAACGACAATTTTATAGTCTTTCTTCTTATTCCTGTTTGAAAACAAATATTTCAATGCTTCTACTGCAAGGGTTGTCGCCATTGCGAGAACCGCACCGAGTACAACTAACCACACCCTATCGCTATCAGTTCCCATATTATGTGACATCGTACGACGGCTATTCACAATGTCAATGATAATCTAAAAAATACTCACTCCATCTAAATCGTGTGGTTTTTCTTCCATAAAGATACGCGAGGTAAAATCCGAGAATCGATCCGATGAGAA
>MFLP01000008.1:0-5608 GCA_001781555.1 Candidatus Kaiserbacteria bacterium RIFCSPHIGHO2_12_FULL_53_13
TTCAAGGGAGACGGTTTCAAGCTGTGGACACAGCGGCAGTACAAAGACGGAGAGGCGTCGGAGATACAAAAGAAAATCAAAAACTCAATGCTTAATTGAGGACTTCGATGCCAGGCAGGGTTCCTTTCAATAAATATTCAAGCATTGCCCCGCCGCCGGTCGAGAGGAAACCGAGTTTGTCCTGCTTCACGCCCGAAGCTTCGATTGCCGCGATCGTGTCGCCGCCGCCGATGACTTTTCGCGCATCGCTTTTCTCAAGCAGTTCGGCGATAGCCCGCGTATAATGGATGTAGCCCTTCTCATACATGCCCGTGGGGCCGCTCCAAAGAACTGACTTAGCCTGTGCTATGAGGGGTGCCACCATGGCGACGGATTCCGGCCCGATATCGACGATTTTGTCGTCCGCCTCCACCTCCTGCGGTTTTTTCACGCGCACTTGCCCATCGCTCCTCTCCACGGTTACGTCAACGGGAGCAAGAAAATGCGGATGTTCGAGCACATCTTTATCGGGCTGTTCTTTAGAAATGAGGGAGCGGCCCACTGGATATCCGCGCGCTTTGAACACGTCGTTCGCCAAAGCGCCGACGATGAAGAGATGGTTATAGGCGGCGAGGAGCGTTCTGATGAGCGGCGCTTTCGTCTCAAATTTCGCGCCGCCGAGAATTGCGAAGGAAGGACGCGCCGGAGAACGAGCACCTAAAAGATTCTTCACCTCATCACGCATCAAAAATCCGGCATACGAAGGCAGAAGTTTCGCGACACCGACACTTGAAGCATAGGTGCGATGCGCGTCAGGAAGCGAATCGCCGACGAATATCTCGGCTGTGCGCGCGAGAAGTTTTACGAACTCAGGATCATTCGACTCTTCTCCGGGATCACGGCGGGGATTTTCGAGGATGAGGCACTCGCCGTCTTTGAGCGCCCCGGCTTGCTGCGGCGCTTCCGAAAAAGGGGTGCCGAAAAAGTACATCTTGACGTGCGGAGCGAGGCCCTGTAGCGCTTCGGCGACCGGTCGCATCGACTCGCCTGTGCGGCCGAAATAACCGGCGATTACCACTCGCGCACCGTTCTTGACGAGATAATCTATCGTTGGGAACCCGCGCTTGAGACGAAAAACGTCTCCGACGGAGCCGTCCGCGTTCAGTGGCAAATTGAGGATGGTGCGCAAGAACACGCGCTTCCCTTTCAACTCACTCGCCGGTATCTCATCGATGCATTTCATATTCATTACGCTTTACTAATAGAATTAATAAGGGCGGCAAAACGTTCCGCGTTCGTGCTGACGTGCCCTACGAGAAGCCCGCGCACGTCGCCCTCGCGCATCATCGCAGGAGCATTTTCGTCGGTGACGGCGGCGCCGTAGAGGATCCGGACCGCATGCCCGACCTCTCCGTACATGTCGATTATCGTCTTTCGTATAAAGATCGCCATCTCATGCATGTCGCGCGGCTTCATTGTGGTCTCGCTTCCGATGGCCCACACCGGCTCATACGCGACGATGACGCGCGAGACGCGCGCTGGCGGTACGTCGGCGAATCCCGCTCGCAGCTGATCTCTCACGAACGAGAAGTGCTCACCCAAGGCCGCGCGCTTTTCTTCGCCTATGCATAGTATCGGCGTCATTCTCGCACTGATCGCCGCGGAGGTTTTCTTGCGCGTGTCGTCGTTCGTTTCACCAGCCGCGCGGCGCTCGGAGTGCCCGACGAGCACGTACGAGGCGCCCGCATCATGCGCCTGCGCGATAGAAATCTCGCCGGTAAAAGCCCCTTTTGCCTCCGCGTGTGCATTCTGCACTACAAACGAAAGCTTTTTTCCTCTATACCCTCCCGCAAGTTCGCGCAGAAATATCGCGGGAGGCGCAACGATAAGCGACACATTCGGGGATTTTTCCGCCGCCTTCTTCGCCGCCTCGAAAAGCTTTTTCGCTTCCTTGAATGAGGCGGGGTTCATCTTCCAATTCGCCACGACGATGGATTTCATGGAACCGATTGTATCACGTCGCACCATTCCTCTTTTCTTTTCCCAACCTCAGCGAGAATGCCCGGCTGTTTTTGACGGTTTGAGTGATTCTTCCGTCAAAAACAGCCGGGCTTCGAGCGTCACTCCTCTCTCCACAACACAAGCCTATACGTCGAGGTCGCCGTAGGCGTGAAAGGCGACGGAGAGAATGCGAGCAATCTGTCGTAACTATCTGTGCGCGTGAGAAATCCCGAAATCTCGCCGCACCATCCGTACAACCACTGCGTCCCGGTGCTTAAGTTTGAAACGATAGTGCCATTTTGGGTGAGCGACGTGCGCACGTCATACGGAGAATACGTGCAGTCGTAGAGATTGCGCCCGAAATATCCCGTCTGCGCCACATATATGCCGCGGATGGACATCTCGTCGGGGACGACGAGCGGTATCAGGACCGAGTGTTCCGCGATCGCGGTCAGGCCGGTCGTTCCATCCGTCGCCGCGTAGTTGATGTTGCCGTTCAGGATTATATCTGGGCTAAAATCGCCGTCATCCGCCGCGACAACGATTATCTTCCCGGAGACGGTCCCCTCAATCCACGTTTTCGCTTCCGAATAGATAACTGAACAGCCTGAGGGAGCTGTATACGTGCCGACAAGCGTTTCGTCAGTTATCGTATGATAGTCGTTCTGCCACCTGGTCAGATCGTCGCTATGAATGCTTTGAGCGCCGCTTGTATTGTTTACCCGGTATACCGCCACAGTCCCGTCCGAGTTAAAAACAAGGTGGAATCCTTTCCGTTCATTGTTGCCGACAGGATCGAACGCACTGCCTTGTTGTACGCCGACCAATTGCACCGACGTCGTAGCAAGCATCAGTCCATAGGTTTCCGCTTTCGCCTTCAAATTCGGGAAATCGGCCGCCATGCCGGCAAAACTTACCGGGGCCACAGGATAGCTCCATAGCGATGAGCCGCTTCCGTTGCCGAATATCCCCGGCTTTGATTGCGATGGGGAACAGCCGGCAGCGGAATTACAGGTCCACGTAGAGACTCCGCTCGTCACATTCGAATTATTCGTCCCGTCCATGTGAATGCCTTTATTTGAGTGATAGGGTCCGAAAATATTCCTGTCGGCGCCTGCCCAGACATTGCTGTTGAGAAGATAGGAATACTCGCCGACAGACGGACGTATGTAGCGCGCGAGAAGCGTCCGTGGGAAACCTGTGTTGGCATTTGATACTCCGCGCGACGTAAGATCTATCCACTGCACTTCTCCGCACTGCATGTTGGCGGTCGCGGTTATCGTGGCGCTTCCCAGCTCGCCGCCTTCCGGATCGTCCACCGCGTACGTGTCGGGGCTCACGAGACCGGTCCCGCTCGTGAGGATGCCCGGGTTGTGCGCGAGGAACCACCGGTAGTACTCGAGCCCGGATTCTGCGACATGGAGCGCCTGCTCGCGCGCGTAGAGAGCGCGGCCGTATTTGCCCTGCTCAAGAACGTAGCTCGTCACGGTCCCCAGAAGAAGCGCGAATATCCCCATGAAAGCGAGCACGAGTATAACGGTGATGCCGCGAGCCCGCGGAAAGTTCATGATGCGTACGCCGTGTATTTTCATATTATTGCCCTGTGAGATTACGGAGCGCCGCCGAAGATTCAAGCTCGACATGGTTCGGCATTCTATTAGTATCCACGTCTATGATGAGGTTCGCGTTGACGTATCGCACGTCCGCCCATAGCGAGTAATTCGTTATCTCCGCGCCGTTTCCGTTATAGTAGCGGAATATCGGGGTGTTCTCTGCGAGATTGCGCACAAAGTCCGAAAGTACTGAGACTGACTCGGCGCCAGTGTAGCCCGGCGGATCGCCGACAGCGTCCGTTATTCCCTGCATGAGGGACGACCCTTGCAGAAAATAGCGTACCTTCTCGATTAGCGGATCCTGATCGATATCCGCATAGAACACGAAGCTGTTCGCTCCAATGGAAACGACCGGGAATGCGCCCTGGCTCGAGTATGCGGCTTCTCGTATAGCGCGTACCGCCCGGTCGATACCGCGCTGGCCCGAAGAGACGGCGCTCGCCTGTTCTATCGTGTACTTGCCGGTGCGATTGAAGTACCGCACCGATTCGGTGAGCGCGGCGAGCACCATGACCAGGACCGATATCCAGATAACGACTTCTATCATGCTCATGCCGCGTGAGTTCCGCATCATACGGCGCGCGCGCTTATGCGCGATAAGAACGGTGCAGTATTTGCCTCCACGCCATAAGGCGGCGAAACGCGCGTGACGAGTATGATGTGCCGGATTCCGTTGCGCGAGCTCCACGACACATCGACTTTGACGGCCTTGTAGTCTTGCGTGATGCCGTTCGAATCCGCTGTGCCCAAACCGTCTTTCGGATCATCCGCATACACGATAAGCGTCCGGAGAGTGTACGAGATGCTGTTCAGGGCAACTATTTCCGATTGCGATATTGAACCGGCCGGATTGCCTCCAGTAGTACCGACTGATGCATAGGGAAGCGAGCGGATGTATTCCATACGCTCGTCCGCGAGCACTACTGCTCCTGCGCGCGCCCTGTTGTTCGTCACCACATTGACGCTCAGCTGGAATGCCGCGGCAACGCCGACGAATACGACGAGCATGAGCGCCGATCCCACCAATGTATCGATGAGGGTTATACCGCGTTTCAAATGCATGGGATCAGTCGCTCGCGAGTAGTCATTAGAGGATCCGACTTCGCTGTTTCTCGAGTTCATACTAGTGGCTAATGGCTAACCCCTAGTGGCTACCCTATGCTCTGCGAGAGCGAGTAGATGGGCGTTATCATCGAAACGGCGAAAAGGCCGACTACGACACCGATAAAAATCATAAGGAATGGTTCGATGACGGTCGACATGTCTTTCGTCTTGCGGTCCACCTCCTCTTCGTAGAAAAGCGCGAGGCGATCCAGCATGTCTTTCGTCTGCCCAGTTTCCTCGCCCACCGCCATCATCTCGCCCACGAATGCGGGGTAAAGGTCCGTGCGGCTGGTGAATGAAGCCGATAGCGGCTCGCCTGCCCGGACTGCGCGCGCAGCCGCACGGATGACATCCTGGAAGTATGCGTTCTGCACGACCTCGCCCGTGATGTCGAGCGCCGTCAGCACATCGACTCCCGAAGATATGAGCGATGCAAGCGTACGGGCCGTCCGCGCGGCGTTCACCTCGCGCACAAGATTTCCGATGAGCGGCGTATGAAGAAATAGGAAGTCGCTTACGCGGCGACCTCTTTGCGTACGTACCGCGGCGTATACCGAGGCGACAATTCCGATGAGCGCGAAGAATGAGACAAAGGTGTACTGGACAAGAAAATCGCTTATGGCTATCACAACTTGCGTCGAGATCGGCAATTCGACTTTCATTTCCGTGAATGTCTGCGTCAAGGTCGGCACCACCTTTATCATCATTAGAACGCCGATACCTATCATCGAACACACGACGATAGAAGGATAGATCAGTGCGCCGCGTATCTTCTTCTTAAGCTCATACATGCGCTCCATCTGGTCGGATGTGACGCTTAACGACGCGGGCAGGCTCCCGCCCTCTTCGCCCACGCGCACCATCGCTATGAATAACCGCGAGAAAGTGTCCGGGTGTTTCATAAGCACCGC
>MFLP01000008.1:5614-9421 GCA_001781555.1 Candidatus Kaiserbacteria bacterium RIFCSPHIGHO2_12_FULL_53_13
CGGATCGCCACGGCGCACGTCGCTTGCTATCTCTGACACCAGAGCTGACATCTTAGGATTACTGGTCTGCCGCTCTATAACGGAGAGCGCGCGGGCGAGCGGCAAGCCCGCGGTCAGCATGGCGCCAAGATTCCTAGCAAAAAGTATCTGTTCATACTCGGAAATACTCGATAGTTTCGCATTCCAATGTGAAAGACCCCAGAACCTGCTTCCATGCTCTTCAGCTACGGAAACTATATGCCCGCCTTCGGCGCGCACTATCTTATACAGCTCAAATCGGTCCTGCGCGTCAGCCACGCCCTTATATTCTTCTCCGTTATTTTTCTCCGCTATGTACGTAAATCGCGCCATGGTACTTCATTATTATACCGTAGGGTGTGGAGTATTTTTTCTTTTCCAACTTCAGCGAGAAGAACGTGTGATTTCTGACGGTTTGAGTGATTCCTCCGTCAAAAATCACATGGTCTTGGAGCGACTTCTCATTCCGCTATTACACGCAGCACTTCCTCGATCGTCGTTATCCCCTGCGCAGCCTTGAAGATGCCGTCTTCGCTCATAGTGAGCATGCCTTCCGAGCGCGCCTGTTTTTCTATCGCATCGCCCGTGGCATCCGCCATTACCAGCTCTTTGATTGTGGAAGTTACAGGAAGCACTTCATAAATACCGATGCGCCCTGAATAGCCGGATGGGCATGCTGGCGTTTCTTCCGGACGATAGAACGATATATTTTTCCACGTCGCGTCTTGTGCTTCCGCTTTCTCTTCCTTGAGAGCGCGCAGTATGGACCCGGCGTCGACTTCTTTCTCAAGCTGTGATTGCTCGTCAAGCGAGAGCGCGTATTTTTTGCGGTCAGTGCACAGTTTTCGTACCAAACGCTGACCTACTATCACGCGCAGGGTCGAGACGAGAAGGAACGGCTCTATTCCCATGTCTAAAAGGCGCGGGATTGCGCCTGAGGCTGAGTTCGTGTGCAAAGTGGAAAGCACGAGATGGCCCGTGAGCGCCGCGTTTATCGCTAGCGATGCTGTTTCCTTGTCGCGTATCTCACCCACCATTATTATGTCCGGGTCTTGCCGCACAAGGGAGCGCAGGCCATTGGCGAACGTGAAGCCTATCTCAGGGCGTACCTGAGTCTGGTTCACGCGCGGCATTTGATATTCTATCGGGTCTTCAATGGTAGAAATATTTACGCCCGGCTTGTTGACGATATCCAATAAAGTATAGAGAGTGGTCGACTTGCCGGAGCCCGTTGGGCCGCACGCGAGTATCATGCCGGTAGTTCCGCGAAGCGAATCATGCATGCGCTCCAAGCCGAGGCCGTGTAGTCCTATGGATTCGAGCGTGAAGCCGGAAATGCTGTTGCGAAGAAGCCGCATCACGATTTTTTCACCGAAATACGTCGGCAAGACGGATACGCGAAAAGATATCTTCTCTCCTCCGCTCTCAGCGCCGAAGCGACCGTCTTGCGGCAGGCGTTTTTCATCAAGTTTCATGTTCGCCAGGACTTTCACGCGCGCGGTGATGGCGTTCGCCGCGTGTTTAGGCAGCTCCATCGCATCGTGCAGAATTCCATCGATGCGGTAGCGGATTAGGAGTGACTCCTCCAGTGGCTCAATGTGAATGTCGGAAGCTCCTTGGGCATTGGCGTGACGGATTAGCGTATCCACTATACGCACCGCGGGGACACCTTCGGCAACCCGCCGCAGATCTTCCTCTCCTCCCATGGGTGCCGCCTTATCAAGCGTTTCGGTCTCATTCTTGATGACGTCGCCCAAATTCTCTTTGAGCGACTGCTGATACTCCTTAAGCGCATATTTCACCGACGCGACATCGGTCAGTCGCGGAAGGATCTTGAGATGCGTTTTCTTTTTTATGAAATCTATCGCCGCCAAGTCGTCGGTATCGAGCATCGCCACTTCAAGCTCGTCGCCGCTGTGGTTGTAGGCGATGATGTTGTTGCGGCGCGCGACGGGCTCGGGGATAAGAGATAGCGTTTCGTATTTTATATTCGTACCGGTGAGAGAAACGAATGGGATGCCTAGTATGTATGCATAGGTGCGGCGTAGCTCGTCTTCGCCGATGGCGTTCTTCGCCGTGAGTATCTCGCCAACCGGACGCTTCGCCTCTTTTGCCTCATTTTCGGCAACATCAAAATCTTTCTGGGAGACAAGACCGGCGTCGGCGAGAAATGTCCTTAAATTTGTGTCTGGAATGTACATAAGAACAAGTTATAAGTGTCGGGTTGCAGAAAACACAAGCCCGATCTGGTGCCATGCGCCGTTCAATTATAACAGAGGAAACTGCATGCACGGCGGAAAATCTGCAATTCCCGCAATCCACCGAAACGGCGCACCAGGGGCTTGCGGATACAATACATCTATATAATAGAGAGGTATGAAACGGCGAGGCATATTCCGCACCAAATTCCGGCGCGACGGGAAATTGGTCTACTCCATACGCAATCCCGACGGGACGTTTGCGAACATCGAGGATGTCGCGCGCGCGACTCGCGCGGAGCGGCGTGTGCGCGCGAAGAAAATCGTTAAATCCGGATATGGCTTCCGCGGCGAGACGAAGCCAAAAAAGCGCAGGTAGAGAAGGACGTTGACACGGTATATTACTCATATATACTGCTTGCATTCGTTCCGGCATCAGCCGGACGCTTTTTTTAGAAACTTAAAACTCATTCAACTATGGCCCTATTCGACCTCAAATCACTCGGCTCAGCATTGGACGAACTTCAGCAGGAACGCGGCATTTCGCGCGAGAGCGTTATTGATGCTATTTCAACCGCGCTTGCCGCCGCATACCGCCGCGAATATGGAAAGCGTGGCCAGATAATCCGCGCGACGTTCAATCCGGAGACCGGCGACATGGAATTCCGCCAGGCGAAAATCGTCGTCGACGATTCTCTCGTGCGCAAAGAGGGCGAGGAAGAAACCGGCGAAGACGACCACCGCTCGCGCTTCAACCCAGAACAGCACATCATGCTCGAAGACGCGCGGCGCATACGAAAGGACGCGCAGCTCGATGAAGAAATTTCCTTCCCTCTTGAAACACGCGAGGATTTCGGACGAATCGCGGCACAGGCGGCAAAGCAGGTCATTATGCAAAAAGTGCGCGAAGCGGAGCGCGCGAGCATCATCGCGGAATACGGCGAGCGCGAGGGCGAGATAGTTACCGGCCACGTTCAGCGTTTTGAGCGCGGCAACCTCTATGTAGATCTCGGCCGTGCGACAGCCATACTTCCCTACGACGAACAGATACCGAGCGAGCGATATCGCCAGGGCGAACGTGTGCGCGCATTGCTTTTGCGCGTAGACGAGGGCGTGCGCGGCACGTTCATCCGCCTTTCCCGTTCGCACCCGCGCTTTTTGGTAAAACTTTTTGAAACAGAAGTGCCGGAAATGGCTTCCGGCGTCGTCGAGGTAAAAGGCATCGTCCGCGAGCCCGGCAGCCGCGCGAAAATAGCGGTGTTCTCGAACGACGACCACGTGGACCCTGTGGGCGCGCTTGTGGGTCAGCGCGGAGTGCGCGTCGCAGTTGTCACATCGGAGCTCGGCGGCGAGAAAATCGATGTCGTCGAGTGGTCAGAAAAACCGTCGGAATACGTTCAGGAAGCGCTGAAACCGGCGCAAGTTCTCGGTATTGAACTTTTCGAGGACGAAGGCCGAGCGGTGGTGCAAGTCGCAGACGACCAACAGTCGCTCGCAATCGGCCGCGGAGGACAAAACGTGCGCCTGGCAGCGCGGCTGACCGGCTGGAAAATCGACATCCGCTCCGCCAGCGGTACAATTTCTGCTGAAG
>MFLP01000009.1:0-3884 GCA_001781555.1 Candidatus Kaiserbacteria bacterium RIFCSPHIGHO2_12_FULL_53_13
AGGCGCTTCAAAATTCAATCTTGATAATGTGAACATTGACGTGCCTTTGGGAAAGCTTGTCGCGATAACAGGCGTTTCTGGCTCTGGCAAATCGACTTTTATGTATGAGATCCTCCATCGCAATCTCCTGGCGCGTTTCGATAAACGATACCGTACTGCGAAAATTTACAACTGCAAGGAATTCAGCGGCACGGAATATCTTGGCCGCTCCATCTTGATAGACCAATCACCGATCGGCCGCACGCCCCGCTCGAACCCGGCGACGTACACGGGCGCCTTTACCCACATCCGTGATCTTTTTGCGATGAGCGAAGAATCCCGCGCTCGCGGATGGGGTCCCGGGCGCTTCAGCTTCAACGTCAAAGGCGGGCGGTGCGAAACTTGCCAAGGGAATGGACTGATTGCGGTGGAAATGCACTTTCTGCCCACGGTGTACGTCACATGCGACGTGTGCAATGGTAAGCGTTTTATGAAAGAAACGCTCGAGATAAAATACAAGAAGAAAAGTATTTTCGACGTTCTTTCAATGACCGTGGAAGAGGCGGAGAAATTCTTCGAAGATATTCCGGCGATATCAGATCGTCTAAAGACTCTTTCCGATGTCGGGCTCGGATATCTCGAATTGGGGCAAAGCGCAACGACCCTATCCGGTGGCGAAGCCCAGCGGGTGAAAATTGCTTCGGAACTCTACCGTCCGCTTATGACAAAAACCGCCTACCTTTTAGATGAGCCGACAGTGGGATTGCACTACGACGACGTGCAAAAACTCATAGATATTCTGCAGAAGCTCGTGGAAAGAGGGAATACCGTTATCGTCATCGAACACAATCTTGATGTCTTGAAATGCGCGGATTACATCATTGATATGGGGCCGGAAGGCGGAGCAAAGGGCGGGAAAATCGTCGCACACGGTACTCCGGAAGAAGTGTCAAAAACCGCCGATTCGCACACAGGGTACTACCTGAAGAGAGTCTTTAAGAAAGCAAGTCAGGCCCACTAGAAATTGCCAGTACGGTATTGGTCTCGGGATTTTGAACTTCGCCCATTTGTCTTTGTTTCGGCGAGCGCCATTATAAATCCATCCGCAAGCTGACGATTCGTGATGAGCGGAATATTAAGATCAACTGCCTTGCGGCGGATGATAAAACCATCTGTTGATTCGCGTCCGAATGTCCGTGTTGGAATGTTAATGATGAGGTCAATACCGCCCTTATCTATGAGCCCGGAGACACTCGGGTTTTTTCCGGTGCTTATTTTATAAACTTTTTCACACGGGACATCGTTTTTCTGCAGAAAGTCTGCGGTGTGTTCCGTCGCGAACAATTTGAATTTCATCTTGTGAAGTTCCTGCATCGCCGGCAGAAGTTTCACTTTATTCTCTTCTTTCCCAAGTGAAACGAGAATGTTTTTCTGCGGAATCCGGAAACCTGCGGCAAGCATGGATTTGATGAGCGCTTCTGCATAAGAATCGCCAAAGCACGCGACTTCGCCCGTTGCTGCCATTTCTACATACGATACGGGGTCAGCGCCTTTTATGCGTGCGTATGAGAACTGCGGCGATTTGACCGCGACATAATCTAGTTCAAGAGTGTGATAACTTCCTGAGACATCCTGACCCAACATTGCGCGTATCGCGATATCTATGAAGTTGTAGCCTGTTACTTTAGATACGAACGGGAAGCTTCGCGACGCTCGCACGTTGCATTCTATGACCTGCAGATGATTATCTTTAGCGAGAAATTGGATATTGAACGGCCCGGTTATCTTCAATTCTTTTATTATGCTTTTAGTGATTTGCTTCGCCCGCCGGATGGTTTCAAGGTAGGTTCTCTGCGGCGGGAGCACCACAGTGGCATCCCCGGAGTGCGTGCCGGCGTTCTCCACGTGTTCGGAGATCGCGTATATCACGAGCTTGCCTCGCGCGGCGACACCATCTATCTCTATCTCGCGCGCGTTCTCGATGAATTTCGATATAACGACGGGATGCTCTGAAGAGATGTCCGCGGCGCGTTTCAGGAATTTTACAAGCATTTTCTCGTTGTAGGCGACGCTCATCGCGGAACCGGAAAGAACATACGACGGGCGGACAAGAACCGGATAACCGAGCGAGGAAGCGGCGCGCGCCGCCGCTTTGTGCGTTGTGAGCTCCACCCAGGCCGGTTGGTCAATATCAAGCAGGTCAAGAAGCTTCGAGAAAATGTGACGGTCTTCCGCTCGGTCAATGTCCTGCGGGCGCGTTCCTAATATCCGCACGCCGCGCTCTGATAGCGGGAGCGCAAGATTATTGGGTATCTGCCCGCCAGTCGACACGACAACGTTTTTTGGCTTCTCAAATTCCACGATATCAAGCACGCGCTCGAGCGACAGTTCTTCAAAATACAAACGGTCGGACATATCGTAGTCGGTAGATACCGTCTCCGGGTTGGAATTTATCATGATGGTCTCGAATCTATTCGTTGAGAGGGTCTTCAGCGCCTGAACGCACGACCAATCGAACTCTACCGATGAGCCTATGCAATACGGGCCGCTTCCGAGAACCGCAATGCTCGTGCCGCCCCGCACGACGTCATTCGTCGCGCCGTTGTAGGTGAGGTAGAGATAGTTCGTCTTAGCCGGGAATTCACCAGCCAAAGTGTCTATTTGCTTTACGACAGGGAGAATGCGCTCACGCACGCGCTTCTTGCGGACCTGGTCTTCAGTATTTCCCGTAAGTACTGCGATCTGGATATCTGAGAACCCTTTTTGTTTAGATGACAAAATCAACTCACGATTCATCCTTCCGCGTTTCAATTGTCGTTCGACTTCGATAATGTTTTTCATTTTTTCCACGAACCACGGGTCAATGCCGGAGAGCTTGCATATCCTTTGCACGCTCACGCGGGCACGGAGCGCTTCAGCAATAGCGAAAATGCGCCGCGTCGTGGGCTCTTTGATTTCCTTCAAGTATTTCGGAACGCGGAAATTCTTATTTTTGTGCGCGGTAAAGCCGTCGGCGCCGATCGAGCACATGCGCAGAGCTTTTTGCAAAACCTCCTCAAAACTGCGCCCGATAGCCATCACCTCGCCGACACTTTTCATTTCAGTGCCAATGCGCGAGTTCGCATTCTCGAATTTTCCCAAGTCCCAGCGCGGCATTTTGAGCACTATGTAATCAAGCGCTGGCTCGAAACACGCCGTAGTAGTTTTTGTAACAGAGTTCTTGAGCAGAGGCAGGGTATATCCAAGAGCGAGTTTTGCGGCGACGAACGCGAGGGGATAGCCGGTCGCCTTGGACGCAAGCGCCGATGAGCGCGAAAGGCGGGCGTTCACTTCTATCACGCGGTAGTCTCCCGTTCTGGGATGTAATGCATATTGAATATTGCATTCCCCGACGATTCCAAGGTGGCGTATCGTCTTTATCGCGATGCCGCGCAGGCGGTGGTATTCTTCATTGGAAAGCGTCTGCGATGGCGCTACGACCATGCTTTCCCCGGTGTGAACGCCCATTGGGTCGATATTCTCCATGTTGCAGACCGTTATGCAATTGTCGGCGCAGTCACGGACGACTTCATATTCGACTTCCTTCCACCCGCCGAGATATTCTTCCAGAAGGATCTGCGGGCTCGATTTAAAGGCCTCTGCCAGTTTTTGTCTAAGCTCGACGGGCGAACGGACAACGCCCGAACCCTGGCCGCCCAGAGCGAATCCTGCCCGCGTCATTAATGGGTAGCCGATTTTCTCCGCCGCCTTAATGGCGTCACCCACGTTCCTCACCGCATGGCTTCGAGCGGTTTTTACATCGATCTCTCTCAGACGCTTTACGAAGAGCTCGCGGTCTTCAGTATCTCGTATCGTAGATATGGGAGTTCCGAGCACTTGGACGCGGTATTTGGAGAGAATTCCTT
>MFLP01000009.1:3906-9483 GCA_001781555.1 Candidatus Kaiserbacteria bacterium RIFCSPHIGHO2_12_FULL_53_13
GTTGAGAGCCGTTTGCCCTCCGAAACCGAGCATAATCGCATCCGGGCGCTCTTTCTTTATTATCTGTGTCGCGAATTGTTCCGTGAGCGGCAGGAAGTAGATCATGTCGGCCAGTTTTTCATCCGTTTGAACGGTAGCTATGTTCGGATTCATCAGGATGACGCGTACCCCTTCCTCTTTTAGCGCTTTGATGGCCTGCGTGCCGGAATAATCGAATTCGCCTGCCTGGCCTATCTTGAGACCGCCGGAACCCAACAGCAATACTTTTTTGATATTCTTCATACTTTTTTTGCCGAGAGCGTGCGGATAAAATCATCGAATATCCACGCGGTGTCGATGGGTCCGGGGGATGCTTCCGGATGAAATTGCACTGCGCTCCAGGATTTGGTTTTGTGTTTTATGCCTTCAACACTCCCGTCATTTGCATTCTTGAACCAAACATTCCAGTCGGGAGGAAGTGATTTTGCGTCTACTGCGAATCCGTGATTTTGGGATGTGATGTAACAGCGCCCCGTTTCTTCATCGATGCAGGGCTGATTTTGTGAGCGGTGTCCGTATTTGAGCTTGTATGTGCGCGCGCCGGATGCAAGCGCGAGCAATTGGTTGCCTAGACAGATGCCGAGTATCGGCTTGCCGGAGGCCATGACTTTTTCTATGTGCGCGATCGTCGGCGTGCACATGGTCGGGTCTCCCGGACCGTTCGATATGACGACGCCGTCGTAGGATTCTTTCGTAAAGTCATAGTCCCAAGGCACGCGCAGCACTTTCACGCCGCGCTCAACTAGCGAGCGCATGATGTTCTCTTTCATTCCACAATCTACAGCAACGACAGTAACAGGTCCTTTTCCATACACCTCCTTCTTCTTAATACTCACGCGGGCGACCAGATTTTCCTCGTTCGGATCGATGAATTCTCTTGGCTTACCGGAGTGGATTATCTGTCCCAACATTACGCCGCGCTCACGCAACTTCTGCGTGAGCGCGCGCGTGTCCACGCCCGTTATAGCGGGGACGCCGGATTTCTTAAGCCACTCCGAGAGAGACTTTTTGGCATTGTAGTGGGAGTAGCTCTCGGAGTATTCTGCGACGACGAGCCCTGCGACTTGGATTTTCGAAGACTCGAAAGACTTTTTGTCCGGGACGCCGTAATTTCCGATGAGAGGATAGGTACATACGAGTATCTGCCCGGCATATGATGGGTCCGTAAGACTTTCCACATATCCCACCATGCCGGTGTTAAAGACTACTTCGCCGCCAGCCCATGTCGGCGCTCCGAAGCTCTTTCCTTCGAACATCGCCCCATCTTCAAGCAACAGTCTCATACGAAATGTGCCGAGCCGCAGGTCTTTCGGGGTGTCTCGCAGGCCGTCGGGCCGAGGGTCAGCGCTGCGCGAGCACACGCAGACAGCGACCCCGAAAGACCTGCGGCGAGAAAACGTTTTGTGAGACAAAAAAATACACCCTGGTGGGTGTTCTTCTGCGCACGATTCCGGGAGTTCATTAAAATTAAATTGTACACCTTGCGCGCAAGGAGTCAAATCGCGGTTGGCTGTGGATATGGCATTTGAGTATACTCACCCCATGACCCGAAAAGAATTGAATAAATACGAACTCCCGGATAGCCCCGGGGTGTATATATTTCGCGGTCTGCGCGGGAAGATTCTTTATATCGGCAAAGCTGCGTCTCTGCACGATCGGGTGCGGAGCTATTTTTCGCCCGACCTCGCCGCAATGCGCAACTCTGCCATTGCAGGAATGGTGAGTGACGCCCGTGCAATTAGTTGGAAAAAGACAGATTCAGTGCTTGAGGCCTTGATACTTGAGGCGAATCTTATAAAACAGTACCAGCCGCCGTACAACGCGCGCGAGAAGGATAACAAGAGTTTCAACTATCTTGTGCTTACAAAAGAGGATTTCCCACGCGTTCTGGTTGTGCGCGGGCGGGAACTATTCGGCGGCTCTCTCAGGACCAAGAACCTGAAACCGAAAACCGTCTTCGGTCCCTATCCGCAGGGGCGCTCGCTTGCCGATGCCCTGAAGATCGTGCGGCGCATCTTCCCGTTCCGCGATTCATGTACGTCGGATTCCGGCAAATCATGTTTCAATCGCCAGATAGGTCTTTGTCCGGGAGTGTGCAGCGGAGAAATAAATAAAACAGAATATGCGCGCACTATCCGGCACATCGCAGAATTATTTTCGGGCAACTTTATGGGACTCAAGCGCGAGCTTGCGAAAGAGATGCGCGCAGCGGCGAAGAGCGAACAGTTCGAGAAGGCAGAAGAGCTCCGTCGCCAGATTTCCGCGCTGGAGCACATTCGCGACGTGTCGCTCATCAGGGACGAAAGCAGAGTTTCTTCCGGAGGCACAGGGTCAACAGGAATTACATCAAGGATCGAGGCGTATGATGTCGCACATACTGCGGGAGCAGAAACCGTGGCGGTAATGACCGTAATCGAAAATGGCGAAGCGGTCAAAAGCGATTACAGGAAATTCAAGATACGAACGGCAAAAAATGACGATATCGGAGCGCTTAAAGAAGTGCTTTCGCGACGGCTTGCACACAATGAGTGGCCGCTTCCGCGTGTGATAGCGGTCGATGGCGGCACGGCGCAGGTGCGTGCCGCAGGACGCGTGCTCAAAGATGTCGGAGTGTTCATCCCTGTCGTGGGAGTGGTCAAAAATGAATTCCATAAACCGGAGCGCCTGACAGGGGATACTCGGTCAATTGAGGAGTATGGGAAAGACATTCTTTTGGCGAACAGCGAAGCGCATCGGTTTGCGATCGAGTATCATCGCCTTCGCCGAAGAGCGAGCATGATATAATTTTGTCATGGCGCGCACGATAGTGGGGATTTTGCGAGGAGGACCATCAAGCGAATACAGCCTTTCGCTCAAAACCGGAGCGGCGATGCAGGCCGCGCTTGGGGAAGAGCATTACGAGACGCGCGACATATTTATCGACAAGCACGGCGTATGGCACTTACGCGGAATCCCAGCAGAGCCGCCACGTGCTCTTTCTCAAATAGATATCGTGTTGAACGGATTGCATGGCGGGATAGGCGAGGACGGCACGGTTCATCGTGTTCTTGAGAGGGCAGGAATCGCATATGCCGGCTCTCGCGCAAGGGGTGCCTCGCTTTCGCTCAATAAAATACGCGCAAGAGAGATCTTGCAGAAAGCCGGAGTTCGCATGCCGCGCGGGATGTCATTCACATTGGGAAATAAGATCAGCACTGCCGATATGACACGGTCGGTCTTTTCACAATTCGGGCCGCCATACATCGTGAAGCCGGCAAACGAAGGCGCCGGCCACGGACTCCGCCTCGCAGCGCATGTAGGAGAGCTTCCCGATGTTATCGCCGATATTCTCGACGAATACGGCGCGGCGCTCGTCGAAGAGTATCTCGCGGGGGAAGAAGCGAGCGTCGGCATCATTGAAGATTTCCGCGGCGAAGGTTTGTATGCATTTCCGCCCGTGCACGTAATCCTTCCGAATGACGCGCGCTTCTTTCACCCCGAAGCGCACGAACAGGCGCTCGCTCGGCACGAATGTCCGAGCAACTTCACACATTCTGAAAAACGTGCAATAGCAGATCTCGCGCGCGCGGCGCATACAGCACTCGGGCTTTCGCACTTCTCGCGCTCCGATATTATTCTCACGCGGCACGGGCCGTATCTCTTGGAAGTGAATTCTTTGCCGGGCCTATATGTCGGCGCGTCGTTCCCGCCGATGCTCGATGCAGTCGGCTCTTCCGTGCGAGAATTCCTGGAACATGGTATCGGTCTTGCACGCATTGGTGTATAACGCTATCGTGTCGCGATAGGGGCCGGTAGTTCAGTGGTAGAATGCCGCATTTGCAATGCGGAGGTCGCGGGTCCGATTCCCGCCCGGTCCACAGAAGAACACTTGTTGACAAGAAGTTGCGCATTTGCACGGGTGGGGTAGTATTGTGGCGTAATGTAAGTTTTCCAATGCTTGAGGAGGTTTTGTATTAAACCTAGAGGAGCAGGGGGAAGGTTGGTTTACATTTTTAAACAGAAAACAAACACAAAGAATCATGGCAAAGAAGTTGTATGTCGGCGGGCTGCCCTACAGCACGACCGATACAGAACTCAAGGATGCTTTTGCACAAGCTGGAGCCGTTGTTTCAGCCGTTGTCATCGTGGACAAGATGAGCGGTCGTTCAAAGGGTTTCGGTTTCGTGGAAATGTCTTCCGATGAGGAAGCGCAGAAAGCGATAGGGATGATGAATGGGAAAGATTTCGGCGGACGCACGCTCACGGTAAATGAGGCGCGCCCGATGGAGGAACGTCCTCGACGCGATTTCCGCGGCGGCAATGGCGGTGGAAACGACCGCGGCGGCTACGGAGGCGGCAGGGACAGTGGAAGAAGCTGGTAACACTAAACACGTTACTCGGTTTTTTACAGAGGCCTCGCGGTAAACCGCGAGGCCTCTGTCATTTCCGTGCGCCGTGTTCCTCTCACTGTCCACACCCAAGGTGCGTGGGATACGCGCACATGACGCATACTTGAATTGTCATGAAGACTTTAGCAGGAACACGCGCTCTGGCGCCTCGCGCGCGGTTCGGATATCTGCATGTCCACCGTTTTTTGTTCCGCTTGGGATTAAGTATCGCGAATATTTTCGCGTGGATATTCGTATTTCAGTATTTCTATATTCAGTCCGGAAGATTACAGGGCTCGCTGATTTCAACGATACTCATGTATTGTCTTGCACAGGCTACGACAATAATCTTGACCCCGCTATCCGCGGCGCATCTGCGTCATGGCGTTAAGCATTCAATAGTTTACGGCGCGCTCGCAGCCGGGGCCGCATATATCTACTTGGGCGCGACGCTGTCCTCTTTTAACGGTGGACTCGCGGAGTGGGGAATTGCTATTTTTGCGCTTCTCTTGGGCGCATATCGAGCACTATACTGGGTGCCGTACCAGCTAGAGGCCAGTGGCGCATCGAAAGAGCGTTCTCGCATGCCTATAGCGTATGAAGCGGTTATTGCGCTTATGCCGATTTTTGCAGGCGTCACTCTCGCGACCGTTCCCTTTGCTCCTCAACGCATCTTGTTCGGAGCAGTTATTTTTATTCTTCTTTCCCTCCTGCCCCTCTTGCCGTTGCGCAACATGTTTGAAGGATTCTCTTGGAGTTACGGCGAGACATTCCGTCAGTATTTCTCACCGCGTCATCGACAGCTTTTGATCACATCGCTAATGCAGGGGCTTCAAGGAGCGACACTTTTCCTGCTGTGGCCCATAGCAGTATTTTTTATCGTCGGCTCGCAATTTCATGTCCTAGGAGCAGTAATAAGCGCGACTCTTTTCGCAGTCCTGCTTTTACGAGCGCTTTATTCACGATTCATAAAACGGACAGGTTTGGAGCGTTCAACAATAGTGCTATCAGTATTTAGTGCTTCCGGATGGTTGATGCGCCTCTTTGCCGGAACTCCGTTCGTTATTTTCTTTGTGGACGCCTATTCGCATGTCAGCTCGCCGCGAATTTCCAATAGCATTGACATATTTGCCTATGAGCAGACGGCAGACCAGGGTTCATTTATAGATGA
>MFLP01000010.1:0-7352 GCA_001781555.1 Candidatus Kaiserbacteria bacterium RIFCSPHIGHO2_12_FULL_53_13
CGTGTGCGTGATCGGTGGCGAGATTGTCGTCGTCCCCCAGTAGCCGGTGCAGGTGTTCGTTCCCGTGTACGTACCCGCGGTCGCGGTCGTGAACGTCTGCGAGCCGCTCGTGGGGCCGCTCGAGATCGTCGCGCCGCCGTCTGGACCGGTGTATGTCACTTTGCATGAAGTCGCGTTCTTCGAGCTCCAGGATACGGTGTACGCATCTCCTGAGGCCGTTGTGTCTGCCGATTGAGAAAGAGAGGCGGAGGGAGTGGAATCCGAGGTCGATGTGGTGCCGCCCACGGTGAATGAAGAGCTCTCGGCAATGATGGGATCAACGCCTACTCCATACTGCTTTACCCGGAGGAGATAGGTGCCTGACGGAACGGAACTTGCAGTAGCGGTGCCACTCCCTGAAACCCCGGATGCGACCGTGCTCTGCAGACTCCCCGTTTGCTGATTGATGAGCTGGATATATGAGTTCGAGGGCAAATTCTTGTAGGTGGTATTTACGGTATTCCCCGAGACGGAGCCGCTGACAGCGGCCGCAGTGGAGGATGTGCCGCCCACGCTGATAACGACGCTCCGCACGATAGTGAAGGGGCCGGTGCATTCCCACGCAGAGCACTGTTCTCTCTCTGTCACCGTAGCCGTGTAGGTCCCGGGCGAGGTGTAGGTATGGGTGAGCGTGAACGGAGTAATCGGTGGAAATCTATCGGTCTGTCCATCGCCGAATGTAATCGTGTAGTAGATGCCGCTATCGGCAGTGCTGCGCGAATTCGTGATAGTGAACGAGACCGTGAGCGGAGCGCGGCCGGATGGCGGGGATGCTTGCACGTTCGGGGTACCGCCTGTTGTCGTTCCGCCATCGCCTGCAGTGTCCGAACAATCCGGCTGGCGCATTGCCATGAGCGTCTTCGGGCCGAGGACTCCCCAACCGGTCGTTTCCGGATCGCCGGACGAGATGATGTCGTGCGACGACTGCCACAGCTGGACTGCAGACTCCGTCTGGACGCCGTAGTAGCCGGTCACTGAGCCAGAGGCCAAGAGCCCTTCCGCAATGAGGAAATTCTGGAGAGCCATCACGTCCGCGCCGTTCAAGCCGCGGTATAACCTGCGCGTGACCGCGTTGCATGCGAGGTGGTTATATCCCGGCGTTCCCTCTCCCGGTGCTAATATTGCCGTGTCCGAACCCGAGCTACTTGTCGTTGTGTTTGAAATTGACGCCGAAAGGGTGGCTATCTGCTGCTGCAGCTGATTAAGCTGGGTTAGGAGCGCGGCTATCTGCTCTTGCACGGTAAGCGCGCTGGTTAGTAAAGGAGTGGCAAGAAGAACCAGACCGACTCCCCCGAACGCTATTTTTTTAAGCATGAGAAAAAGAGGACCACTAGCTGATATACCGAAATGGTGGCATATTTTCGGACTTTGTCGAGAGCGATTTCGGCGATTGTGAGGATAACTTCGAGCACGAAAACATGCGGGGCGCCAAGGGCGCCCCGCATGTTTTCTCACTTCAAAAACCGCTTATGGTGTCACAGTAACTATGGTACCGGATGTGTTTTGCCCCCCGGCGCTGTTCGTCGCGATGAACGTGACCTGGTACGTGCCGCTTGTCTGATACACGTGCGAGAAAGTCATGGTCTGCGCGCCGCCAGTAACGATCGGTTGGGAGTACGACGCGGTTCCTGCCGTACCCTCATCGCCCCAGCGCACGGAAACCCACGCGCTCAGGTTGCTTTGATTATTGGCAGTGATCGTCCATGTTCCCAATGTCTTCGCCGCAAGCAAGGTCGGACCGCTTATGTTCTGTATCGTCGGTGAAACCGCATTGCTTCCTGAGCCGGCAAGTGACGTAAGGGTGAACGGCACCGTGTTGCTCGTCGCGCCGTTCTCATTCGTGACAGAGATTCCATACACGCCGAGAGAGAGTGTCTGCGAGCCGTAACCCGTGAGCTGTGAAGGCACAGGGAACGAGAGCGAGTTGCCGTCGTTCGACGTGATACCGGTGATGACGCCGGAGCCGAAGTGGATCGTGTTATTCCGTCGGCTGAACCCGGAGCCGATGACCGTTATCGAAGAGCCCACCGCCCCGGACATCGGGTACATATTGTTGATGGTCGCGCTCCCGTACGTGTTGTAACTGCCGAAACCGTACGAACATACGCCGGATGTGCCGTATACCGCGCATCCGACAGGGCCGCCAGCTACGACCGTGAACGGAAGACTGTTGCTGATGCCACGCGCGTTCGTGACAAAAATCGGATACGTCCCCGCTCCTATGTATTGCGTGGACAGACAGGAGAATCTGCCGCAGTTGGTCGTGCTGGAAGGAGTGGACACGGGAACGGAAAAAGTGATGGAAGAGCCGTCCGAGGCGAATGTGCCTGTGACGGGAACATTCCCGAAATAGACGCTGTTATAATTCGTATCGAAGCCGGAGCCGTATATGGTGACCGATGTTCCTACGCCGCCAGAAGATACAGAAAGCGAGCCGATGGAGAGAGTATTGACGGAAACCGTTGGAAGCGGGGGCGTGGTCACGAAAGATGTGAAGGACGAGGTCGTGCCACAGGTGGAATTTCTTATCGCAACGCGCGTTTGCACGTCGACACTGCCGCTCTGCGCTATCCCCTGCTGTCCCTGGAAGTTAATGACAGCCTGCCGCGTCGCCGAACCGAAATAGCCGGTGATCATCCAGTTCCCGGAGCCCGGGTAATTTTGGCCGACAAGAAAATTCTGCAGAGTAGTAACATCGGAGCCGCGCGAACCGTAAGAAAGGTCGCGAGACAAGCTTGCGCATGCGGAAACACCGGTCTGCGTAATCGTGCCGCCTCCTATCACCGGATACGTCTGCGCCCACGCGACATCAGCGGAGAGAATCGCGGCGGCTATAAGCACTGACACCAGTCTGACTCGGTTCATAAATTCAAATTCTTTAAAACATGGCTAAAAATCGACATTTATTGATCTCAGTCCGAACTTAATATGTTAATCTTAACACAATTCCTTTCATTGCGCAAGTCCCTAGTGTCGAGGTTACTTGACCGCAAAGGGAGTACCCGTATGCTTGCCAAGCCTGCTGCGGGGTCACCCCCCGCTACACACAAACAGGCTGAGTGCTCATACCAAATGCATTCGAGCACTCGGGGCGGCGTTCTGGTGGGACGACCGCCCCACTTCTTTTGAAATTGACACCAGATGCGGTATCTGATAATGTTCGTGCTTACGAACATTTCTCTATGCACCGCACATCCATCAGCCCACGGCGCGAGGACTACCTCCGCGCCATACTGCGCCTCGAAGAAGAGACCGACCGCGTGGGAATAACGAAAATCGCCCGCTACCTGCGCCTGAGTAAATCGACCGTCTCGGAGCGCCTCAAAGAGCTCATGCGCGACGGTTTCGTCGTCGAGAGCTCGTATGCATCTGTCCGGCTCACGCCGCGCGGACGCAAGACCGCACAACTCATCACATACAAGCACCGCGTCATTGAGGTGTTCCTCCATTCCATATTGAAAATGCCGAAATCGAAGGTGCACAAAGAGGCGCATCTGCTCGAACATGCCTTGAGCGAAGAGGTCGCGAAAAAGCTTGCACATTTTTTGGGGAATCCCCGCCACGACCCTCATGGCATGCCGATCCCGCGCCTGAACTGACACCATGAATCCCGTTAGAAATCGCGAACGACGAATTCAAGAGCATTTTATGCAGGTCAACATTACCAGTCATAATAAAATAGGCAGCGGGAAGCGACATGTTTCCGCGTCCTATTTCTAACGGGATGAACGCAGGCGCATTCATAGACGAAGAATCGAAGAGCCTTTCCGAGGTGCACAGTTCTGTTAACGTGCCTCCGCCAAGTGGCTCGTTCATAAGAAAGCTGCTCGCATTCTCCGGCCCCGGATACCTCGTCGCCGTCGGCTACATGGACCCGGGCAACTGGGCGACCGACCTAGCCGGGGGTGCCCGCTTCGGCTACACACTCCTCTTCGTCATCCTTATCTCGAACGTGATGGCGATATTGCTCCAGCACCTGGCGCTTAAGCTCGGCATCGCAACCGGCAGGGATTTGGCACAGGCTTGCCGTGATGCATATCGCAAGCCGGTGCGCATCGCGCTCTGGGTCATGGCACAGATAATGATAATCGCGTGCGACCTCGCGGAAGTTATCGGTTCGGCTATCGCGCTCAACCTGCTCTTCCACATCCCGCTCGCCATCGGCGTCGTCATCACGGCGGCCGACGTGCTCCTTATCCTCATGCTCCAGAAAAAAGGGTTCCGCTACCTTGAGGCGCTCATTATCGCGCTCATTTCGACAATCGTAGTCGCATTCGGGCTTGAGATATTTCTCTCGAAGCCGGAGATTGCTGCGGTCCTCGCCGGTTTCATTCCCACAGCTGCCATATTCACCGACAAAGAGATGCTCTACATCGCGCTCGGTATCATGGGCGCGACCGTAATGCCGCACAACATATTCCTCCACTCTTCAATAGTCCAGACCCGCCGCTACGAGCGCGACCTTCCAGGCAAGAAAGAGGCGGTGAAATTTGCCACCATTGATACCGTCATCGCGCTCATGGGCGCTTTTTTCGTGAACTCGGCCATACTCATAATGTCGGCGTCGGTTTTCCATTTCTCCGGCCACGCGGATGTGAACGACATCGACCAGGCATTTTTCCTTCTCTCGCCGCTTCTCGGAACCACGCTCGCGAGCATCGTGTTCGCATTGGCGCTACTCGCATCCGGCCAGAACTCGACTCTGACCGGAACTCTGACCGGACAGATCATCATGGAGGGTTTCCTCAATCTCAAAATGCGGCCGTGGATACAGCGGATGATGACGCGCGGGCTTGCCATCATTCCTGCGCTCGCGGTAATAATTTTCTTCAAGGATTTCGGCGTGGGCAAGCTTCTCATCTTGAGCCAGGTAATATTGAGCATACAATTGCCTTTTGCCGTGATACCGCTCGTTATGTTCACGAGCAGCCGGAAACGTATGGGCGATTTCGTGAATCCGATATGGCTCAAGATAGTCTCCTACTTCCTGGCGACTGTCATTACCGCTTTGAATGTGTGGCTGATATATAATCTCGCATTTAGCTAAAACGCAAACAGGCCGCAGCGTTAGACGCAGCGGCCTGTGGCAGAAAAACCTAGGCCGAATTACATTGACGCTCCAGAACCGCACGAGCGGCAATTTCCTTTATGCGTTGAGACTTCGTAGACCGCCGAGAGACCGACTAGAACATATACTAGCCACTCGACCACCGGCCACGAGCCGAGGATCGCATTGACTACATTCCAGTCTCCGCCAAAGAATCCCCCGAGACCGACGAGACCCCAATTCAAACCACCGACGACAAGGAGAACTAACGCGACGCCGTGTAATTTCATATTGGCATTAGAAAATATTGGCTGGTAACTCGACCGCCTGACACAGAATAGTATGATGCCTGCTTTGATAGGACGCCAGTGAGATATCCACTCCGCCGCTCGGCCCTCTGCCCGGTTAGTAGAAAAGGGCATAACACTGCGCAAGTTATGAACATTTAGTCCTGATTTGGCCTTATATTTCATGCTTGTTCTTGCACACAAATAACGGCAGTGCATGCGCTATGCCATTTTTCACTACCGGGTCTGCACACGGAGGCCTCGTCATTTAGAGAGCGGCCTGATAGGATGATGGCAATGTCGAAAAAAGTGAGGAAAGCCGTGATTCCCGCGGCCGGACTGGGTACGAGATTCCTGCCGGCGACAAAAGCGATGCCCAAAGAGATGCTTCCAATAGTTGATAAGCCGATAATCCAGTACGTTGTGGAGGAAGCGGTCGCTTCCGGCATAGAAGAGATAATAATAGTCACCGGATGGAATAAACGCAGTATAGAAGACCACTTCGATTATCCTTTCGAGCTTGAAAAGCGGCTCCTTGAAGTCGGTAAGGCAAAAGAAGCGGAGGAAGTGCGCAATATCGCCAACCTGGCGAATTTCGTGTATATCAGGCAAAAGGGTCCCTACGGCAACGGCACTCCCGTTCTTAACGCGAAGAGCGTGATCGGCGACGAGCCGTTCGCAGTTCTATGGGGAGACGAGTTTATTTATTCTGACCCGCCGCGTCTCAAGCAGATGATGGATGTATGGGAAAAACATGGCGTACCCAGCATTTCCGCCGTACGCGTGCCAGAAGATGCCGTCGGCAAATACGGTATTGCGGATGTTACGCCCGTCGAGCCGGGAATATTCAAGATAAACTCCATAGTTGAGAAGCCCGGGGTGGGTGAAGCGCCGTCCAACCTTGCTACGCATGGTGCATACATAATGACGCCGCGGCTTTTCGAGATTTTGGAAGAGACGCCGACTGGCAAGAACGGCGAACTATGGCTCGTCGACGCAATTTCCGCTCTGGCAAAGGAACAGGATGTATATGCGGTGGAAATACAAAACGGGAAATATTACGATACCGGCAACAAGCTCGAATATCTGAAAACGGTGGTAGAATTCGGGCTCAAGCATCCGGACCTGAACGGTGATTTCAGGGACTTTATCAAAGATCTTAAACTGTAATGCTATGGGAATATACATTCTAATCGCAGTGGTCATGTACATTCTGGTTTCTCTCCGTGTATTGAGACAGTACGAGCGCGGCGTTGTATTTCTCCTCGGGAAATTCACGAGCGTGCGCGAGCCGGGACTTTCTCTTATCTTCATCCCCTTCCAGCAGATGACGCGAGTATCTCTGCGCACGGTCACAATGCAAATCGCCTCGCAGAAAATAATCACGAAAGACAATGTCTCCATAGATATCGCGGCCGTTGCCTACTACCGCGTTACAAATCCCGAAAAAGCGGTGATCGCGATAGAGGACGTGTATAATGCAACGAACCAGATATCTCAAACTACCGTGCGCAATGTCGTCGGACAATTCAGTCTTGACCAGCTTCTGTCGGAAACGGTAAAAATCAACGAGCAGATAAAAAATGTCATAGACGCTCACACGGAGCCGTGGGGAGCCCAGGTTACTGCGGTGGAAATCAAAGACATCGCTCTTCCAGATAATATGCAGAGAGCGATGGCGAAAGAAGCCGAAGCCGAGCGCGAACGCCGGGCGAAGATCGTCGCCGCCGAGGGCGAGTTCCAAGCCGCAGTGAAATTGGGCGAGGCGGCCGACATCATCACCAAGCACCCCGTAGCGCTTCAGCTGCGCACCTTGCAGACCATGGCGGAAATATCTGTTGAAAAGAATTCAACGATAATCTTCCCCGCACAATTCATGACGACGGTGCGTGAGGCGATATCGCTGCTTAAAACGGATTCATCTAGCAAATAGGCTGTGTTAGAATACGCTGGCCTGTCCCGTTAGAGACCGCGGTCGC
>MFLP01000010.1:7436-7873 GCA_001781555.1 Candidatus Kaiserbacteria bacterium RIFCSPHIGHO2_12_FULL_53_13
CTTAGGACATCGCGTCGTGACTCTAGCACGCGAGATTTATGCGGGACTTTTGGCGACCGATTCGGACGGCACGGAATTGGAGAGACTCGGCATCCCGCGAATAGACCTTGTCTACGTGACGCTCTATCCTCTTGAAGAAACGATCTCGGATACGGCTTCGACCCCGGCAGACGTTATTGAGAAAACCGACATCGGTGGACCGACACTTTTGCGCGCCGCGGCAAAAGGCCGGCGGCTAGTAATTAGCGACCCGAAACAAATCGATATGCTCGAATCTTGGATGAAGCGCGGCTCGCCGGAGAACGAGCGCGAAGCTTTCGTTCTGCGTCTCGCCGCCGCCGCAGAACGCCGCGTCGCAGAATACGTAAATGCATCCGCTTCGTATTGGGAACGGAACACGCGCGGTTAAGACGAGTGCGCATCATGCTGAAACACAT
>MFLP01000010.1:7980-41519 GCA_001781555.1 Candidatus Kaiserbacteria bacterium RIFCSPHIGHO2_12_FULL_53_13
TCATCTGGGGGGAAACCTTGAACGCGGCGCAGGCAAAGGCAGTGGCCGATTTTATCCAGATTCTCAAGAACTATTTCAATGTGTCAGTGAAAGATGAGGGCGACCTTGTTGAAAATCGCGGCGCGCAGATCACTTACAGCGTGCTCGGTTTCCATGAAGATGTTGCGAAAAAATATGCGTTCGACCCTGATGATTCCAAACGCGGCGCGGCTCTCGCGGCCTTTCCGGCAGAAGTAAAGAAGTTCATGAGCGTCGGTATTGAGGTAACGCCTGCCGGTACGACAAGTTTTAATTTTATTCTTGCCGGCAAGCACAAAGGTTTCAATATTGCGCGTTTCATCGAGCATGAGGGGTGGAAAAAAGAAGACTGTGTGTATGTGGGTGATGCGCTTTTCCCCGGCGGCAATGATGAGAGTGTCATCGGTGTTATCCCGACGCATCCGGTAAAAGACCCCGACGAAACGTTCCTGTATATTCGGAACGATCTGTTATCCTAGTCTCTCATGCAAAACGCGCTCAGCATTCATAAGCTCAAAAAGACGTACGGCAACGGCGTCGAGGCACTTAAAGGCGTGTCGCTCGAAGTCCCCGAAGGAGATTTTTTCGCACTCCTAGGCCCCAACGGCGCGGGAAAAACCACTATCATCGGAGTCGTGACCGGTCTCGTGAATAAAACCGAGGGCACTGTTTCCGTCTTCGGGCACGATATCGAGAAAGAGCCGGAAACAGCGCGTGCGCAGATAGGTGTGGTGCCGCAGGAAATCAATTTCAATCCGTTCGAGAAGTGTATTGATGTAGTCGTCAATCAGGGAGGTTATTACGGTATTCCCCGCAAGACCGCCATTCCATACGCAGAACAACTGCTGAAAGACCTTGGCATATTCGACAAAAGAGACATGACCGGTTGGACGCTCTCTGGAGGAATGAAGCGACGACTTTTGATAGCGCGAGCCCTTATTCATCAGCCGCGATTTCTCATACTCGATGAGCCGACCGCCGGCGTAGACGTCGAGCTCCGGCGCGGGATGTGGGATTATCTCAAGACACTGACCGAAAAAGGCGTAACGATACTCCTCACGACGCACTATTTGGAAGAAGCCGAGCAGCTCTGCAAACATGTAGCCATCATCAACAAGGGAGAGATCGCTGCTTCGGGTACCATGGAAGAGGTGCTCGCACTGCATGACGGTGCAACTCCGAAAGACGGCTACCGCGGCGGGCGGCTTGAAGAAGTGTTCCTCAAACTAACTCGCGAATAATATGAATTATTACCAGATGTGGGTTTCCTTCTATACCATCGTGCGCAAAGACATCGTGCGTATCTTCCGCATCTGGCCGCAGACTTTCTTGCCCTCCATTATTACCTCTATTCTTTACTTCCTCGTGTTCGGCAAAGTTCTGGGCGGACGCATCGGCGAAATCGGCGGCCACCCGTATATCACCTTTGTCGTCCCCGGCCTCGTCATGCTAGCCGTTGTGACGAACTCTTTCTCTAACGTTGCGACTACGTTCTTTCAAGCAAAATTCTTCGCGCGCAACATAGATGAGATCCTTGTCTCGCCAACCCCAGCGTGGGTCATAATCGCCGGATATGTCGCTGGCGGCATGGTGCGCGGAATAACCATCGGGCTCCTTGTGATCGTCGTTTCAGCTTTTTTCTCTCCGCTTCCCTTCACGCATCCGCTCATAATTCTCCTATTTCTCATCCTTTCAAGTCTTCTTTTCTCGCTCGCCGGACTTGTTAACGGGATTTATGCCAAGAGTTTCGACGGCATAACGATAGTCCCGACCTTCGTCCTGACCCCGCTTGTCTATCTGGGCGGTGTATTTTATTCCGCACAAGCACTCCCTCCTCTTTGGCAGAAGCTCACGTTCGCGGACCCGATCTTCTACCTCATCAACGGCTTCCGTGCAGGATTCATGGGATTCTCTGACATCTCGTTATCTTTAAGCATTGGTGTTCTAGCGGTGCTTATTGCCATACTTGTCGGCATTAACTGGTATTTCATCCGCACCGGGCTCGGCCTGAGGCAATAAGGGATCAACCTTTGGCGATCTCGACCGCGAGGCCGATGTAATTCTCCGGCCGGAGCGCTTTGAGACGCTTCTTTACCTCGTCACTGACGGACAATCCATCGATGAACTCTGAGAAATCTGCAAGAGTCACCTGCTTGCCGCGCGTCAATTCTTTCAGTTTCTCATAGGGCACCTCGACACCTTCCCGACGGAGCACCGTCTGGAACGCTTCCGCTAGAACTTCAGGGTGCGCTTGCAAATCCTCGAGCATCGCCTGTGCATTTACATTTATTTTCCCTAGACCGCGCAAAAGCGATTTATAACCAATGAGCGAATGCGCGAACGCTGTTCCAAAAGTGCGTTTTACTGTTGAATCGGACAGGTCGCGCTGGAGGCGCGAGATGGGAAGCTTGCGCGAGAAGTGCTCGAATAACGCGTTCGCAACGCCGAAATTCCCTTCCGCATTCTCAAAATCGATAGGGTTCACCTTGTGCGGCATCGCGGATGAACCCACTTCCCCACCTTTGACCTTTTGCGTAATCCATCCGTCGCTGACGTATCGCCACATATCCTGCGAAAATCCGATTAACACGGTGTTGACGCGCCGAAGATTATCAAAAAGTTCGGCGTACGTGTCGTGCGGCTCGATCTGCGTAATAGCATTGTTTAATTCCAACTTGATTTCTGACTTTGTATTAAACTGCTGAACGAACTTCTCGCTAAATATCTGCCAATCTACATCAGGAACCGACACAGTATGAGCATTGTAATTTCCAGTCGCGCCTGAAAATTTCACAAGAATGTGTGTCTTTTTTAATTGCTCGAGCTGGCGTGAGATCCGGGATTCAAATACGCGCATTTCCTTTCCGAACGTAGTTGGCGAAGCTGGCTGTCCGTGCGTTCGCGCGAGCATCGGAGTTGCGCCATACTTTTCAGAAAGGTCTGCGAGATTCTTACGCACATTTTCAATGGCGGGAATAAGTTCGACATCCAGGACATCGCCTAGAAGGAGCGCATACGCTATGTTATCCACATCTTCAGAAGTGAGCGCGAAATGCACGAGCTCGGATATATCGGCGAGAGATGTCTCGGCTAACTTTAGCTTTAAATAATATTCAACTGCTTTAACGTCATGATTCGTTGCAAGAATCCCACCATATCCATACTTCTCTATCGCCTTTACAATGCGTGCGTCATCAATAGAAATCCGCCAAAGATCGCGGAGAATGTCCTGCTCCTCTGCTGTCAATTTTCTAATGCCCAACTTTTTCTCTTCGGAGAGCGCTAGTAAATACTCGCACTCCACTCGAATACGCGCGCGGATAAGCGAAAATTCGCTAAAGCGCTCTGAAAATTGCTCAAGAAGATCGCGGTATCTTCCGTCTATCGAACTAATTGCAGTAAGTGGTTCAAATAGCATATGATCTCAAATTTCTCTCGATCCGCGGCAATACTGGCGTCTCGCCTCTCACGAATTTCCCGCCCGTAATTTGCTCGTACATCTGAATATACCGGCGAGAGAGCTCTTCCACAAGTTCTTCCGGCGCTTCGGGAAGCGTAGCATCCTTGTACGGATCGCAATGTTCCCTGAACCACAAGCGCAGGAATTCCTTGTCGAAATATTCCGGCTCTTGTCCTGCGTCGATTCGCCCCTGGTACGAGCCGAGCTGCCAGAATCGCGAGGAATCCGGCGTATGTATCTCGTCGATGAGCGTGAGCGTTCCTTCGCCAGATGACGAATCGTCCGTTCCGAATTCATACTTTGTGTCGACAAGAATGAGTCCGTTCTTCAACGCAATCTCCTGGCCGCGCGCGAAGAGCGCGAGCGCGGTCGCTTTAACCTCATCGAAACGCGCTTGCGTGATTAATCCTTCGGCGACCATCTCCGAGGACGTGAGAGTGCGATCGTGCTTCTCTTCCTTGGTCGTAGGATCGAAGATAGGATGCGGTAGTTTCTGATTCTTTTTCATCCCGTCAGGGAGAGTGAGGCCGCCGAAAGTCCGCTCGCCTTTCGAATATCTGGTCCAGATAGATGTGCCGGTGACGCCGGTCAAATACCCGCGCACGACCGCTTCCACGGGAACCGTCGTGCATTTTTTCGCCACGGTCACGTTGGGGTCCGGCACTGCAAGCATGTGATTCGGTACCATATCTTTCGTCTCTCTAAACCACCATGCGCTGATCTGGTTCAGAACCTGACCTTTCCACGGTATATGCGCGATTATCCTATCGAACGACGAATGCCTGTCGGTCGTTATAAGGAAAAGCTGGTCTTTCTGTTCGTACACATCGCGCACTTTGCCGGTATATTTCTTACCGAGCCATTGGAAATCTGTTTTTTTGAGTATGTCCATACATTACTCCCAGTTCAGCTGACCTTTTAATTCGACTTTTTTATTACCATCCCTTATCACTCCTATTTCGTAAGCATCAACGCCGAATCCCTCAAGGTGAGCAACCGCCTTATCCGCGAATCCTCCTTTTACCACCGCCGTGATGCCGACACCCATATTGAAAGTTCTTAGCATGTCTACATCTTCCAAACGCCCAGATTTCTTAAGCGTCTTGAATATAGGCAAGATCTTAATCTTGCCTAAATCTATATGCGCGTTAAGGTCCTCTGGTAAAATTCTGTTCAGATTCTCTTGTATTCCGCCGCCTGTGATGTGAGCAAGCCCGACAAGACCTTCCTCGCCGAACAAATCTTTAAGACAATTGTAATAGCATCGATGCGGAGTGAGTATCGTCTTGATGAATGACTGGCCATTGATTTGTTCGCTAAGTATTTCAGGCGACGCTTCCATTAGTTTACGAACCAAAGAAAATCCATTTGTGTGGATTCCGCTAGATGCCAAGGCCAGAACGATATCGCCGGACTTGATTTTCGAGCCGTCAATAATATTCTCCTTATCGACGACTCCGACGACACTTGCCGTGAGAATGTAAGTTCCCTCTTCTACTACCCCCGGCTGTTCGGAAGTCTCTCCGCCCGTCAAAACACAGCCATTCTCCTTGCATGCCGATGACAATGACGATACGAGTTGCAAAATGGTTTCCTTCTCCATTTTCCCGCATACGATACAGTCTTGGACGGAAAGTGGTTTAGCCCCCATGACGATGCAATCGTTTATCAAGTGTCCAACAAGGTCGTAGCAAATCGTCTCAACGCTGTCGTTCTGAAGAGCAAGTCTTTGTTTAGTCCCCGGCTCTTCCGTCTTAAGCACGAGCACCGGATGTTTATATCCCTCGAAAACGCCATCAAACAAAGTCGCAAAAGCCCCTATTTTATTTAGAACGCGCGAGTTGTCGCTATCTAATATCTTTCCCATCTGGCGCTTTGTGTCGTTAGCAATGTCTATATCCACTCCTGATTGCTTATAGGAGAATTTTCTCATATCAATCCCTGTTCTTCCAAATATTTCTTAAAGCCCTTCTCTTGCAGCTTATCGTCCTTTTTCAAGACATCCGCACCCAATTTTTCTTTATATGCGCGCACTCTGTTCCGCACACCCATGTCCCCCGCTCCGATTATCTGCACCGCGAGAATGCCGGCATTTTTCGCCCCGTTGATGGCGACGGTCGCGACCGGCACCCCCGGCGGCATCTGAGCCGTCGAAAAAAGCGCGTCAACGCCTTGCGCTGTTTTGTTCATGATAGGAACTCCGATGACGGGAAGCGCCGTATTCGCCGCAACTACGCCCGCAAGGTGCGCGGCGCCTCCGGCGCCGCAGATGAATACCTTCACTCCACCCTCCTCGCCTTTCTTCACATATTCAACGACGGCTTCCGGCGTGCGGTGCGCCGATAGGACATGAACTTCGCTTCCGATGCCTAATTCCTCCAAGACCGTCGCTGCATCCTTCATGACCGGCAAATCCGAGTCCGAACCAATGATGATGCCGACCTGTGGTTTCATATGACTTACATTATACCTTTTTAATAATATCTATCATGTCGAGAAGGTTATGAATGAGGTAGTCCGGCTTTGCCTCTTTAAGACGCCGTGTTGAATAGTAGCCGCCGGTTATCGCGACCGTCCTGATCCCGGCACGCTTACCGGCTTCTGCCTCTTCTGGCGAGTCGCCGATTATCAATATTTCATTCTTTTTATACGAGGACTTTTTCACGAGATAGGCAAGTTTGTCGGCTTTGTTTTTCCTCTCCATCGTCGCGTGCATGTCGTTCGTTATGACGCGAGAAAAATGATGTCCGATGCCGAGTCTTTCAAGCTGATTTTGTAACCCTTCTTTCGTGTGATTGCTCAAGATGACTGCTTCAATATTGCGATCTTTGAGAAATTGAAGCAACTGACGCGCACCGCCTCGCGTCCGTATCTTGGCGATCCGGGGTTCGTAGATGGAGTGGAAGAGCTTTTGCACATTTCTTGATTCGCGCGCGATTTCCTCTTCGCTAAACCCCATTGCAACAAAAAAATCTCTCACGGGCATTGTAAATTTCTCCCTATACGTTTTTATGTCTATTTGCTTACGACCTGTGCTTCTAAAAATGTGATTGTCGATATCGAGCGTTGCCTGCGTATCCGCAATGAGAACTCCATTCCAATCAAATACGACGAGTTTGATCATGATTATCTGAAGTATCGCACCGCATTCTTGAATATCTGAAGACCGGGGCCCTCCGTAGGAATCTCTTTTCCCTCGCGGATGAAGCGTTCTTTGAGATACGTCCAGTGAGGAAGCTGGGTGAATGAGACTGCGCGTTCGGGATGCGGCATGAGCCCCAAGACGCGGCCGCCATAGCCGGTGATGCCTGCGATGTTCTCGATCGAGCCGTTCGGGTTCGCCGGCAAGTCAAAATGCTTTGCGGTCTCGCCTTTTACATACCGGAGCGCTATCGCGTTTTCTTTCTTGAGCTTCACGAGTGTATTCTCTGGCGCATAATATCTCCCCTCTCCATGAGCGATTGGGATGGAAAGTGATCTTATTCCGCTGAGCCACGGGCTGTCATTTTGCACTTCCACATCAACCCAGCGGCATACATAACGCGCCGAGTCGTTGGAGGTTAAAGCCCCCGGCAAGATGCCCGCACTTGTAATGATCTGAAACCCATTGCAAATACCTGCAAGCAAGGTATCCCGCGAGAGAAATTCCTCGATTTGTTCCCCCAGGTGGTGTCTGACGCGATTCGCATACGCTTTCCCGGAGCCGGTGTCATCGCCATATGAAAAACCGCCTGGAAAAACAATGATCTGCGCCCGATCGAGTATCGCGGGTCGCGCGATGATGTCATTGATGTGCACGATATCGGCGGATGCTCCAGAGATTTCAAACGCCGTCTTTGTTTCGTCTTCAGTATTGAGACCGTAGCCCGAGAAAATTATGACGTGCGGTTTGCTAGAACTTCTTGCGAGCGAAAGCGAGTTAGAAGTTCTTGCACCCCGCTGTACTTTTTTATCTATCACACCCGCAACGCGCGTGGCCGAATAGGCCTTCCCTTGCCGGGCGAAGCGCGTTGCTTGGATATCAGTTGTTGAAGTTCTTTTGTTCATAAAATATATTTCGTCATTAAAAAGTGCTGCTGGGGTTATAAGTCCTTGAATTTGCGACGGTAGGCATCGGTGAGTTTCGAAAGCGGCATATCTATCGATGGGCCCGGAAGTTTTATCGAGAGCGCGGGTTTATTTGAGACTTCGCCGATCCGGACATGCGGGATGTGCCGTATAATACCCACGAACTCTTTCTCTGCGTCTGGTCGGATTGAAACGAGTATGCGTCCCTGACTTTCTGAGAACAGGATACTGTCTGCGCGGCGGGCCGCGCCGGGAATGTTTTCTATATCGACATCTGCGCCAAGCTGTCCGGCAATTGTCGTCTTCGCAAGTGCTACGGCAAGCCCGCCGCGCCCGACCCCTATCGCGGAGGCAGCAAGTCCGCGCGCAATTGATTCCGAGAGCAAATCGTATGCAGCCGCGTTCTTGTGGGCACTTACTTTCGGCACCGTATTCCCGACCAACTTCTTACCCTCCTTATCTCCAAGCCACGCAAAGTATTCCGAGGCGCCAAGTTCGTCGTCCGTCTCTCCCAACAAGTAGATCGCGTCGCCTGAGCATTTGAGATCAAGTGTGACAGATCGTTCGACGCTCGGAATAACGCCGATCGCTGAAATTAGGAGCGTGGGCGGTACGGCTATGTGCGTCGGTTTGCCATCCGCAGAAAAGCCTTCAAAGTCGTTATACATGCTGTCTTTGCCTGAAATAAACGGTGTTCCGTACGCTGTAGCGATGTCGAAACACGCCCTTGCAGCACGTTTCAGTTCATACAATCGTTCTGGAGTATCCGAACTCGACCAACAAAAATTATCAAGGATAGCGAGGTGATCGCGCGAGGCACCTGCGCAAATGGCATTGCGCACGGCAGTGTCTATCGCGGTGGCGGCCATCGCATAGGTATCAATGTCGGAGTACCACGGGCAATACCCTTGTGAGAGAACAATGCCGCGGGATGAATCCGGAATGGGTTTCAACACAGCAGAGTCCGCATTCACTCGCCCCCTGCCCTGAAGCGGCTTCGTTACCGACGTGCCTTGCACTTCGTGATCGTATTGTTGTGATATCGGCGCGATGCTTCCCACATTGGCTCTGCTGATGATTTCTTCAAACGCAAGTTTTATGTCCACTCTTCGGATTTTTGCGGTGGGCTCTGTGTGCTTCCGCGAGACGGGCGCGCTTTTCTGGGCCTTGATCGGGCGACCGTCGTGAAGGAATCCCATATCTATATCCATTATTGTTTTGCCTTTGTACCGCACGACGCAGGAACCGGAATCGGTAAATGTGCCGATGCGCGTCGCCTCGACGTCATGCCTGTCCAAAAGTTTCTTCAACGCCGCCCATTTCTTTTTTGGCACAGCAAGAGTCATGCGCTCCTGCGATTCCGATATCCATATCTGCCACGGCGCGAGCCCTGGATACTAGAGCGGGACTTTCTCCAAGTCGACGACGCATCCCCCACATTCCTTCGCCATCTCGGCAACGGAGCACGAGAGCCCGCCCGCGCCGTTGTCGGTGATGCTCGTGTATAGGCCCTTATCTCGTGCTTCGCGTACCAAAGCGTCGGAAAATTTCTTCTGGGTTATAGGATCGCCTATCTGCACGGCGGTAGCTGGGCTCCCGGAAGCGAGAGCTTCGGATGAGAATGTGGCGCCGTGTATACCATCGAGCCCGACGCGCCCGCCTATCATGACGATGTAATCTCCCGACCGCGCTCTTTTCTCATGCAATTTTCTGCTGCCTGATGTGCGAGGGATGAGACCGACGGTACCCGCAAACACCAAGGGCTTCGCGTTGTAGCGCGCGTCCGTCGCGACAAAGCCCAACGGCGTAGGAACACCGCTCTGGTTTCCGCCTGAATTCACGCCTTTTACGACACCTTCAAGGATCCGGCGTGCCGACAAGACCGGCCTTGTCCGTTCTTTATCTCTGAATAATTCAACTCTCTCATCCGGGTCCCCGACACAAAATCCATACACGTTGGCTATCGGCTTCGCCCCCATTCCAAACCCGAGCGTGTCGCGATTGACGCCTACAATCCCCGTAATAGCACCTCCGAATGGGTCTAGTGCGGATGGAGAGTTGTGCGTTTCTACTTTGTGCGTGACGAGATGCTTCTCGTCGAATGCGATGCCGCCGGAATTATCGGTGAACACCGAAACGCAGAAATCGTTCTTTCCTTTTTCCGCGCGGATCTTTTGTGTCGCACCTTTTATATATCTTCGATAAATTCCGTCTCTCACTTCGTCTAACGGATCGGCAAAAATAGTGTGCTTGCAGTGTTCCGACCACGTCTGCGCCAGTGATTCGAGCTCAATGTCGGTGGGGTTCCTGCCGAGCTTCTTGAAATGGCTGCGGATAGTCTCAATATAATCGAGAGATAGCGCCAAGGGCCCGCGCCTGCTGCCATTCGTACTCTTGATTCCCTCTTTGCCGATGCGCACGAGTTCCGCTTTCCCGACATTGAGATTTATCTCATCTGCTGCAACGTGCTCATGTAATTGCACTTTAGGTACAACGACAGGGATCCCGCTCTTCGCGTCTTTCGCGGACACGATACGCACACTCTCGATAAGCGGGTTGTGCAATTCCTGCGCTATTTTCTCCGCTTCATGCGCCGTGATTTTTCCAATCAAGAAAATGAATGCTGACGAATATACTTCTTCGCGACTCTTTAATTTCCGCCCTAGGCAATCTTCTGCCATCTGCCCTGCGGTTTTACCTACATTGTCGGTGACGCCAGGGTGAAATCCTATCTCGATAGCATATTCATACGAGCGCGGCGCGAGGACGGTCCCGATGGAATATTCTTCCGTCACTGGATTCGTTAGGCATTTGGCTATGCGCTTCACTTCGTCCGAGCTTAGCTTCGCGTCTATCGTATACGCGAGCGAAACCCCGACGCTCTGGAGAGAGGTGCGTGGGAACAGGGCCTTGAGACTCTTTAGATAACCGCGGGCGCGAGCGTCCTCAACAGTCGCTCTTACCGTGATTCTCTGCGGCATTCCCTACACTATATACGAAACTCGCCGAAGTGAAAAATCAGCGCTCCAGATCAACCCACCGGTAGCGAAGACCTTTCCATTCGTGCTCTTCTTCGAAAACCTTTCTCGTGAAAATGTGCTCGTAGGGCGGGAAAAAAGTGTCTGCCTCTTTTTCGTCGTCGATCTGTGTGAGGTAGAGCTTGTCGATGTATTTGAGCGCCTGTTCGTAGATCGAAGCGCCGCCGCCGATGCTTACCTCTTCAGAATCAAGTCCTTTAGCTATATCTATTGCCGCTTCTAATGAGCCCGCCGTGACCACGCCTTCGTGTTTCCATGAAGGGTCCTGTGTTACCACGATATTGGTGCGCCCCGGCAAGGGCCCTCCCAAATATCCCAATATCGATTCAAACGTCTTTCTTCCCATGATGATAGGGTGCCCGGAAGTCAATCGTTTAAAACGTTTCAAGTCGTCAGGGATATGCCACAGAAGTTTGCCGTCTTTCCCAAGCTCGCGTTTCTTCCCGATCGCTACTACTGCAGTGATAATAGGCTTTTTCATGCACCGACTATATCATGCCGTTCTTCCACAATTCGTGTCACCTATTCATGGATAAAAAGTGAAACGCCGGCGGGGGTGCCGGCGTGTCGGAAATTCTCGCGAAAGTGACGGCAATCTCAATTCCCCCAGAAAATCGCCTGCCACAGTAATGAAAGAGCGGCTGTCGCGGCGAGAAAGGCTACGGCAACCAGTCCCCAAGTCGCCACTTCTTCCCCTTCGACCTCAACCTCAATTGCTTGAGGAAGAGGAAACTTCGTCAAGTCAACAACGAATCTCATCCTCTCCTCCTACAAATTTGGGCGCCACGTCCCAATGTCATTCACAATACCTGTCAATGGAAAACGGTCAACGCATGAGGGTATAATAGCTTTCATGCAATCTTATGAGGTGGAAGTGAAGGCGCTCCTTGGGAGCGCCGAGCGCATGGAAGAAGTACGCCGCGCGATGAGAGCGGCTGACCCCGCATGCACACTTCAGTCTAGAAACAAGCAACTCAATCATTATTTCGAGGGCAACACACTCGGTAGATTATCCGAAACAGCGGCACAATATCTTTCCGCCGAAGCACGCGTTCGACTGCAGGACTTTGTTGCACGCGCAAAAGAATTCTCCGTCCGAACAAGGGAAAAAGACGGTGAAGTTTTTCTTGTAGTGAAGGTTTCCGTTGGAGACGACACGAGCGCGAACGGGGTCTCGCGAATGGAATTTGAGGAAAAAGTCCCGCTTACTCTCACAGAACTAGACGCGCTCGTGCTCTCCGCCGGATTCGCATATCAGGCAAAATGGTCGCGAGAACGTGAAGAATACGTATGCAAAGGCGTAAACGTCACACTGGATAAAAATGCCGGGTATGGCTGGCTTGCCGAATTCGAGCGCGTCGTGGACGATCCGACGAAAGTGAACGAGGCGCAGAGAGACATACGAGCGCTTATGGAAACGCTCGGTGTCGCGGAATTGCCGCAGGATCGCTTAGAGAGGATGTTTGCGTTCTACAATGCACACTGGGAAGAGTACTACGGAACGGAAAAGATTTTTATGATAGAGTAGAAACCTATGTTTCTCTCAGACGTCGACATCGAAAAAGCGGTCAGGAAGGGCCATATCGTACTCAAGCCGTTCGACAAGAAGCGCCTTCAGCCCGTCTCGTACGACATCCGGCTCGGCAATAAATTCATCGCCAACGATGAGAACGCGACACATTTCGTGGACCCGGTCCGCAAAATCTACGCGAAAACCCGGGAGGCCGAAGTTAAAGACGGCCAAGAATTCGTGCTTCATCCGGGAATATCCGTTCTAGGAACATCTAAAGAATATTTCGGCTCCGACGACTATCTGATACAGATCGGCGGAAAATCATCGCTTGCCCGCATCGGTCTCATGGTGCACAACACCGCGGGCATAATCAATCCGGGACATTTCCTACACGTCACGTTTGAAATGACTAATCAGAGCAACGTCCCCATCATCCTGCGACCCGGCATGGAAATCGCCCAGCTTACGTTCTCGACCCTCTCGTCGCCGCCTCGGCAAAATTATTCGAGAACAGGCCGCTTCGTGAAGGATAATTGGAAACACTTCGTGCCTGCGAAATCGACCGCTAAAAGGAAAACCTCGAAGAAAAAGACGCGGTAGAATACGCATATGAGCGCGCGCCATCCCGAATATCAATACCTCGACCTGATGCGGGAACTCCTCGATACGGGAGACAGACAGGTCGATGCCGGACATGGTAAAGCGCACTATGGCCTTTTCGGCCGTCAAATACGATTCGATCTCGCGGAGGGATTTCCACTGCTCACAACCAAAAAAGTTTACTGGAAGGGTGTTTTGCATGAGCTGTATTGGTTCATGTCGGGACAAACAAATATCAAATACCTCGTCGACAACGACGTCCACATTTGGGACGACTATCCTTATCGCATCTACGAGGAACACGCGAGACGCGGGAAGTGGCCGAGTATGACGAAAGAGGAATTCGTCTCGAAGATAAAGAATAATGAGAAATTTGCTCTAGAGCACGGCAATCTTCCCCGCATCTACGGCGAAATGTGGCGAAAGTGGCCCGCTAAAGACGGGCGCGGCATCGATCAGCTCGGCTGGGTCGTTCGAGAATTGCGGAATGACCCCGGTGCGCACAACGCAATAGTCAGTTCATGGAATCCGGAGTTCCTATACACGATGGCAAAAGACGAAGAAGCGAACCACTTCCCCATCTGCCACAATATGTATCAAATGAATATCAAGCATGAAAAGGTCTCGCTTCAGCTCTACCAGCGAAGCGCGGATATCTTCCTCGGCGTCCCTTTCAACATCGCAAGCTACGCGCTCCTCACGCACATCGTCGCGAAAATATTGGGACGCGAGGTGGGAGAATTCGTGCACACGTTCGGCGACGTGCACTTTTATGAAGACCATGAAGTGGCGATTCGGCAACAGCTTGAGCGCGAGCCAAAGCCGTTCCCCACGGTCAAGATAAATGATTTGGCGACAAGTCTCGATGCATTTAGACCCGAGCATGTTCTGCTTGAAGGATACGACCCGCACCCTCCCATCAAGGCTGAACTGACGGTCGCCGGCTTCCGCAACCTGGAAAACAAGCCGGATTAAATATGGTATTGTGCAAGCATTGAATAAAAATTAGTGGTTAATTATCTTTATCATGGATGAATATAAGCACATAAAGAAGCAAGACCCGGAAGTATTCGCCGCGATCGAAGGCGAGGAGAAGCGCGAAGCGGAGGGGCTTGAGCTTATTCCTTCGGAGAACTACGTCTCGAAGGCCGTCCGAGAAGCGAACAGTTCCATACTCACGAATAAGTATTCCGAAGGGTACCCCGGCAAGCGTTATTACGGCGGACAGAAGTACACCGACATGGTGGAGACGCTCGCCATTGAACGCGCGAAGAAACTCTTTGATGCAAAATATGCGAACGTCCAGACCCTAGGCGGCGCCAACGCGAACATCGCGATGTACTTCGCGCTTCTGAATCCCGGCGACACCGTGCTCGGCATGGATCTCTCACATGGCGGACACCTTACGCACGGCCATCCCGTCACCTATCTCACCAAGATTTTCAACTTCGTCCGCTACAAGATGAAGGATCCGGACACGGGCGAAATCGACTACGACGAAATGCGCGAGACGGCTCTCAAAACGAAGCCGAAGATTGTGCTCGCCGGATTTTCCGCATACCCGCGCGAACTGAACTACGCGAAGTTTGTCGAGATAGCGCGCGAGGTCGGAGCGTACGCCGTCATGGATGTCGCGCACATCGCGGGCCTTATAGCTGGCCGCTCCGTGAAGAACCCGTTCGATGCCGGTTTCGATATTATGACGACGACTACGCACAAGACCCTGCGCGGGCCTCGGGGCGGCATGATACTCACACGTGAAAGCGAAGAGATCGCGAAAAAAATCGACAAGATGGTATTCCCCGGTCTTCAGGGCGGCCCGCACATGAATAACATAGCGGCGAAAGCCGTCGCATTCGGCGAGGCGCTTCAGCCCGCGTTCCGCACCTATGCCGCACAGATCTTGAAGAACGCCAAGGCGATGGCCGAAGTGTTCAAAGCGCATGACATCCGATTGCTCACGGGCGGCACGGACAATCATCTCATCCTCGCCGATGTCTTCGGCTCGCTTCAGATCACCGGAAAGGACGCGGAAACGCTCCTTGATGCCGTCGGTATCACGCTCAACAAGAATTCTATAGCTGATGACACCCGCGGGCCGATGGATCCGTCCGGTATCCGCTTCGGCACGCCGGCCATAACTACACGGAAATTCAAAGAGAAGGAGTGTGCACGCGTCGCCGAACTCATGGTGGTGGCGATGCAGAAACGTGCTGAACCGAATGTGCAAAAAGCGATCCGCGAAGAGATACGCGAGATGTGCTCGCGATTCCCCATCCCCGAGTCGCACGTGTAGCCAGAAAACGGCACTAAAATGGCGTATATACCGCACGTTGAGTTGTCGTATCTCGTTAAGCTCGTCGGCTACTCGGGCCTTTTCGGCATTGTGTTTGCCGAGACGGGTCTTTTCTTTGGATTCTTTCTTCCAGGTTCAAGTATGCTATTCACAGCAGGATTTCTCGCTTCGCAAGGGATATTTAACGTGTGGATACTCATGCCTCTTATAACCCTTGCGGCTATTTTGGGAGACAGCGCTGGGTATTGGTTCGGTACGTATGTCGGGCATGCTTTCTTCAACCGTGAAGACTCGCGTTTCTTCCGAAAGGAATATGTGGAACGTACGCATGCATTTTATGAAAAACACGGCGTACGCGCCATTGTCCTCGCGCGCTTTGTACCTATAGTGCGCACCTTCGCTCCTATACTTGCCGGTGTTGCCTACATGCACTACCGCAAGTTCTTGAGCTACAACGTGATCGGAGGAGTATTGTGGGGCGCCGGCGTGACGTTCGCCGGATACTTTCTCGGAGAAAAGGTGCCCGGAATAGACCGGTATCTTACCACTATCATAATCGCCATCATTGTCATAACGTTCATACCTCTCGTTACAGAGTGGAAAAAGTCGAGCATTAAGAAGAAGAGCACGGATGAGATATGAATCCCGTTAGAGACCGTGGTCGCTTAAAGTATTATTGTATTACATCATTGAATCCGATATGTCGACACCAGAAATGAACATTGAGGCATCCGGTCGACCGCGACCGGTCTCTAACGGGATGAAGCGTCCGCGAGCAGTTATCTTTGACCTTGATAATACCCTTGCACGCAGTTTCGAGGCGCCTGCACTGGAGATGTCGCAAGGGCTTGAAAATATTCTGCGTCGCATTCCTGTCGCGGTAATGTCGGCCGCGAGTTTTGAACGAATAGAGAAACATCTTTTGCCCGGATTCTCTGTATCTGCCGACAAGAACCGACTTTATCTTTTCCCCGTGAATGGCGCGGGATGCTACACGTGGGAAAACGGGGCATGGCGACCGCAGTATCATTTCGAGTTTACCTCCGAGGAACGGGCGAGGATACTTGCAGCGCTCAAGGGAAGCGTGGAGGAAACGGGGGTCGGCGCGGAGAGCCCGAAATACGGAAAACAAGTCGTGGATTATGACGGATACATCGCATTTACGGCTCTCGGGCTTGACGCACCGCGTGAGGAAAAGATCGCCTGGGACCCGGACGGCTCGAAGCGCAGAACACTTCGAGAATCATTGCAGAAAAAGATCCCAGACTTCGACGTCTACATCGGAGGAACAACTTCGATAGACATCATGTGCAAGGGGGTGAATAAATCGTACGGCGTTATGTGGCTCGCGAAGCATCTCGGCGTCGAACCTTCCGACATGCTCTTCGTGGGCGATGCCCTTTACCCGGGCGGCAACGATGTGGTGGTCATCCCGACCGGCGTCCAGACTATCCAAGTCGCCGGCCCGCACGAAACGGAGACGGTAATTGAAGAGATACTTAAAGCATGCTCCGGATAATCGGATACCGCTCTAAAGGTCTCGTATTTTCCAGGATATAATAGCGGCATGGATCTGCGCGCCGAGCTCGCTCGCATCGTCACAGGCGATGTTCTCGACGATGCACAAACGCGGGAACAATACAGCCACGATACGAGCATCTTCGAGCGCACGCCGTCAGTCGTCGTGTACCCGAAAAACGCCGGTGATGTCGAGGCGGTCGTGCGATACGTCCACGAAGCAAAATCAAAGGGTGAAAATGTATCCATAACCGCCCGCTCAGCGGGGACCGATATGTCCGGCGGCCCCTTGACCGATTCGATAGCGCTTGTCTTCACGAAATATATGAATGCTATCGGCGAGGTGCGCGGTGATTCGGCCGTCGCTGAACCCGGCGTGTATTACCGCGACTTCGAGAAAGCAACGCTTGCACATGACGGATTGATACTTCCGTCATACCCCGCATCGCGCGAGCTCTGCGCACTCGGCGGCATGATATCGAATAATTCCGGCGGCGAGTTGACACTTAAGTATGGGAAGACGAACCGCTACGTTCGCGAACTTGATGTCGTTCTCTCCGACGGCTCACGAGCGACATTGCGGCCGCTTAGCATGAAAGAGCTCGACGCGAAGGAATCCGAAAATACGTTCGAGGGAGAAGTCTACCGTCGTCTGCATGCACTTATCGAGAAGAATGTGGATAAAATTGAAGCGGCACGACCGACGGTCACGAAGAATTCCGCCGGATACGCACTGTGGAACGTGATGGATAAACAGCGCGGCACGTTCGATCTAACGCAACTTATCGTCGGCTCGCAGGGCACGCTCGCATTCATTACAAAGGCGAAGCTAGGGCTCGTGCGCACGAAGGCGCATCGCGCGATGCTCGTCGTGTTCATCTCCGATCTGCGCGTTCTTCCCGAGATCGTCGGCCGCGTACTGAAATTCTCGCCGGAATCGTTCGAATCGTACGACGATCAGACGTTCAAACTCGCGGTGCGCTTCATACCGCAGATCATCGGGCATCTCGGCCTCATCAAGATGATCGGTCTCGGGTTTGCATTCATACCGGAGATGTGGATGACCTTGACTGGCGGCGTACCGAAACTCATCCTAATGGCGGAATTCGCCGAAGATACGGGAGAAGAGGCTCGCGGCAAGGCGGATGCGGCACAAAGTGCACTTCAAGACCTCGCGCTCAAGACAAAGATAGCCACAAACGAAATGCAGACGGCAAAATACTGGACTATACGACGCGAAAGCTTTTCCCTTCTACGGAAGACCCTGCACGGCCTTCACACTGCACCCTTTATCGATGACATTGTCGTTCATCCGGCGGATTACCCCGAATTCCTCCCCGAGTTGAATGTACTCCTGGGTCAGTACCATCTTCTCTACACGATCGCCGGGCACGCCGGAGACGGTAATTTCCATATCATTCCGTTGATGGACCTGAGCAAACCTGAGAACCGTAAGGCTATCCTCGAACTTCAACCGAAAGTATTTGAATTGGTCGCGAAGTACCGCGGCTCTATCGACGGTGAACACAACGATGGCATAATACGCACGCCCTACCTGCCGATAATGTTCGGTCAAGATGTCTGCGACCTCTTCGCGGAAGTGAAGCGTATTTTCGATCCGCTCGGCATCCTCAATCCCGGTAAGAAAGTCGGTGGCACCATTGCAGATATCGAACGGAGCATGATAACGAGATAGGATGAATCCACATCCTACATTTGTTTCCCCGTGATATACTCACGTTCCTTATCAATTTCATCGTCATGCCCATGAATACACAAAACATCCTGGTCATCTACGGTAGTCTCCGGAAGCAGTCTTCCAACAAAGCGCTCGCACGCGCACTTTCCGAACTTGCTACGGAAAAAATGAAAGTAGAAGTCACTGGGCTCGATTCGCTTCCCTTTTATAATCAGGATTTGGAGAGTAATTTCCCGGCAGTTGCAAAAGATTTCAAGTCGAAGATCCGTGCCGCCGACGGCATCATCATCGTTACACCGGAATACAACCGCTCCGTCCCCGGGGTTCTCAAGAACATGCTCGACTGGACATCGCGCCCCTACGGCGATTCCGCGTGGGATGGGAAACCCGTGGGAATCCTCGGGACCTCGGTAGGTGCCATCGGCGCCGCGCTTGCGCAATACCACCTGAAGCAAATATTGAACTACCTCAACACCCATGTCATGGGCCAGCCGGAGTTCTACCTCAACGCGACCGATAAATTCGACGCGGAGGGCAAGCTCACCGACGAGTCGACAAAAGAACACGTAAAGAAATTCCTCGCGGCTTTTGAAGCGCACGTGGCAAAGATTACGTAGAGGATGTGGTACTTCGGTCCCGCACGAACAGCATGACGACGATTAGGAACGCGAAGAGCGTGACGGTCATGAGCGGGAACGTCATGTAGCCGAACTCGAAGAGGAATCTCTGTGCGCAATCAGATGCCTGCGTAGCGCTCGCCGGACACGGGATGAGCGAAGACCCGCCAATCTGGAGGTAGTGTTGGTATAGAGCGACGATTCCGCCCGCGATCGAAAGCACGATGCTGTAAAGAGCGATGCCCCTGTCCTTCTTCCATATCGCGAGCGCGAAGAGAAGTACTTGGGGGTAGAGAAATATCCGCTGTACCCAGCAAAGCCCGCAAGGTGAGAAGCCGAGAACCTCGGAATAGAAGAGTGATAGTGCCGTCCCGCTCGCCGTAAGAATAAGTCCTATCCATAACCCCCACTTTCCGACGAATGCCGAGATGTCTTCGAGGTAGGCCTGCCAGCTGGCGGATTTCTTGCGAAGGAAAAATATCGTGAGAAGCGCCGCGCCCGCTATTTCCACTGCGAGGACAAGAAGCGAAAGCGCGTAATTTATCGTTTCAACCGGATACATATTCCGCCGCCACAACAGGATACTTTATGATCGACTCAAATGTCGGACGTAGGGTCATCCGTAGGAACAGGCTCACCCTCATCCTTTGACAGCGAACAGCCGCTCGCCGTGGAAAGCTCTTGCAGTGTCCGCTCACCCGTGAGAACCGCCCCATCCGGAAAGACCCATGTCGGATATCCTGTTATCCCTTTGTCTTTGCAGATCTGCGTCTGACCCTGGCCGTCCGGCGTCGAGCATTCGACATACGGTAAAAGACGCTTGGATTTCCCGAACATCTTGTTAGTCGCCTGACAGTGAGGGCACCAAAATGCTCCGTAGTAGACGACTCCCTTATCCTTGAGGCATTGCGCGAAGCTATCGAGTTTCCCTGGCTGGAGATTCACATATACGGAAACACCGACGCCGATTACTATGAGCGTGAGCAGGATGAGCCAGAAGATTAGGGTTCCTTTCTTCATGTCCGGGATTATACCACTGTCCGCAGCCGACTGATACAATGTCCTAGTGAAAAACATATTCCGCAAGGAATTCCGGCCCCCGCTCGCGGTTTTGGCGCTACTTGCCGTTGGAGCAGCGTTCCCTGCATTCCCTTTCTGGGTAATTGCTATCGTCCTCGGCATCGCGAAAATCACATGGGATTCCATCGAAAAGATACGCGAGAAGAGCTACTCGCTCGACTACATCGCGCTCTTGGCGATGGTGGTATCTTTGTTCGCCCACCAGTACCTCGCCGGTGCTGTCGTAGCGCTCATGATCACGGGAGGCGAGGCGCTCGACGAGTACGCCTCCGCGCGCGCCGAGGGGGCTTTGCGCGGACTTGCTGAACGCATCCCCAAATTCTGCACCGTGCGCTCCGCCGATGGTTCTATCGCCGAAAAGCCGATACAGAATGTCGCAAGCGGCGAGACTATCATCATCAAACCGAACGAGTTGATACCGCTCGACGGGACGATCCTTTCGTCCGAGGCACTTCTGAACGAGGCGAACTTGACCGGCGAGGCCGCTCCGGTGTCGTTCTCTAAGGGAGAGTTCGCAAAAAGCGGGGGCATCAACGTCGGAGAGATATTGGAGCTGGTCGTTGAGGGCGGCTTTGAAACATCGACATATATGCGCATCGTGCATCTCGTCGATGAAGCAAAGAAGCACCAGGCGCATATCGTCCGGCTCGCGGAGCAGGTCAACTTCCCCTTTACCGCGATAACGCTAGCGCTCGCCGCAGGCGCATACTTGCTCTCTCACGAGCTGTCGCGCTCGCTCGCCGTCCTAGTCATCGCTACGCCCTGCCCTCTCATCATCGCTGCCCCGGTCGCGTTCATCGGCGGGCTTTCGCGCGCAGCGCGCCGTAACATCATAGTGAAGCGCCCAGCGACGCTCGAAGAGCTTTCCCGCGCTAGTGTCGTGTTCTTCGATAAGACCGGCACGCTTACCCTGGGCGAAATATCACTCACTAAAATCGAGGTGCTCGCGGAGACGCGGACCGCGACGGAACTTCTAGCTGTCGCCTCGGCAATCGAATTCCACTCCATCCATCCGCTCGCGCGCGCCATACAGACCGCCGGCTCTCTGCGCAAAGCACCTATACTTGAAGCGACGAACGTCGTGGAAACCATAGGCCATGGTATCGCCGGCGACGTGAAAGGCAGCCGCTACACCATCAGCAAGGCGGAGGGCACGCATGACGGCATCGCTCTTTCACTTCTTGAGGGCGAGCAGGAGGTAGCGCAGTTCCATTTCGAGGATGAAGTGAAAGAGAACGTCGCCGAGCTCTTCCGAGCGCTTGCGAAGCGCGGCATCTCGATACGATTGCTGACGGGTGACAAGAGGGCGAACGCCGAGCGCCTCTTCGGTAAATTCGGCATAACGATACTCGCCGAGTGCACGCCGGAATCGAAATATGCCGCGATCGACAGCGCGAAAAACGGCGGGGCGACGGTTGTCATGGTGGGAGACGGACTGAACGACGCTCCAGCGCTTGCGCACGCGAACGTCGGCATCGTCTTCTCGGGTACCGAGAACAGTGCCGCGATAGAGGCCGCGAACGCTGTCATCCTAGGACGAGACGTGATGCTCATTGAATATCTCTTCGACACCGCAAGCCGCTCAATGCGCATTGCGGGACAAAGCATCTGGGGCGGCGTCGCGCTTTCATCAGTCGGCATGCTATTCGCGGCGTTCGGCTTCATTCCGCCAGTAGCGGGGGCGCTCACGCAGGAAGTAATTGATGTGGCAGTTATATTGAACTCTCTGCGTACTGCTGTTCGTTAGAGCGCGCTTTGACCGTGCACCGAGCGCATTTGCAGCCGACGGGCCTGATGAACTCGTCGAAATACTCTTCTCCGTAATCGATCGTGAGTTCTTCGCCTCTATCGATATCGCGTGCGGCGTGGATAAGAATGCGCCCGTTGCGTATATCACCCTCGCAATTCGGCTCGCATGAATGATTGATATAGCGTGCAATGTTGGAACGCGATGCTCCGTCTATCGTCCACTTACGGTCTATCTCAAATAAGTACCGGGAGGACATCGCGTCGGCGCGAGATGTCGCAACGCGCTTCCCGGTGTACTCAAGGACGAAATCGCCTTTCTTGAGCGGCGCTGTTGCAAAAAGCCCGTGTCCTAAGCCAGGCCGGGATTTTCTTATGGCAAAGCGCGCTTGAAGTATGTTCGTTCTCATTTTTAGGAATTATTAGCGAACAGAGGTGCGAGTATATCACAAAACTTGGTCACTTGTGAATAATTCCGATCAAGTTCGAAAATTGCAGGGTTATTTCCACCGATACTAGCTCCATTCCGCCCTAGGCTTTATACTAGTTCCTATGGTAAAGCGTGAGAAACTCTCTGTCGAACCGTACAAAGGCGTCCGCGACTTCTATCCGGAAGACCAATTCCTCCTGCGCTACATATTCGAGCACATGGAGCGCGTCTGCGAGCTTTTCGGCTACGAGGAATACGGTGCTTCAGTATTGGAACATGCGGAGTTATATCGAGGAAAGACTTCTGAAGAAATTGTAAGCGAGCAGACTTACACTTTCACAGATAGGGGCGAGCGCGAAGTGACGCTCCGCCCGGAAATGACGCCGACATTCGCGCGCATGATCGCGGCAAAAGCGCGTGAAGTTCCTCTCCCCGCTCGTTGGTACTCGATCGCGAACGTATTCCGCTACGAGCGGCCCCAACGCGGACGCTTGCGTGAACACTGGCAATTGAATGCGGACATCGTAGGGGTGGCCGGTGTAGAGGCAGACGCCGAGATAATCGCGATGGCGCACGGTATCATGCGTTCCCTTGGCGCCGATGAGAGGAACTTCGAGATCCGCGTTTCCGACCGGAGAATTCTTGACGCCGTGTATGATTCCGTCGGCATCGAGAGCGGTCTGCGGTCTTCCATTACCCGACTTCTGGACAGACGCGCAAAAATGGATGATTTTAAGGAACAATTATCCGCCGCCGTCTCAAATAATGATAAGGCGGAGGCGCTTATGGAACATCTGGAACGCACGACGAGCACTGCTTACCTTGAGGAACTCCGCGCGCAACTTGAACACATGGGCGTGCGCAATATGGTTGTGGATACGAAAATAACACGAGGTTTCGACTATTACACCGGCATGATATTTGAGGTTTATGACACTGACGAGAACAATAAGCGCTCGCTATTTGGAGGCGGACGCTACGATAATCTGCTCGCTCTCTTCGGCGGCGGTTCTATCCCCGCCGTCGGCTTCGGTATGGGCGACGTGACAACACGCGATTTTCTGGAGGCGCACAACTTGCTCCCAGTCTACGCTCCCGCAACAGAGTTGATGCTCTGTATCGTTGAGAAAAACGCGCTGCCGCACGCCATGAAACTCGCGCAAGAGCTTCGCCGAGAGGATGTGACCGTTGCCGTCAATTTCTCGGATAAGCGCGTGGGAGACCAGATCCGCCAAGCTGATAAAATGAAGATCCCATTCGTCATTGCGGTCGGAGCGCAGGAACGCGAATCTGGGCGTTATACGATAAAAAATCTCTCAAGCGGCAACGAGATAACTCTCCCTGCCGATCGCATTGCCGAGCACTTGTTCAGTTCGTTGGGCTAGTGGAAAATGTCCGGCGATACGCATATTGTATGAGGACCGTTGTTTTTGATATAGAAACATCAAATTGGATGTCGGATACCGGCTCTTCAGACCCGGCCGATCTATCTATTGCCATAGTGTGCATACATGATTCAGAAACCGGTTACCATAGTTTTCTTGAGCCGGAACTGCCGCAACTCTGGAAAGTCCTTGAGAACACGGACCTCCTCGTCGGGTATAACTCAGACCACTTCGATATCCCGCTCCTCAACAAGTATTATCCGGGCAATCTCAAGCGGATTAAAAGCCTCGACCTAATGAAAGAAATACAGACGGTAGTCGGCCGCAGATTGCGTCTTGATGCTATTGCCGAGGGCACTTTAGGCAAGAAAAAATCAGGAGATGGCGCGCAATCGCTTAAATGGTGGCGGGACGGCGAGACTGATAAAGTCCGTGAATACTGCCTGAAAGATGTTGAGATCACAAAGGAGATATTCGAGTATGCCTTGGCGAATGGCCATGTAAAATACCGCGAACTCGGGAAAACCCGTGAAATAAAAATCGACACTTCAAAGTGGCTCAGCGGAGGCGGGAGCGCTCTTACCTATACCTTAGGATTTTAAGGAAAAAGCGGGCCCGGAATACGGGCCCGCTAAAAGAACATCTCGTGCTCCGAAGGATCACATCACCGTTGAGGGCAGCAGAATGACGAAATCTTCTGCTCTGTAGTCCAGCTCAAGAATGAGCTTGTTCACATCCGCCGAGGGCACAATGGACGCGATCGAGCAGAACTTCGGGTCAGCGAGCGGCGTGACCGTCGGACTTTTCAAGGTCGGGAGGATTTTCAGTATCTGATCGAGGCAGCTCACGCGAGCATTCATGGCCAGATGCACCAGCCGCCGCGCTTCAAGCGTGCCCTTGAGAAGGCCCGCCAAGAGCAGTTGCAGTGATCTGAGCCGTTCGGTCTCGGGATCGTCCAGATTGCCGCCGAGAGTGAACTTGTTTCCGATGAGCACGGTACTCGAGTCGGAGATTTTTCCGCCTTCGATCTTCACTAGCCTATTTCCATACAGTGTGCCGCCCGTCTCGACGAGCGCGACACCGAAAAGGTATTTCTGAAGATATACCAGTACTTCCGACGAACCCCGGGAAGGAATGACCCAAAAATTAAGTCCTTGCTCCCGGAGAAATGCCTCGGTTTGGGCGGGATAGTCGCTCACGATCATTTGCTCTTTTCTCACTTCCGCGATCCCTCCATGAGTTCCGAAGATGCCCAGCGGCCTCATGTCTTCCAAGGTCTTGATGGGATTATCGGCACGCGTGAACAACACGCACTGCGTTCCGTCGGCGGTTTGGCGGCTATACGGGAGTTCGGCACAGATCTCGATTGAAGGCTGCGGATTCTCGAGAATCACGTCCTTGCCCGTTATACCGAAGAGCGCAAGACCATCGCCGACCAATTCTGCGACCTGTTCCGGTCGGCAGAAAATTGCTCGGGTAATGTCGGGTATGCCTTCGACAACCGCCTCGATGGCTCGCGGATTTTCGCGCTTTACGATGATCCGCGCCTCGCACAACAGTTCGAGCGTTTGCGGCCCGAGATTTTTCCCTTCGGGCAATGCGATCGTAAGGTCTGATTTTTTACCGGATTTCATTTTCGTTCCTTTCAATGAGCAAGCTTCCTGTTCTGGGCACGGGAAACGAAAGCCCCCTCTCTCGCGAGAGGGGGCTGATTTGATACGAATGATGAGGCATCAACTCAACTCTCTCTCGCCAGAGGAATTGAATGATGATGATGCAGGCGCGTGATGATAGTCCGATATCCCCCCTCCTTTCCATTGAGCCATTTGGAAACTCGAGCGACCGTGGTCGAACTCAAGCCAGTCTTTTTTTCTATAATTGTGTACGGCACATTCTGCGCAAGTAATTCAGCAGTCTGATATCTCTTGGCGAATTCCTCAATCTCATTTTCAGTCATCAAGTCACGCAGAAAACGCCTAGCCTCATCAGGAGTTTGTAGCGCCAAAATCGCCTGAATTAATTGTTTATTTTCCTTGTTATTCCAATCCATACGGCCACTTTAGCAAAGTGCAGTACTTTAGTCAAGTAAAGTTATGCACACGCATAAAGACCCTGCGAACAAGGGGTTTGCGGACGGGCCGTCGAACAATGCTTGTGTGCCTGGGCCCAGGATCGAACTGGGGACCCTTCGCTCTTCAGGCGAATGCTCTACCAACTGAGCTACCCAGGCGTCCGCGCAACTTTATCATATCGGGCGCATTTTTTCACTGAATTTTAGAACTCAGCATTGATGGAAGTTTTGATTGAAGCTCGCTCAGCATCTGGGTGAAGTCGCTTAGCTGCCCCTGCGCTTTGGCGCCCGTTCCCTGCACTTGATCGATCGTTTGCTGAACGCTCTGAACCATAGGAGCGAGATATGTCGAGTAGAGCCAGATAGGTGCAACGACAAGAATCAAAATGTAGAAAATGAACTTGATGATGCCGCCGAGGAACGCGTTGCGGCGCATGCTGTGGAGCATGCGATTGTTGTCTTTCGCCAGACGAAGGATTTCTTCCTGCATTTGTCTGTCGGCCTCTATCACGAACCCATTTTACCACATTATCTTGCTTGTGCCCCCGCCAGGAATGGGACCACTGGGAAACCCGCGGTTTTCCCACTCCTTCCTCCACGGGGAACCGGCAGGTTCCCCGACCCCCTCCTGTTCGATTCCTGTCTTCGAAGACTAATTTCACTGGTCCCCTCGACAGGAATCGAACCCATATCTTTCCCTTAGGACGGGACTGCTCTATCCATTGAGCTACGAGGGGCTAGCGAGAGGAGCGAAATAAAAACTTGTTTTCATTTCCCCCGAACGACGACCCTGCAAGCTTCGCTTACGAGGGGCGCGTAGCCACTGTAGCATACGCGCCCCTAGCCGGAAAAACCGAGAATGTTAGAGTCCCAAGAGGCGTCGAAGCTGTTCTTCGTCAAAACCGACTATCATTCTGTCGCCGACGTAAATCACCGGCACTCCCATCTGGCCGCTCTTTTGTATCATTTCCTGGCGCTTCGCGAGGTCGGTCGCGACGTTGTAATCCGTGAAAGCGACTTTGTTCGCTGTAAAGAAATCCTTAGCCGCGTGGCAGAAGTGACACGTCGGCGTGCTGTATATAGTGACCTTTGCTTGTGTAGACATATTTGTCATGCGCTTATTGGATAATAAATGGAAAGTCAGTATAGCATATTTACTCCTCGCGCAATGTGGACAAACTCGCGTACGATTGTTAATTTTGTTAGATTTATCCTGCTGTAGCAAAGCGGGCCTGCCCGCCGAAGCTTTAGCGAAGGCGGGTATAGTTTAGTGGCAGAACGAATGCTTCCCAAGCATTAGATCGGAGTTCGATTCTCCGTACCCGCACATTTATTCACAACCTAAGCGAGACCTGCAGTCGCGCAGAGAACATCGCGCAATTTATTCCCAACTTCAGCGAGAAGACCTGGCTGTTTTTGATGGAGGAATCACTCAAACCATCAAAAACAGCCAGGTCTTTGAGTGTCCTACCACCAGGAAAACGCCCTGCTGAACCACTCCATGACCGGCGAAGTATCCTCTGTCGGAGCGGACGTCGGCGGGTCAACGATGATGACGAGCCCCTCCCCGCTTTTTGCCAGTCTGTATTGTTCTCGAAGGATCTCTTCCATTCCGCGAGAAGTCTTGAGCTTCAAAATATCGGCCTCCAATTGGATACGTCTCTGCGAAAGGTCGGCTAGTTGCGCCTCGGCTTCGACTCGTAGCGCTTTTGACTCGCGTTCTTTGCGATATACGCCCCATACTCCAGAAAAAGCGGCAACAACTACTCCTAAAAGCGCAAGTAGAAGAAGTCGTCTCCCGAAAAGTCGAAGTGGGTCACGCCGTTGCTCAAATGTCCGCATACGTTATAATCTTATCATTATCGTATATGAGTTTCCTTTTCCACCGAAACACCAAAAAGGTAATGAAGTATTTGTGGAGCGTGGTAGCCGTCCTCGTCATTTTGAGCATGGTCATCTTCTTCGCGCCTGGACTTGTCTCTCTGCTTTCTGGGAATTATTAAAAGAGGCGCTCGCGAATATATGTCTCTGCGGGTACGGGGTTTCGCTGGCTCGCGAACCCCTGAAGTCTCGCCCCGTCGGGCTCCGAACCCCCGCATAGACATATATCCGCTCGCTTAAATTGGAGAGAGAAATACTTTAAGAATTGGTTATTTTAGGATTCCTGCCTCGGTTAGTTTCTCTGTAATCCTACGAATACCGCTAATTATAGTCATAAAATAAAGTTCTGCATCTGCAGGGAGTGTTATAATCGTGTCTTTAAACCAACTTAAGCGAAAAGGCCTTGTGGTTTTTAACGGTTTGAGCCACTCTTCCGTTAAAAACCACAAGGCCTTTGAGCGACCCTTTAACTCTCACGTATCACTTTAATAAACACCTCATGCGGAATATCAACTTTCCCGCGCGCAAGCATTTTCTTCTTGCCTCGTTTCTGCTTTTCAAGAAGTTTCATCTTGCGCGTTATATCACCGCCATAGAGATATCCGGTCACATCCTTACGCAATGCCGAGACACGACGCGCAGCGATGATGCGTCCCATTGATTTCGCCTGTATCTTCAAGACGAAGAGCTGGCGCGGCAGAAGTTTCTCTAGTTTCTCCACCATCGCCTCCGCCTCGTGCTGGACGCGGCGGCGGCTTACGATGCGCGCGAAGGCGGGCACCGGCTCCTCCGCGACCAGAACATCCAAACGTACTACGTCCGCATCGCGAAATCCGATAAGTTCGTATGATAGAGAGGCGAATCCGGATGAGATGCTTTTCAATTTGTCAAAAAATCCACGCATAAGCTCCCGCAAGGGCATGTCGGCAGTAAGCTTCATCTTGCCGTCGGGCAGAGTCTCGGTCTCTCCAACTGTAGCTTCGTGTTCGTAGAGCAACTGCGCAACGCCGCCTAAAACCGCCGGGGGTGCAATTACGAATATCTTTGCCCACAATTCCCTAACCCTCTTTGCGGTCCCGTCATCGGGAAACCGCGCAGGTGAATAGACTTCTTCGCGCACGCCGTTCATGTGCGTAACTTCGTACACGGTGGTCGGCATCGTAACGACGAGGTTGAGAGTGAATTCGCGCCGCAGGCGCTCGATGATTATCTCCAGATGGAGCATTCCCAAAAATCCGCACCGGAAACCCTTTCCCATAATTCCAGATGATTCTTCTTCGTACGAAAGAGACGAGTCGGAAAGGCGCAAACGCTCGAGCGACTGGCGCAGGAGGACCAGGTCATCCTGGCTTTCCGGATATACGCTCGCCCACACAACCGGCGTGGGCTTGAAAAACCCCGGAAGCGCCGGAGCCGGATTGCGAAGAGATACGACCGTATCGCCCACGGACGCAATGCCCGGCTTTTTTATGCCCGTCACGATATAGCCGATTTCCCCATCGGACAATACATCGCACGGCGATTCTTGAGGCATAAGCCAGCCTACTTCAAGCGCGATAAAGTCGGCATCCGCCGCGCACAGGCGAAGTGAATCGCCTTTCTTTACCCGCCCCCCGAATATGCGCGCGTAAATTATGACACCTCTGTGATCCGAGTACCCAAAATCGAAAACCAGCGCCTGTACGCGCTCATCCGTCTCTTTAGGCGGAGGTATGCGTTCAACAATTGCATCGAGTACCGCTCCTACGCCCTCTCCGGTCTTTCCCGAAGCCGGCAATACATCGGATTCGGGGCATCCGAGGAGCAAGGCAAGTTCGCTTGTTATGTCACCCACTCTGGCGTTCGGCGCGTCGATCTTTGAAACGACCGGGACGATCACGAGTCCCAAGCTTTTAGCGACCGCGAGTACGGAAAGCGTCTGCGCTTCCACTCCCTGTGTTGCGTCAACCAGAAGCACTACGCCCTCGACCGCGGTGAGGGCGCGGGATACCTCATAAGAAAAATCTACATGACCCGGCGTATCTATCAAGTTGATTATGTATTCCGTTCTTCGGGTAGAGTGTCGCCAATGCATCCGCACGGGCTGCATTTTGATAGTAATGCCGCGCTCGCGTTCAAGTTCCATGCGGTCAAGCACCTGCTCCTGCATGTGCCGGGGCGGAATGGTGCCGGTAAGTTCGAGCATGCGGTCGGCCAGGGTGGATTTCCCATGATCGATATGGGCGATGATGCTGAAATTTCTGATCGTATCAGACATGATGGTATGCGGCGTCTTCTACAGTTCGGTATCTTCCTCCGCGGAAGCGGCAAGTGTCACCTCGCCTGCCGGACGCACGGGCTTGCGCCAGAGCCGCGCACGCAACGCCCCTACCGTTTCGATGTATTCGGGGTTCCTGAGGAGCGCATACGCGAACCCTGCCACTATAAGCCCGGAGACGCCCGCCGCAAACCCGCGCGTGAAGACGGAGAGCAGAGTGGAAGCGAACGTGATCGGGCTCATGAGCGCGAGCATTGAGTAGGCAGCTACGCCTCCCGAGAACGCCGCGACGAGAGCTTGCGCGAGTGAGCGCCTTATCTTAGCGAAGAAACCCGGGAATGTGCGCTCGAAATTGAGAGCGAGGATGAAAGTTCCCGCTATAGTGGCGGTCGCATACGCGAACGGAAGAGCGAGCACGATGCTGCCCGGGATGTCTTCGACGCGCAGGAGAGACTGTATGAAAAAAAGGACAGAAGTGTTCTGGAAAACATGTATGAATATCTGTCCCAAGCCGATGGTCCCGAGAGCGATGCCGCCGGAAATGACGAACGGAATGAAGGTGCGGCCGGCCGCGTAGTAACCGCGAACAAGAAGAAGCATGAGCCCCTGGCTCGCGAGCGCGAGGGAGAGTACCGCGAGAGCGGCGGCCGTGAGGCGCGTATCAGTCCAGTCGAATGCGCCGCTTCCGAGAACCGTCCGCACGATGTGCGCGCGCAGGACGATGACAAGAACCGTCGCTGGCAAGGACCAGAAGAGCACGTGCCGGGCCGCCGTCGCGATGTGGCCGATGAACTCGGCCCGTCTGCCGTTCGAGAGCGCAAGAGCGAGCGTCGGGAACGCGGCGACGGAGTATGACGCGCCTATTATCGCAAGCGGCACCGCCTGTAGATTGTAAGCGAACATGAATACGGCGATTGAGCCGGTCGCGAGTGTCGCGGCGAGCACGGTGAGGCCGATGAACGCGAATTGACTCATCGAGAGCGCGAGTGCGCGCGGCACCGACATCGCCGCAGTGCGAATAAGCGCGCGCGGCACCGAGAGCCGCGGAATCCTCCTGAAGAATCCGTCCCGCATGATGGATGGCAACTGTATGCCGGCATGAAGCACGGCGCCCACGACGACTCCCCATGCGAGCCCAGTGATGCCCCAGAGAGGATAGAACGCCACGATGCCGATGATAATGCCGATATTGTAGAGCAAAGGAGAGACCGCGTAGAGCGCGTAACGATTACGCGTCTGCGTTATCGCCGCAAAGATATTCGAGAATCCGAGCAAGACCGGCTGAAGGAGCATAATGCGCGTAAGAGCGACGAGCGTCGGCAAGAGTCCGGCTTCGGCGAATTGCGGGTAGAGCGCGCCGAGGATGCGCGGAGCGAGGAATGCCGCAAGTGTGCCGACGAAAACGGCAAGAATGGAAAATCCGACGAAGACCGTGTCTATGTAATCTTTCTGCTCGGCGCTATCGCGGCGCGAAAGCTCCGGAATGAGCATGTAGACGGACACGAGCGCACCGAGGCACACGAAAATGAGGTCTGGTATCCGGAATGCGGCATAGTAGATATCGAGCTCGGTGCCCGCACCGAACTCGTGCGCGAGAAGCCGGTCGCGCAAGAGAGCGAGCAGAGACGAAAGCATCGCGCATACGGCGAGCACATATACTGCCGCATGAAGTCCACGCACCTCGGAAGAAAGAAACCGAAGTCCCTCATTAATCTTCGGCATATGTAGCTATTTTCGAGTCGGTATTTTTTCAGAAGACTCTTCCGGAAATAGCGGCTTCCCGGCGCGGAGATCTTCAAGGAACCGAACTATTGTCTGTTGCCCGGGATCCAACTTGTTTAGTTCTGTGAATGCCTGAAGTGCCTCTTGCGTCATGCCCTGCCTGTAATATGAAAGGCCAAGCACATAGATAGCATTGGCATATTGCGGTTCTAGCGAAATGGCTTGCTTCAGCGCCGTCACTGCATCGGTGTAATCCTCGCCGCCGTACGCGATAATGCCCAGGTTGTACCAGGCGAGAGGGTCTTCCTGCGCGTATTGCGCGGCCTGTGCCGCCACCGGTATCGCATTCTTGAAATCGCTCTTTGAAGCATATATCTGCGATGCCAAGTAATAAGCGGGGGCGAAATCCGCCTTAAGCTGGACCGCGGAAGCCAGATTCCTGAGTGCCGCATCAGAATTGTTCAGCAAGAGTTCAAGCTGTGCCAATTGCAGGAACGGCAAAGGGTTCGATGGAGATGCAGCTTGTGCGCGTGAATAGGCAGAGCGCGCATTCGCATATGCGCCCTCTACGTTCGCACCAGCCAAATTGCTATAGAGAGACGCCAGAGCAAGCCAGTTCTGATAGTCATTGCTGTTGATAGATACGGCGTTCAGGGCGTATTCTATGGTCTGCGAGATCTTCGTCTGCAGAAGAACTCGTGATTCCTCATTTTCCGGATCGGCGTCAGCGATCATTTTCTGCAATTGCAAGAGACCGAGTTCGACAGCAGCACGTTGAGCACGGTCACTCTCCGGTGAAATACGTGCGGATGCAAGCACGAGCTCGGAGGCCTGTGCTATATCTCCCGAATCGTTATATAACAAGATCCCGCGATTAAGAATTGCGTCCGAAGCCAGTACGCGGCCCATGCCAAACCCAGTGTAGACAACGATAAAACCGAAAACAAGGATAACGAGCGTGCGTGCCGGTCCCGCCAATCTCCCCGACCTGACGCTCCATGTTTGCGTGGTAATGAGCCCGATACATCCGGCAAGCGCTATCAGGAGCCCGAGAGAAAGGAACGGGATAATGCTTAGAGCCGGACCCGGCACATACAGCACAAAGAAGCCGAACAAAAATACTGTCGCAAGAGCGAGCGGTTCAACGACGCTCCCGTACATCGAGAGAGGCGGAGAGGCGGAAGAAGATCTGCCGAAAAGAATCGCCCATGTAATCCACAAAAGTGCGGCAAAAAGCGCCAGCCAAGCCAAAATGCCAGCAATTCCCACGGTGATGAATGATGTTGGTATCAAGCCGATACCTGTGCTGAAATCTGTATTCCAAAACGGCGTGGTGTTGATATCAGCCGGCTTATACAAGCCCCACTCATGAGTAAACGTGTTCGGTCCAGCTCCAAAAAAAAGTGTAGCAGGACGCACGAGCACTTGCTGGCCTACCTGGAACGTCCCCTGCCACGACGGACGAACCTCAAGGCTCGAAATGCGCACTGCCGATGGAAGGGCATTGTTGACAAAACTACCGAAGAAAACGAAGAGAGCGGACAGGAGAATAAGAGCTACCCACAGCGCATTGCGGCGTAATGACGAGAAAATGGTTTCGTTTAGGCGATTGCTTTTAATTAAGCGATGGATGAGGAAGACGAGAGAAATACTGCCGACCGCTATCCAAACATCGAAAAAATTAAGGACAACGAGCAAAAGAAGGGACACGGCGGCAAGACCAGCAAAAAGATAGCCCCATACCCCTTCCCCTGCCGGACTTTTTACAAGCGCGGTCCCGAGAAATGCTAAGAAACCCAGAAGTATCGCGAGGTCGTGCCAACTTCCGAAAAGATTTCCCGTTTGCCACGTCAATGCACCCGCGAACGAAAGCGCCGTCGGAAAGAATAAGTGCAAAACCAGCAGAACTACGAGAACAAGACTTCCCAGAAAAAACGCGCGGAGCGCGTCAATGCTTCGCAGAGGATTCTCCGAGAACGCGAGTGAAGAAAGCGCGAGCGCGGAAAACCAGATGCATGCCGCTGCAAGAGTGTCCTGCTCGACGCCAGTACCGAAAAGCGACAATGATGTCGCTCCCGTTATGAGGGTGGAGACCAGATATGCAAGCGGCAAAAGGGTGCCAGCGACGAGAATAAAGCGT
>MFLP01000011.1 GCA_001781555.1 Candidatus Kaiserbacteria bacterium RIFCSPHIGHO2_12_FULL_53_13
GGCTTGCGACCACGCACGAAGAGCCGCTGACCGCGCTCATGACGGAATACATCCACTCGTATAAGGATTTGCCGCGCTATGCATATCAATTCCAGACGAAATTCAGGAACGAATTGCGCGCAAAAAGCGGCATCATGCGCAGTAGGGAATTCGTGATGAAGGACCTCTATTCATTCAGCCGGAGCGAAGCGGAGTTCAGGGAATTCTACGAAGAATGCGCCGGGGCATATAAAAAAATATTTGACAGAGCCGGCATCGGCGAGCGCACGTTCCGCACATTCGCCTCCGGCGGCTCGTTCAGCAAATTCAGCGACGAGTTCCAGACCATTTGCGACGCGGGAGAAGATACGATTTACGTGCACAAGGAAAAGGGGCTCGCGGTGAACAAGGAAGTGTATTCGGACGAGGTGTTAAATGAGCTCGACATGAAGAAGGAAGACCTGAAGGAAGAGAAGGCTATCGAAGTCGGCAATATATTTCCGCTCGGCACTCGTTTTTCCGAAGCGCTCGGGCTTAACTACACGGACGAGAAGGGCGCCGCGAGGCCGGTCGTTATGGGCTCTTACGGCATAGGCCCCGGCCGCCTCATGGGTGCTATCGTCGAAGTCTTATCGGACGAGAAGGGGCTCGTGTGGCCCAAAGAAGTCGCGCCGTTTCCCGTTCACATTGTGCTGATTTCCGGCGGGAACAAGGATGTCGTCGCGGAGGCAGACCGCCTCTACGAGCTCCTAAAAGAGCACGATATGGAAGCGCTCTATGATGACCGTGATCTGCGCGCAGGAGAGAAGTTCGCAGATGCGGACCTCATCGGAATCCCGACGCGCCTCGTCGTTTCCGAAAAGACGCTCGCGGAAGGGGGAGTCGAGGTTGTTTCGCGCCAAACTGGCGCGGCGACACTCGTGCCCGAAAGTGCTATTATCGAGAACCTCTTGGCGAAATAAGATGCATATGAAAAAGGGCTTTTTTGAAACATTACGCGATTACAAGGACCGGGTACTCGGGCTTCTCTCGAACGACATAGGCATCGACCTCGGCACCGCAAATACGCTCGTGTACGTGAAAGGGCGGGGCATAGTCATCAATGAGCCGTCAATCGTCGCGGTCAACCAGAAGACGGGGCAGGTGGTGGCGGTGGGCGCGCAGGCAAAAGAGATGCTCGGACGCACGCCCGCGCACATCATCGCCGTTCAGCCGGTCGTTGACGGCGTGATATCGGATTTCGAGGTCACGTCCGAAATGCTCGCATACCTCATAAATAAGGCGCAGCAGGGACACACGAAACTTCTCGGCCCGCGCGTCGTCGTGGGCGTCCCTTCCGGCATTACGTCTGTGGAAGTGCGCGCGGTGCGCGACGCAGCGCGCGACGCAGGCGCGCGCGAGGTGCACATAATAGAAGAACCGATGGCGGCGGCAATAGGCATAGAATTGCCTGTGCACGAGCCGTCGGGGAGCATGGTCATCGACATCGGCGGAGGCACGACCGACATCGGCGTGATCTCCTTGGGGGGCCTTGTTAACGCGAGGAACGTGCGTATCGCTGGCGATAGGTTCAACACCGACATTGTCGGGCACGCCCGGAACGAGTTCAAGATGCTTATCGGAGTTAAGAGTGCGGAAGAGATAAAAATAGCCGTCGCCTCCGTGGCGCCCGGTCGCGACAAACTCGACGTTATCGTGCGCGGCCGCGACCTTGTCACGGGGCTCCCGCGCGAGATGGTCGTAACGGACCAGGATGTGCGCAACGCGATAGGCCACTCCGTCGAGGAACTCGTCGAGGCGATAAAAGAAGTGCTCGAAACGACCCAGCCGGAAATAATCTCCGACGTTATGCAAAGAGGCATCTATCTTGCAGGCGGCGGAGCTTTGATACGCGGACTGCCGGAATTCCTAACGTCGGCGATAGGTGTGCCCGTGGTCGTAGCTATTGATCCGCTGACCGCTGTCGTGCGCGGGACGAGCGTTGTATTAGACGATATGGATACGTATCGCGAGGCGCTCTTGCGAAGTGACGATGAACTTGTACCGACAGAGTAACGGCCTGCCATCGCGATTGGGGCCCGGAAGAGAACGCAAACGTCTTATTGCCGCTTCGGCTCTTGTTATCGTTCTGTTCGTGTTTGATATTTTTTCGGGAGGCCAGGTTCGCGCGCAGGCCCGCGATTCCGTATCAAGCGTCTGGAAGCTCGGCGTTTCTGCGGGAAAGGCGGTGCGCGGGAGCGGATTTTTCTCTTCGCGGGCCGCGCTTGAAAAAGAAAATGCGGCGCTAAAAGACCAGCTTGCGCGCTCCCAGGTCCGCGCAGCCGCGTATCAGGCGCTCAAGGACGAGAACGCAGCTCTGCGCGGCATGCTCCGCATTTCGGAGAACGAACTCGGAATTACGGCTCCCGTCGTGTCCTCGTTCCGCGCGTCCCCATACGGTACATTTCTCGTAGGCGCCGGTTCGTCGGACGCCGTAACTCCGGGCAGTCTCGTTCTTACCGAAGAGAATTTCGTTATCGGCCGCGTCGCGGATGTAAGCCCGCATAGCGCGCTTGTTAATGAGTTATTTGCCCCGAACGTCTCGACGGACGCGCTTATCCGAGGCGCCGGAGTTTCCGTGGATGGACAGGGCGGAGGCAATGCCCGCGCGAATGTGCCGCGCGAAGTTCAGGTCGAGATAGGAGACCCTGTCACTTCTCCGGTGCTTAAGGGTCGTACCATAGGAGTTGTGGGAGCAGTAGAAGAAGACCCCGCGAGCGCATACAAGCGGGTTTATATACGTTTGCCGGTCAATCTTGCGGCGCTTCAGTTCGTATACTTGTTGAAGCAATAAGCCGGAAGAATATGATTCATAATCTGATCCGTCCTACACTCGCGCTCGTCGGAATCCTCGGCGCGATTTTCGCGCCACCGTGGGTGCCACTCATATGTATGGGGCTGTTGGCATTCCGCTATCCTGCGTGGGAGGTTCTTTTCATCGGTCTTCTTGTGGATTTTCTCTGGTTGCCTGCGTTCGCCCATGGCGCTCCTCTTTTCACTATAGCGGGATTCATTCTCGCCTGGGGGCTTGAGCCGTTGCGGAAAGAATTTCTCTTCTCCTGATTTCGACAACGTGCTTTGAGCGGGTATAGTTGCGCAATGGGTCCCGTTAGAGGCCGCGGTCGCTTTCAACATATTGCGGATCTATTATGAAAGGTCGAATAACAATACAAGAGATTAATTGCACGGTGCGCGGAATGACCGCGACCTGCCTCTAACGGGATGGGATTATTTTCAGGGCGGAGGAAGAAAGTCCACGAGATCGCTCCCGACGAGATATTTCTGGATTCTTCAAACCTGCCGGGCCACAACGAGAAGCAGTTTGAAGGGCGTGTTGAAAGGCCTGTTGCCAGAGGCGCTATTTTCGGGGTTGGAATTGTTTTCGCGTTCGCGGCGCTTGCATTTTCCGTGCGTGCATTTGACTTGGAAATCATGCATGGCTCGGCATATGCGGATATATCCCGCAACAACCGACTCACGCGCTCTCTGGTATTCGCGACGCGCGGCATCATCTATGACAGGACTGGCCGCGAGCTCGTGTGGAACGAAGCGCCTACGGCATCTGGCGCGAGTGATGCCGCGAACTCCGCGACATCTTCGGTATTCGCACTTCGCCGCTATATCCGATTGCCCGGGCTTTCTCATATAGAGGGTTTTGTGCGGTATCCGAAGGCCGATCTAAACGGGACCTGGTGGCGCGAGGAATACGCCGGAATTTCAGGTGTTGAGCTGGCTTACGATACGATTTTACGCGGGCAAAACGGAAGCACTATGGTCGAGACTGACGCGCGTGGACAGGTTATGCGAGAGCATATAACCATTTCGCCCAAGAATGGCTCCGATATAAAACTGTCTATCGATGCGGAAGTCGAAAGCAAACTCTACACACTGCTTTCGGCGCACGCCAGGGCGCAGAATTTCGAGGGAGGTGCTTCAGTCATTATGGATGTGCGGACGGGCGAGATACTCGCGCTTGCCAGTTTCCCTGAGTATGATAATTCTGCGTTCACCGACGGGAAGTCAAGCGTCATACGGACCGCGTTCAGCGATCCGCGCACGCCGCTCCTGAACCGCGCCGTCGCCGGCGCATACGTTCCCGGTTCCATCGTAAAGCCGATTTTCGCGGCCGCCGCGCTCAATGAGAGATTAATAAGCCCGGACAAACAGATCCTTTCGACCGGCTTCATATCGATCCCTAATCCATACGATGCTTCACACCCGACGCTTTTCCGCGATTGGACCGTACACGGCCTGGTGGATATGCGCACCGCGATAGCTGTTTCTTCTGATGAATATTTTTATACCATCGGCGGGGGATACGGATCGCAACCGGGTCTTGGCATAACCCGTCTTGACGATTATGCACGCAGATTCGGCCTCGGCACTACGACGGGCATCGCACTTCAGGGTGAGGTCTCCGGCGTAATTCCGACGCCGGCATGGAAAGAGCAGGTGTTCGGAGCGGAGGATCCATGGCGCATCGGTAATACTTATCACACGGCGATAGGCCAGTACGGCTTCCAGATAACGCCCTTGCAAGCGGTGCGTTTCATCGCCGCTATCGCGAATGGGGGGAAGCTCCTGAAGCCGCAGCTTATCGTTGATTCGCCAGCCGAATATACGGAGGTGGATATTCCGGACGCGTACCTCAAAATAGTGCGTGAAGGCATGCGTCTGGCCGTCACATCAACGCGAAAGGACGCCACGGTAAAATCACTGAACATCGGCGGAATTCACCTGGCGGCAAAGACGGGAACTGCGCAGACCGGACTTCATAACGAGTCGATGAATTCATGGTCGGTCGGTTTCTGGCCTTCCGAAGAGCCCCGCTATGCTTACGCGACGGTTCTTGAAAAGGCGCCTGCGGGGACGCTCTCGGGCGCCGCACCCGCCATGCTTCCTTTTTTCGAGTGGCTTATTCAAAACAAGCCGGAGTACGTGAACTAGGTGATAGGGAATAGGTGATAGGCAATAGAAAAATGCGAAAGCAAATATACATATGGAATTACTAAAATCTAAAACCTGCACCGATAGTCTGTCTACAGCTTGCTCTTGAAGCCCAGAACTGTATAATACTCCCGCGCAGATATGGATACTGAAGAAACAAATTACTTAAGCAAAGAAAAATTTGGCGAGCTCACAAAAGAGCTCGAAAATTTAAAGACCGTGCGCAGGCGTGAGATCGCCGAGCAGCTTGAATACGCGCGCTCGTTGGGAGATCTTTCGGAGAACGCTGAATACGAGGAGGCGCGAAACCTTCAGGCCGCTACGGAAGACAGGATACGTGTTATAGAAGAAAACTTGTCGCATGCGCGCATAATCGAGCATCCGAAGGGGAATGTTGTCTCCTTGGGGAGCTCAGTAACTATCCAAAAACTTGGAGAAAAGGAGGAGCACACGTACGAAATAGTCGGCTCTGCCGAAGCGAATATGCAGGATCACAAGATTTCGCACCTCTCGCCCCTGGGCTCGGCCTTGATGGATAAGAAAAAGAGCGACACTTTCTCTTTTGACACTCCAAAGGGAGCGCAGAAGTATAAAATCGTTAATATAAAGTAACGCGAGCGGGTCAGCGTCTTTTCGGGTACGGATTTTTTCAGCTGAAAAAATCCTGAAGTTGCGACGCTGTCGCGTCGCAAACCCCCTCCAAGACGCTGACCCGCTCGCTTGCATCTCCCTAATCTCGGCGAGCGCACGCCTTGACGCTTGGTCTATCTAGAGTACGATTCTTCAATATTAATTAAATTTTTTCTATTATGAATGGTATGTGCAAATGTTGCGAGGGGTCGTGCGGATGTGGTAAGTGGGTATGCCGTTGCAGCGGATACATATCGCTTGCGGCCCGGGTTCTTCTAGGGCTTCTTTTCCTCGTAATAGGTTACGAGAAGATCACTAATTTTGCGGCAGCTGCTGCGGCTATCGCATCGGCTGGAATGCCGATACCAACGGTTCTGGCAGCGCTCGCTATCATCCTTGAATTCGGCGGAGCCATCCTACTCATCATCGGCTTTCAGGCGCGTCTGGCCGCGTGGGGACTAATTCTCTTCACTTTTGTTGCGACTCTAATGTTCCACAGGGACATCAGCCAACCATTGCAAGTGCTGATGGTGCTCAAGAATCTTGCCATCATGGGCGGACTTCTCATGGTTGCCGTGCATGGTCCTGGGAAGCTAAGCATAAAGTGCAGCTGCACGCACCCGAAATGTCCGGATTACGGCGGCACATGCAAGTGCGACAATAAAGATAGTATCGCAACGCAGTAGGACTATCTGGTACTCACGCAAAACCGCCCCTATGGGGCGGTTTTGCTTTATCTGCCCGCGTGTCCATGAAGTTAAGCGCCTGCGATTTATATTTCCAGCCGCGAGCCATGCAGCAAACTTCCACGTTTGCTTACTTACCGTTATAATCCCGAAGCGCACCCTTAGCTCAGTTGGTTAGAGCGTTCGATTCACATTCGAAAGGTCGTAGGTTCGAATCCTACAGGGTGCACACGAAATCGCTTTGCGATTTCGTGTTTCTGTGCTCGGTGATGCTTTTTGCCGGGGTGTAGTATACCCCAGTAGTAGATTCGCCTTGCGAATCACTACGGGGCGCAGCCGGTAGTACGCACGCCGGCTTCGAAGGTCCTGTCGGGGTGTAGTATACCGGTAGTACGCACGCTTCGGGTGCGTGTAGACCGGGTTCGATTCCCGGCACCCCGACAGGGCCTTCGATAAAATGAGTGCCTAACGCGCCTGTTCACAGGTGCGTGTAGACCGGGTCGACCTCTTACAGAGGCAGTATACCTTTCGGATATTTCGTTCGGCGTTGCCTCCAAAATATCTCGAAAGGTCTTGCAGATGCTCCAAGTATTCGCATCTTCACCCGGCACCCCGACAAAGAGCATCACGATGAAAGACGGGATGTCGTATAGTGGCAGTACGCAAGGCTGGGGGTCTTGTAGCCCGAGTTCGATTCTCGGCATCCCGAAAGCTGTGGACGCATATTGCCGACTAGTATATTCTGTGCAAGTTAGAGGGCCTGTAGTTCAGTGGTAAAACGCCGCATTCGCATTGCGGAGGCGGGGGTCCGATTCCCCCCAGGTCCACAAAATAACGAGCGTGTAAGCGCGATTATATTTTGTGAGAGTCCTTAGGACATTTATGTCCGAACGGAGTCCACCCTGATTGAAAATCGCCAAATCTGGTATACTATTCGTGCATGAACGATTACAGGATATTCTCACTTGGCAGCAATGATCGGCTCGCGGATAAGATAGCCGACCGCCTTGGAGTTCCGCTCGGACAGATAAAATGCAGGGCGTTCTCAGATGGGGAACAGCATGTCCAATTTTTGGAAAACCTGCGCGGCAAAAGCGTGTTTCTCGTTCAGTCCACCAATCCGACGGCAGACAACTGGGCGCGCCTTTTTCTCGCGATAGATGCGGCGCGTGGCGCCTCGGCGAGGGACATTACTGCTGTCGTTCCGTATTTCGGTTATGCCAGGCAGGATCGCAAGGCGCGTCCGCGCGAGCCGATCTCGGCGCGAGTGTTCGCGATGATGCTTGAATCCGTAGGCACGGACCGTCTGCTCACGATGGACCTTCACAATGACGCCATTGGTGGATTCTTCCGCACAACGAATGTCGACTATCTTTATGCCCGCCCTGTTTTCATCTCATTCTTCCGGGAATTTTTCAAAGACACGCTTGCCACCGATGATCTCGTAGTCGTCTCGCCGGATGCTGGCGGCGTCGTGCGCGCGCAATCATACGCGAAGCGGCTCATGCGCTCTGCCGACCTCGCGATAATTCACAAGGAACGCGAAATCCCGAATCAGATCGCTCGCATGAAACTTATCGGAGATGTAAAAGGGAAAGTCGCGCTTATCATCGACGACATGGCGGATACCTGCGGCACTCTTTCGCGCGCTGCGGATATTCTCATAGAGAACGGCGCGCGCGAAGTGTATGCGGCGGCGACTCACGGGCTTTTGAGTGGACAGGCGCTTTCCGTGATAGACCAATCGCCGATAAAAAGGCTCTTCATTACCGACACTATCTCGACCGACAGAACTCTCTCGCCCAAGATAGAAGTGGTTTCAGTCGGCGGCATCTTTGCCGATGCCATCACGCGCATCACAAGCGGAGAATCTTTAAGCGCCTTGTTTGAAACGGAATAGGGAAATGATAAGGTTTGCAGACCTCCCGTCGTTCAACGGATAGGACGCGAGCTTCCGGAGCTCGTAATGTGGGTTCGATTCCTGCCGGGAGGACCAGTTGAGTTGGAACGCGCGTGAGATTTTGGTAGGATGTCCCGTACATAAGAATAGAGGGCCCGTAGCTCAATTGGTAGAGCGCGTGCATGGCATGCACGAGGCAAGGGGATCGTAACCCCTCGGGTCCACCAAAATAAGTGCGAAAGCTCCTTTTCAAGACTTAAGCGAGTTCGGGCATTGCGCCTTTGCCGTGTCCCTGCCTGCCGGCAGGCAGGTCGCAGCGCGTCGGCGCGAGAGTCAGCGCTGTGCGAGCACGCACAGACAGCGACGGCAAAGGCGCAATGCCCGGCGAGTGACTAGCCCCATTCTATCGTGGCCGGCGGCTTGTCGGAGATGCGATAGACGACCGCGCCCACTTCGCGGATTTCGTTGGTGATTCGGCGCGAGACGCGGTCTAAGAAATCATAGGGTAGCTGGGCGAAACGCGCGGTGAAGCCATTGACACTCCACACAGCCCACAAGGCTACAACATGTCCCATCGATGCGTCGTCGCCCTTCGAGCCCGTCTGGCGCGATGCGGTGACTACTGCTCCCGCCTGCCACACCGTTTTGTACAGGTCGGCTTTCCGCAATTCCTCGATGTAGATGCCGTCGATAGCGCGCGCCGTGCGCAGTGTCTCCGATGTGACTTCGCCTTCGATGCGCACCACAAGGCCAGGGCCGGGGAAGGGATGCCGCACGAGGAGGTCTTCAGGTACGCCGATGTCGCGGCCGATGCCGCGCGCGGAATCCTTGACGCAATCTTCAAGTGGTCGGAGCTCCGGCACGGAGAAGGTGATGCCGATATTGTGGTGCACTTTTATCTCCGCGACGCGCGCACCCGTCGCATGCCCGAGCCCGCTTTCGCGCAGGTCGGTGTAGAGAGTACCTTGCGCAACGAAATCAGCCCCGAACGATTTTATTTTCTCTTCGAGCACGTCCTTGTAGACATCGCGCATCGCGAGGCGCTTCTCACGCATATTCGTCTTGCCGCGAAGCGCCGAGAGGAACCGTTCCGTTGCGTCCACGATCTCAACCGTTATCCAATCCTGGTTGTCGAAATATTTTCGCACGTACGCCTCATCATCGGGTCTGTCGATGCCGCGGATGTAGACGCCGAGGAGCTTTCCGCGCTCGCCGCGAAGCGCTTCTTTCAGCAGATATGCGACGACGGAAGAATCCGAACCGCCGGAAAGCGCTATCAAGACTTTCTTGTTCCCGACCTGCTCCCGCAATTCCGCAATTTTTCTCTCCGACGCATTATGCGCGGGGAAGCGATCTGTGATTCCGCAGATCTTAAAGCAGAAGTTCTCATACATGCGCGCGCCTTCCGCCGTCTCCGTCACTTCGGGGTGGAATTGGACGCCCCACAGATGCTTGTATCGTCCGGCGGCGACAGGGGCGTTCTCCGTCGCGCCGAGTGTTTCAATAGCGGAACCGGGCTCGATAGCATCGCCGTGCGTTTGCAGAACATTCGTTCCGTCTTTTACGCCGTCAAAAAGCGGGTCGCTTCCTGATATGCGCATGGTGTGCGTTCCGAATTCGCGTGCATCGTGCGGCGTGACCTTGGCGCCTACGTGCTTCGCCCACATCTGGAATCCGAGACAAACGCCGAGCAGCGGAATACCGATATCGAAAATTGCCGCATCGAACGGCGGCGGCTCATTGTGCACCGACGCGGGGCCGCCCGAAACGATAATTCCGGCGGGGTTCAATTTTCGTATGTCATCAGCGCGCACCGTGGCGGGATCGGCGACAAGGCAGTAGACGCCGAGGCGCGCCAACTGCTGGACGATGAGGTGGTCGAATTGCGAGCCCATTGAGAATAGAAGTATTAAATGTTTCGTTTTCCGCAGGCGCATTTCCTCGGCAATTTCTTGGAGCGTTTGCGTATCAGCGGTTTTGAAGATGCTCAACATAATAGATACTATATCGCATTATCGGCTCTCTAAAAAGAAAATTGCTTCGTGCCGCGCGGGGGCGGCACGAAGCTTATTTATGCCGTTCGAGATGCCTGTCGAACGAGCGACGTATTGATGCCTCTGTCGACGGCTTCCTTATCTTCTCTTCCGGCGACTGTCGAAGAGAATCAAAGACCGAGAGATCGACCGGCGGCAATTCCTCCTTGAACGGAGGATTGTCATTTTTCTTTCTTCTCCTTCTGCTCCTGAACGGGGTCAGGGAGGAAAAGAGTCTTTCAATGATTTTCCACATCTGGCGATCCTCCGTGTGTCCAACCAAACTTAATTTTAATACACATTCATGTATTTGTCAAAGCGAGTTTTGACCCCTCGATTTTTCGTGATTGTGTGGATAACTGGCTTGCAGTGGGATAAAGTGGTGTATATTCGAATACTAGTGGGAGATAGTGGGATAAACCTAAATATGATGCTAATAGGAGAATACGAACACACATTAGACGAGAAGAAACGGGTCTCATTGCCCAAAGCTTTCGCGAAAGCACTCGGCAAGAAAATGGTGATGACGCGAGGACTTGATACGTGCCTTTTTCTTTTTGCCGAAGGGGAGTGGAAGAAAGTTGCTGAAAAGCTCCAGGCGCTCTCGTTCGCGCAGGCCGATACGCGCGGCTTCAATCGTTTCTTGCTTTCGGGCGCGGTCGAAGTCGAGCCAGACGGAGCCGGACGCATTCTCATTCCGGAACATCAGAAGCAATTCGCGGGCCTCAAGCGCAATGTCGTTTTCGCAGGAGTTTCCGATCGGGTCGAGATTTGGGACGCAGGAGAGTGGAAGAACTACAAGGCGCGCATCGAGAAACAAGCTGATGCCATGGCGGAGAAGTTGGGCGAGATAGGAGCTCTTTAGAAGTAGCAAGAAGGTACGGGACTTGTGACACGGGGTAGCTGGGGGAGCAAATAATCGTCATGCGCACGCGACGTTTAAAATCCTCCAGCGACCCGGTGCCGCGAGAGCACGGAAACCCCAAGGGAGAGCTTGAGGCAGGGCACCGGACTGTTCTTTTACACGAAGCAATCGAGCAGCTTGCGATACAACCAAGCGACGTCATCGTTGACGCAACTTTGGGCGGGGGAGGACATGCCCGCTCAATAGCAAAACTGCTCGGCAAGAAGGGCGTGCTCATCGGAATTGATGCCGACGAAGCGGCAGTCCTGCGGGCTGGAGAGGCGTTGAAAGATATCGTGACGCCGGAAATCCATCTGGTCGTAGCGAATTTTCGCGACATCTCTCGCGAACTGGGCAAACTTGGCGTGACAAGCGTCGACAAAGTCCTGTTCGATCTGGGCTGGAGCGGGTATCAACTCGATTCCGGGCGAGGGTTCTCTTTTCAAAAGGACGAACCACTGCTCATGACGTATTCCGAAAAACCGGGACCGGATGACCTCACGGCCGGAAAGATCGTAAACGAATGGGCGGAGGAAAGTATCGCGGACATCATTTTCGGTTGGGGCGAGGAGCGATACTCGCGTCGGATAGCGAGGATGATAGTTGAGCATCGCGCGAAGAATCCCTTTCGGACTTCTCACCAACTTGGAGATGCGATCAAGGAGGCAGTCCCGCCGGCGTATCGCTATGGGCGTATTCATCCGGCGACGCGCACGTTCCAGGCTCTTCGCATCGCGGTCAACGACGAGCTGGGTGCATTGAAGTCTGGACTCTTCGGGGCATGGCACCATCTTGCGCCGAACGGTCGGATAGCCGTCATCACATTCCACAGCGTAGAGGACAGGGAAGTGAAGCGGCTCATGACCGCATGGGAAGTCGCAAAGGAAGGAAAGCGTATAAAGCGCAAGCCCACATTGCCGTCCAAAGATGAGATAAGCGCGAATCCGCGAGCCCGCAGCGCAAAGCTTCGAGTAATAGAAAAGACAATTTCAACAGAGTAAGTGAAATGATATGGGAAGAAGAAAAATACATAAGCCGTCAATATTTCAGGCACAATTGCAGTTTCCTGAAGGGCGCGGGATATACGTTCTGAATACCGAGCACCCGCTTGAAAATGCCGCTTTTAGGACGCTTCTTGTTATATTTTTAACGCTCGTGTTCTCATACATTTATTTTGTAGGTGCCAGCGTTCTCAATATCATCGCCAGAAAGGAGGCGCTTGTGGAAGCGACAAAGCTTAGCAGCGCCATCGCGAACTTTGAGCGCGACTATTTTGCGATGTCGCAAAACGTGACGCCGGAATCTGGGACGGCGCTCGGGCTCGCTCCAGTTTCGAATACCGCATACGTGTATCGTCCGGGTGCTGTGGGCCAGATAGAAACTCCGCGCAATGAAATCTAAATTCATTCTGCGCGCTCGGTTCCTCTCCGGACTTTTTATCTTGGTTGCTGTTCTGCTCGTCACTCGTCTTTATTTTATACAGATAGTCCACGGCGAGGACTACGCAAGAGACGCGATGGGGCAGTACGTGGAATCTGCGCCGGACACACAGGACCGGAACGACATCTTTTTCAAGAAGAAAGACGGCGGGCTTGTCGCGGCCGCTGTCATGCAGGCCGGATGGCGTATAGCTATCGCGCCCAAAGACATAAAAGAACCTGAGGCGATATACGCGAAGCTTAATGCATTGGCGCCGATAGATCGTGAGCGCTTCTTTGCGAGCGCCGGGAAAGAAGGTGATCCTTACGAGGAGGTCGCATTCAGAATTTCTGATGACATTGCCGCAGATATCCGCAAGTTGCGGATGCCCGGCGTCTTGCTCGTGCAAGACAAGTGGCGGTTTTATCCGGGTGATAATCTGGCATCGCGCGCCATCGGATTCGTCGGATACCAGGGAAATGAGAAAGTGGGCGTGTACGGGCTTGAGAGATACTGGCAAGATACTCTCGCGCGCACGACATCCGGCCTTTATGTTAATCCGTTCGCAGAGATATTTACGAATATCGAGGCGCTTCTGGCTACTGACGCCAGCGGTTCCAGCGGCGATGTCATAACCTCGATAGAGCCGACCGTTGAGGAGCATCTGGAGGACGTTCTCCGCGGCGTGATGAAAACGTACGAACCTCGGCTCGCGGGAGGTATCGTGATGGACCCGCGCAGCGGCGAGATAATCGCGCTTAGCGCGCTCCCGGACTTCAATCTCAACACATACAATATCGTCCAAGACCCCGCGGTATTCTCGAACCCCGTAGTCGAGAGCATTTACGAAATGGGTTCCATTATGAAGCCGTTGACTCTTGCAGCCGGAATAGATGTAGGCGCCATCACTGCGACGACCACATACAACGACAAGGGCTTCGTCATGAAGAGCGGCAAGAAAATCTCGAATTTCGATTTCAAGGGCCGTGGTGTCGTTTCAATGCAGGAAGTTCTCAACCAATCATTGAATACCGGAG
>MFLP01000012.1 GCA_001781555.1 Candidatus Kaiserbacteria bacterium RIFCSPHIGHO2_12_FULL_53_13
TGTTATGGCGCGCAAGTCGCGTTGCGCAGTCGTTGTGCCCTCGCTTGTCGTTGAGATGATGCCGATAAGGCGTCCCCACTCGTTAACAAGAGCACCTCCGGACGAGCCGCTCTGTGCTTCTATAACGCCGCCGATAGAAAGTAAGTCGACTGTTTTGTTTGCGAATGTAAGCAGTGACTTTATCGTTGTTATCGAAGATGCTGGGTAAAGATCAAGCTGTGTCGTAATGCCGCCAATGAATTCCGCCGGATAACTTGCTACGAGCACCTGATCATCAACGAAACCGATCGCGTCCCGGGTATCCGGCGAAAGATACGGGAAGCTATGGGGTAACTGCGAGTTTATCAGGGCCCCGTTTATACGAAGTAGGGCATAGTCATGTTCTCCCGTGCCGAGAGGACGCGTCGTATTTATATCGTTCGCATGTTCTTTAACCCATATTGTCGGTATATAAAGCACCTCGGCCGACCAGTGCGGGCGTGCGGGAGAGCCGCTGCGAATGACGCATGAAAGATCGACCTGCGGGTCGCTTGCGAGTAGAACATATTGTGCGACGTGAGAGTTAGTCAGTATCACGCCTCGCGGATCGATGATGACACCGCTTCCTGAAACAGGACGCAAGGAACCGTTGCGTGCGCCGCAAAGTATATTAACGAGAGCGGCGCGCGCCTCCTCATTCACCCTAGAAAATGGCAGCGGCGGAGATGAGTAGGGGTTCTGGACGCGCATAACGTCTGAATCTCCCTGCACCTTTACGTCCTCTTTTGGCTCAGGTTCCGGCTCTTTTTTCGTCGTTGCAGGGAGACTCTTTGCCTGTTCGCTGGTCGTGGCTTCGTCTGCTGCCACTTCAGCGTTCTTGGGAGTTGAGGACGCGGGAAACTCCGCCGGCGCGATTATTAGCGTGTCTTCTGGAGCTATTCCGGTGACACTGGCATTACTAGCCGTTTGTGTTGTCGGCTCTAATATGTCCGACGGGATCTTGGGTATCAGAAATAAAGCAAGAATGAGAATCCCAATGATGCCAGCACCGGACAGGAATAAACGGAAGTTCGGGGACATAGACGGGAGCATATACGATTTGCCGCGTGATGAAAAGTTTCCTAAAAAGAGGTACACTTGCCCGCACGCCCTCCTTCCCTAAAGCCACGGACGGGCGAAGCGGGATTAGTTTAATGGCAGAATAACAGTTTTCCAAACTGTGGGCGGGAGTTCGATTCTCCCATCCCGCACTAAACCCAAAACCCCGCCTTTAGGCGGGGTTTTGGACTCTCGAGAAAGAAAGTCGAATCTTATTTAACTGCATCCTTCAAGGTCTTCGAAGCACGGAATTTCGGTACGCGCATCGCCTTTATCTGAATTGAAGCCCCGGTGCGAGGATTGCGTCCGGTGCGAGCAGCTCGTGTCTTCGCTTGGAAGATCCCGAGGCCTGCGACAGAAACCTCTTCGCCCTTCTTCAGAGCTTGTGTGATGCCGTCGATTACTGCCTCAACCGCGCGCTCTGCGTCCGCCTTCGTGCAACCAATAACCTCGTGCACTTTCTCTATCAGGTCCATTTTATTTGCCATATATATCTATATTTAGTGATTAATAACGGTAATACAATGCTCGACCTATCTGTAGCACCATTTTGAGCCCTATTTTCGGGCTGTCAATGTCCGCCCTCGTCTTATCCACAGGCAAAAAACAAGGGATTCTGGCCTTAAACGCCTTCCCGGGGCTACGCGGATAGCGCCCTAAAGCATGGCTCTGTTGAGCCATTATCTTGCGTACTCAATCACGCGAGTTTCGCGGATCACAGAAACCTTGATTTCCCCAGGATATTGAAGCTCTTTTTCGATCTTGTCTGCAATATCGCGCGCGAGCTTGCGAGCTTCCAAATCGGAAATCGCCTCCGGCTTCACTATGACGCGGATCTCGCGGCCTGCGGCTATGGCGTAGGTCTTTTCCACGCCCGGCATGCCGTTTGCGATCGCCTCCAGCTCTTCCAAACGCTTTATGTAGTTCTCGACGCTGTCGCGACGCGCTCCCGGGCGGCCGCCGGATATAGCATCGGCCACCTGCACTATCATCGATTCGGGCGTCTCGTACGGGTATTCCTCGTGGTGAGCTTGCATCGCTTTTATGACCGGTTCGCCTACGCCGAATTTTTGCAATATCCTCCTGCCGATCTCCACGTGCGTTCCCGTCACTTCATGGTCAACCGCTTTTCCGATGTCGTGCATAAGCGCCCCCGCGCGCGCGACGGCCGGGTCGGCCCCGAGCTCTTCGGCGAGCATTCCCGCGAGATGCGCGACTTCGACAGAGTGGTCAAGCACGTTTTGGCCGTAGCTCGTGCGGAAATAGAGGCGGCCCAGTATCATCAGGAGCTTCGGATCGAGGTTCGGCACGCGCGCTTCATATGCCGCATCAGTGCCTTTCTTTTTTATGATGGTATTTATCTCGGCTTCTGCTTTCACGACCGCTTCTTCGATTTTCGCTGGTTGTATGCGGCCGTCGAGAATTAGATTTTCAAGCGCGATGCGTGCTATCTGTCGGCGTATCGGGTCATACGAAGAAAGAGTTATCGTTCCCGGCGTGTCGTCCACGATGACGTCAACTCCGGTCGCGCGCTCAAATGCCCTGATATTGCGGCCTTCTTTGCCGATGATCTTTCCTTTTATTTCGTCGTTCGGGAGCGTCATGGTCGTCGCAAGAACGTCGGAGACGACCGAGTTGCCGAGACGATGGACGGAGGTCGTCAGTATTTCTTTCGCGCGTTGCTCGAGCCGCTCATTGCCTGATACCTCGAGCTTGCGCATCCGGCCCTCAAGGTCGCTCTCGTAGCGCTGCTCTATGGATTTTATGAGATCGCCTTTCGCTTCTTCAGCCGATAGGTTCGCGACTTTTTCCAGTTTCTCCTGCTGCGCGCGCACGATTTCCTCTGCCTTTTCTTTTGCCTTCTGCACTTCCTCCGCTTTTTTAGCAAGAGACTCCTGTTCCGTATCGAGATTCGTATGGCGCTTGTCGAGAAGCTCTTCTTTGCGCACGAGGCGTTCCTCCGTCTGCTTCAAGTCGCGCTCGCGCTCCTTGAACTCTTGCGTAAGCTGCTGCATCTTCTCCTCGGCGCGCTTTTCGGCCTCCTCTGTTATCTTTTTTGCTTTGACTTCTGCGTCGAGCGTCATCTGCCGGACCAAAAGTTCCATCGAGCCGCGCTTTCCAAGACTAATAATCCATCGGAGGAAATATCCGAATCCAATGCCGATTACGCCCGCAAAGGCGATAAGAAGAAAAGCGATTTTTAATGTCATACGCGTGGGTTCCTCCCGCCGCGCATCTGTGACGCGTAGACTACTGCTTCAAGACCACCGTACGATTAGCTGGTAGAAATGTACATACGTGAACTCGTGCGTGTTCAGATGCGAGGCAAAGAAGATTCAAATCCATAAATATTAATTGCTGTGAAAGCAGTGTACCACTAGATTAGCGATTAGGGAATAGGGTATAGGTGATAGGCAAATCCGGCCTGTATTACCTTCACTAAAACCTAAGATCTACTCCCTATAACCTATTGCAATACCTTATCGACAATCCCGTATTTTACGGATTCCTCGGCTGTCATGAAGAAGTCGCGGTCCACGTCCTGCTCTATTTTTTTCAATGATTGGCCGGTATTTTTCGCCATTATCTTATTGAGCCGGTCGCGCGTCGACAGGATGTGTTTTGCGGTTATCTCTATGTCGGAAGCTTGACCTTCGGCACCCCCCAACGGCTGGTGTATCATCACCTCCGAATTCGGCAGAACGAAGCGCTTGCCTTTCGCTCCCGCGGAAAGAAGCCATGCGGCGCCGGACGCTGCGATACCCACGCACACCGTCGAGACGTCGGGTTCTATGTGATTCATGGTGTCTATCATCGCAAGTGTCGCCGACACAGAACCGCCAGGGGAGTTTATGTAAAAAGAGATGTCCTTTTTTGGGTCTTCCGAGGCGAGAAAAAGGAATTGTGCGATAACAAGGTTCGCGACATCGCTGTCGATAGGACCGCCCAAGAATACGATTCGCTCTTTCAAAAGGCGCGAGTAGATATCGTACGCGCGCTCGCCATGCGGCGATTTTTCTACGACCATCGGCACGAGCATTTGAGAACGGGGAGAGTTTTCTGTTTTCATGCCCAGATGATAACAGATTTGTTCCCACAATCAAATTTTGCCTAATCTAGACTCCCGACTTCTCCAAGAATTTAAGCACTGCCTCGTTGCGCATCGCGTGGGCTATGTGGGTGCGCAGAATTTGCACGTCGGCTTGCGGGTATTGTTTTTTCGCTTGCTCGACTTCGTTCTTGAGCGCCTCCTCATCGGGCTCGACATTTTCTTTCCGTCCGATTTCAGTAAGTATGAGGCGAATTCTCGCACGCTTGTCTGCGGCATCTTTCCATTCTTTGCGGAGGTCATCGCGCGTCTTCTTTACTTGTGCAAGATATGCCTCAATAGTCGTGCCAGCTCGTACGAGGTCGTCCTTTAATCGCGCTTCCATATCATCGAGTTCATACTCGCGCAAGATCGCCGGGTAAGAGGCCTTTGTTCCTTTGGACAGCTCTTCTAATATGGTTTGCCGGCGAACATCTGCAAGCTGGCGCTCCTTTTCCGTTTTCATGTTCTCGCGGACTACCGTATTGAAATGCGCGATGCTTTCATACCCGATACTTTTGGCGAATTCATCGTCGAGAGCGGGCAAATCTTTTTCCTCCATTTTACGCGATTCTTCCGCGGCTTCCGCGGGCGGTTTTCCCGCTTCGACTTTCTCGATACGCGCCCGCTCCCGCTTCAGGTGCGTCATTGCGTGCTCGTGTTCGGTGTCGGAGACGGTGACCTCTTCTTTCGGTGCCGGGTTCTTTTTTGCGATTGCTTTGTAGTCGGGGAGCTCTATCTTTGGCGCAAGTGCCGCCCTAGCTGTGAACACAAGGGGTTTTCCAATTACCGGCGCTTCTGTCGTTACGCGCGGTGTTTCAATGATGGGAAGGTTTTCTTTCGCGAGGATTTCCGGCAGTTCATGCTGTATCGCATGTTCTGCCGCATGCCGCAGGATTGCCGTCTCTCCGTAGATGCGCAGTATCTCGCTTTCCGGCGCGTGTCCTTTGCGGAATCCGTCGAGCGATGCATCACGCTGGATTTCTTTTAGTGCACCGGTTCTGTAATGCGCGAGAGCTTCAGCAGGAATTTCTGCCTTAACTAAAACCTCCCACGTGTCAGCATCCTTTGTGACCTGAACATTTGTCGCCGACGACCCCTTTTTTTCTTCAGACATCGGTCTTTATTATCATATTTTTCAAGCTATAGCGAGAGACGCTCGCTGTGCTGAGGGTTAGCCGTCTGGGACGATATCGGAACCATCGTAAATGTTAACTAAAATGCTGTTTCTTAATTTTGCCATAAACATTCAGCGCTTCAGTCACCCATTCTGTAAATTCGCCATTCGTCGGTAAATCCCTTAGCGTGTCGTTCGTGAAGTCGTATCGAATGTCAATAAAATTCTCAACTGAGATCTTCTTACCTTGAATGGTTACGATGTCATACCCGATGAAATCTGTCCCGCTTCTAGGATTGACGCAATTTATACCGATGGCGTTCAACTTTGATGATCCCAGTTTCGCAGATATTTTCAAAATGTCGTGGTTTAAATCTTTTAGACTACGTTCGAGTTCTGCTTTATCATTGAATTCACTGGTCGCAACAAACTGTGCTTTTAACAACAGTTCAAAGCTATATGACAATAAAATACAGAGTGATCTGAAAAAAGCGCCGTCCTCCGCGCTGTGTCGATATAAAAAATCTTCTATAAAATAAAGACCCGAGGATGCGCGCACGGCCATTCGAAACGCAATTTGTTTTTTGTATACGGCGTCCATACTACTTTGCTGGAGGGGTGGTACGGTGTTGGAATCTTTTTCCCAACTTCAGCGAGCTCGGGCATAACTCTTTTGCCGTGTCTCGCAGCGCGACGGCGCGAGAGGCAGCGCTGCGGTAGCAACCGCAGACAGCGACGGCAAAAGAGTTATGCCCGACGAGCGTTCCCCCTATTGCACCCCCGCCCCGAATGCCTCAACGCTGCTCGCGGTTTGCGCGTCCAACTGGTCCGTGTTCATCGCTTCCAAGTCGGCGATAATCGCATCCGCATCGTCCGAGTTTCCCTGGGGCGGCAATCCTGCGGAGGCGTCGCTTGACGGCTCATCACTTGCACTGTCGTTCCCGAGGATAAGCGGGAGGGGATTGTCGTTCCCCTGGTTCAACTTCGCTCCCCAGAAATAGAAAGCACCCACTGCAAGAAGAATGATTATGATCACAGCTCCCACAAGCGCGCCGGTGCCCGATCCTTCAGGTTTTTGAACTGGCATTTTATTCTCCTTATTCTCCTGGTCCATCAAATTGTATTCAGTCATACGAGTATTCTTGTTATTGGTTATTTTCTACTGTTGATGTTGCCCTTGGATTTTTATTTTGTGAGCGGACGAGCGCTACGAGGTCTTTTGCAACTGCCTCAAGAGCATCGTGCGCCGCCTTGATGCTCACGGTCGCTTTTTTCACGGCTGTTTCCACCTGCGTTCTAACGGTTTTCGCATCGCTCGCCTCATTTACTTGCGCGACAAGATCGGAAAGGGCCTGCACGTCCGCTTTCGCTTGTAAAACGGCGTTTTTTGCGGTCGCGAACACGGCGTCGGCTGAACTCGTATCAATCCCGCCCGCCTTTAGTTTGTCTATCCGCGATTGAATGCGGTTCGTGAGATTGTCGAATTGCTTGAGCGCTATGGAAAAGCGCTGGATTATAACTCCGACGTGCTGGCGCACCAGGGTGCGCAACTGGTTCTTTATCACCGTCGTGCTTGCGCGGCGGTCCTCTACGATATCTTTTCTTGCATCAACGGCATTTTTCAATATCTCACGGCGTTCGGGGGAAGACGACGCCTCTTTTATTTTTTCTTTTGTGTCTTGCCGCAATACACTCGTCTGAGTTTTGAAATTTTCCTGCACGTTCTTGATAGTATTTTTAATGTCATCTCGCTGTACGCGCGTGTCTAACATTTTCTCGCGTATGACGCTGGCATTTAAAGGGCGCACACTGGTAGGCAGTTGTATCGCATCCTGCGCAAAGGCGGCGCTGGCGGAGATAAGGAACACACCCGCCATGATCATGCCTAATGATAGAGTTTTTTTCATAATCCTGTGCTAGTTAATTTGCTAAGGACTCTCTTGATCAGAGGAAAGTATACCACACGCAAACACGCCCCATTTTCTCCGGGGTTTGTGCAAAACCGGGATAATAAGCCTATATTTCAGCCTGAAAAGACGCGATTATTCTTCCAGTTTCGGCTTATATTCTTTCTCGTATCGCGCCATACTTTCACGGATTATCTTCAGAGCTTCTGGAACGTCCAGAAATTCGCCGACGACGCCCGTGTCCGGTTTCTTTAGCGCTTTGTAGTTCTCCCAATAGTATTTCGTCTCCTGCTTGAAATAAGGGCCGAGGTCCTCAACCGATTTAATGTGGTCCACGCGCTTGTCGTCAGCGAGCACAGCAATGACCTTGTCGTCCACTTCGCCGGTATCGATGAATTTCATCGCGCCGATAACGCGCGCTTCGACGAGTGAACCGGGGACCAAAGGCTCGGTGATGTTCACGATCTCGATGTCGAGCGGATCGCCGTCGAGGTCCCAAGTGCAGGGGATGGCGCCATAGGTGAACGGGTATGCGAGCGATGAGTAGCCTACCCGGTCGAGCTTTAGCTGTCCGGATTCGGTAATGAGCTCGTATTTATTAATTGAGCCGGATGAGACTTCTACGATCGTGTTCACCACGCCTTTCTCCTCGTCTGCAAAAGCAGGGA
>MFLP01000013.1 GCA_001781555.1 Candidatus Kaiserbacteria bacterium RIFCSPHIGHO2_12_FULL_53_13
AAGAACGCGTCATTAATCTTGTAGCGTATACCCATTCGCAAATTATAGAGGGTAACGTACTGTACTGCAAGAATTATTTTCGTGTCAGCTCATCAATTCGCTGGCGATTCTTCTCTCCAAGGTCGAGAGCGAAATCAACTGTCGGCAGATAACGCAAAACGCTATACTCTTTAAGGTATTCGCGAAAGTCGGAGCGCACACGTTTGGCGAAGTTGAGCGCCGCATCCTCGAATTTCTCAGGGAGAACGGAAAAATACACCGTGACGTTCTTGATATCCGGAGACACGTCCGCGCGTGTGACCGTTATGAGCGATTGCCGATTGGATTCTCGCGCGAAGAATTCGCCCGCGAGGTGCGCTATAGCTTCTCCTATCTGCGTCTGTCGTCGTGAGCCCATATCGCGTCACTTCGAGACAGTGATGAAGCATTGAAGAATATCTCCTTGTGCTATCTCAAATACTGCCTCTATCTGCGCGCCGAATTCGCCCGAAGTATCCACGCGCTCCACGTCTTGTTTATGCGACTGTATGTTCTTTATCTTTCCTACTCCTATGACCTGGCCTCGACGAGAGACGCGCACGTATGCGTTGCGAGCGAGATAGCCTTCAATAACGACACCACCGACAACGTGGGATTCTTTCCTGCTGCTGAAGCATTTTGCAACTCGGGCGCTGCCGACGATATCTTCCACGATCCTTTTAGGTGCGGATTCCCGCAAGATCTCCTCCAGCCGTTCAACGAGTCGGTATATTATGTCGAATTGTTCTATTCGTATGCCATGCTGTCTTGCGCGTTCAAGCGCCATCGCGTCGGCCTGCACGTTGAACCCGACCACTACTGCAGGAGTTGTGTTCGTGGACGCGGCAGCTTTAACGTCGTTTTCCGAAATGTTCCCGATACCTGAAAGTACAATGGCAATTCTCGCGTGCTCGTCTCCTATGCGCGCGGCTTCGTGCATTATCGCTTCCAGAGAGCCCGTTGTGTCAGCCCGCACGACTATCGGCATTTTAAAGTGCTCCAATTCTTCTTCGCTTCCTTGCTCGATTCTTTTAACGTGGGCAACCGGCGTCCTCTCGCTCATGCTCGCGGAGCGCGCCTCTTCCGCGTCCCGCTTGCTTTTATATGCTCGGAAATATTCTCCGGCTACCGGCAATTTATCGAATCCGGTGAGCAGTACCGGGCTCGAGAAACTTGCTTGGCGGATAACTGCGCCGGCGTGATTTTCCATGATGCGCACTGGCGCGATCGCGTGTCCCACGCAAAGAGCTTGTCCCTGCAAAAGCGTGCCGTTCGTAATGATGAGAGTCGCCGCGATACCGCGCTTTTGGTCGCGGTGCGCCTCTATGCAATATCCTTCAGCCGGAAGCGTTTTGTCGCCCGTAAGCCCCTCCACCTCTGCGACAAGAAGTATGAGGTCAAGGAGCTCCTCCACGCCTGCTCCCGTTTTTGCCGAAATAGCCGCCCATGGAACGTCGCCTCCGAGTTTCTCAAGGTATACGCCCTGCTCCATAAGCGCACCCTGCGTGCGTTCCACATTTGCGTTCGGTTTATCTATCTTATTGATGGCAACTATAAATGGAATTTTCGCTTCTTTAATGCTTGCGAGCGCCTCCAGAGTTTGTGCCTTTACTCCGTCATCGGCCGCGACTACCAATATCGCGATGTCTGCCACATTGGCGCCGCGCGCGCGTATCGCCTTGAATGCGGCGTGCCCGGGCGTGTCGATGAACGTTATATTCTTGCCGGCGGCTCCTTCGGAGGAAGTCCCTTTAGGAACGTGCTTAACCTCGTAGGCGGCGATGTGTTGAGTTATGCCACCCGCCTCTCCGAGCACGGTGTTTGACTTGCGTATGAAATCAAGAAGGGTTGATTTACCGTGGTCGACATGTCCCAAGACCACTACGATAGGAGGCCGTTCTGTTGTCCCGGGAGTTTTTGTTGCCATACGCGTTTCTACTCATATAGAGAAGAGTTTCAGGAAGTATACGCGAAAAATCTGAAAAATAAAGCCAGAAATATATCCAGGATGCTACACTATACGGATGGGCTTTTTCGGCACGCGGCGTATATATCTCGACTACGCAAGCGCGACCCCGGTATCGGCACAGGCTCTGCGCGCGATGCGTGAAGCTGAAAGACTAGTTGGGAATCCGAGTTCCATACATAGCGAGGGCGTTGAGGCAAAGCACGCGTTGGAGAACTCGCGTTCTAAAATTGCCGCTGAGCTTGCCTGCAAGGCGCGGGAAATTATCTTTACATCCGGCATTACCGAATCCAACAACCTTGCCATCCTCGGCTGCGCGCGCAAGAGGGAACTTTCTCCGGCCGGAATGACCGGCACTCATTGGATAGTAAGTTCCATAGAACATGCATCGGTCTTGGAATGCTTCAACGAGATCGAACGCATGGGCGGAGCAGTTTCGCATGTGGATCCAGATTCGCACGGTGTAATCTCTCCGGACGCTGTTGCACGATCGCTGTGCTCAGGGACCGTATTCGTTTCGATAGGTTGGACGAACAATGAGCTCGGCGTCGTACAGCCGCTAAGCGCGATAAAGCAGGTTCTGCGCGAACACGAGGAAAAGCACGGCACGAGTATCATATTTCATACTGACGCAGGACAAGGACCCTTGTATCGTCCGCTCCAAGTGCATACGCTTGGGGTCGATCTGCTCGCACTCGGCAGTGCAAAGCTCTACGGCCCCCATGGAATTGGGTGTCTATACGTGAGCAATCGCTCTCCTGTGGCGTCGCTCATCCTGGGAGGCGGACAAGAACGCGGACTCCGTGCCGGCACGGAAAGCGTGGCACTCACTGCAGGTTTTGCAGAGGCACTGATGCAGATTGGGTGCGAGAGAGATGGAGAAGCGAAGCGTCTCGCAAAATTGCGCAACATGCTTGCAGAAAGGCTTGCCGAGGGAATTCACGGCCTGGTCATAAACGGCGATTTGAAGCGCGCGCTCCCACACATGCTAAATATTTCCATACAGGACATACGCAGCGAATATTTTATGCTCGCTCTTGATCGTGCCGGGATCGCCGTTTCTACCAAAAGTGCATGCAACGAGGGAGAGATGTCGAGGTCGCATGTGGTCCTACGATTAGCCGAGGCGGCGGCGAAGGAGGTGGGAGAAACGCACGCGCAGGCATGGCGCTCAGAAAACACTCTGCGATTCTCGTTGGGACGGGCTACATCCGCCCGGGATATTAAAAGAGTGAGCGATGAATGCATCGCCATAACCAATCGTATGAAATCGAGTTGATATATTGCTTTTGTACACTTGCGTTGTAGTATACGTATATGGACATTGAACAACTCTCCAAATCTCAGATAATCCTCCTGACTCTTCTCGTTAGCTTTGTTACATCGATAGCAACCGGCATCGTGACTGTCTCTTTAATGGGACAGGCGCCGCCCTCTATCGCCCAGAGCGTGAACCGCATTGTCGAGCGCACGGTGGAAAAAGTAATTCCCGCCGGGCAAACCGCATCTACCGTCATCACTCGCGAAAAGACCGTCGTAGTGAAAGAGTCGGATCTCATTTCGGAGGCAGTCGAGCGTTCGATGCCATCTGTTGTCCGTCTCTATTTGAACAATTCCGATCCGATGATCTTTCTTGGGTTCGGCGTCGTGCTTGATGAGTCCGGAACCATAGCAACGGACTCTGATGCGCTAGGAGAGAGCGGGGACGCGGAGATAGCGCTTCAAGACGGCGCACACGTTCGCGCGTTCGTAACGATGCGGGACAGGAATTCGGGGGTGGCATTTCTGCAGTCGGCGACCACGACAAAGGACGGCAAACCTCCGGCTTGGAAACCGGCCGCCATCTCGGTCGGAAATCCGCGCCTGGGCCAAACAGTCATTACGATAGCTGGGAAAGGTGTCACGCGCATCGCGGACGGAATCATTACGGCCATAGTGCCGAGGTCATCTGGAGACTCACCGGACGCGCAGAATATCATCGAAACCAATATACCGGGCGATTCGATAATGGCGGGTGGACTTCTATTGAATACTGACGGGGAGATAATAGGTATGAGTACATCAGTCGGGCGAGCTTCATCTTCCGGAGGATTTATCTACTCATCGGCTCTGCTCAAACAGCGCGAGCCGGCGGACAAAGACGCTGCTGCTCTTCCCAAATAATGAGGGCGAGTGTATAATAGCGGCAGTATGGTACCCTTCAACAACTACACGACTAAGGCGAAGGAGGCAGTGCACCGCGCGCATCAATTGGCGGTTGAGCGCGGACATAATCAAGTTTCTACTCTCCACCTGTTGGCGGCGCTTCTGACTCAGGAAGAATCCATGGTTCTTCCTATGTTGGAGCAGATCGACACGGATGTGGCTCATCTCACGGATTCGGTTTTGGAACAAATAGAGGGAAGCGGAGGAGGGAACACCATCTCGCCCTCTTTTCAGCTGTATCTTACGCCGGAGCTCGTTAAGGTCTTTGAAGCCGCTCCGCGTATAGCTGCAAGTTTCAACGACCAGTTCGTTTCTCCGGAACATTTGCTTCTGGGTATTGCCGAACATCCTGGCCCCGCCTCCGATGCGATAACGCGCTTCCGTATCGACAGAACGGCTCTCGCGCGCGTGCTCTCGGATATAAAAGAAGGGAAGATACGGGATGTAGACGAGCCGAAGAAACCCCGCGCACTTTCCCGTTTCGCACGCTCCCTCACCGACCGCGCCCGGGAAAACAAACTCGATCCCGTGATCGGAAGGGACACTGAAATAACGCGCATCATACAGATACTCTCCCGCCGGACCAAGAATAACCCAATTCTCATCGGTGAAGCGGGTGTCGGGAAAACAGCCGTTGCCGAAGGATTGGCGCAGCGCCTTGCTTCCGGCGACGTACCCGAATCCTTGCGCGGAAAAGAATTGGTACAGCTTGATCTTGGGCTTCTTATTGCGGGCACAAAATATCGCGGGGAGTTCGAAGAGCGCCTGAAAGCGGTGATGCGCGAAGTTGAACGCTCGGAGGGCAAGATAATCCTCTTTGTTGATGAGATACACACGCTCGTGGGAGCCGGCGCCGCCGAGGGCTCCATGGACGCGTCAAACATGCTGAAACCGGCGCTCGCGCGCGGCGATATCCGAGTAATCGGAGCGACAACGCTAAAGGAATTCCAGAAGCACATCGAACACGACCCGGCTCTCACGCGCAGATTCCAGCCGGTCTATGTGAACGAGCCCACCCCGGAGGATGCGATAGCCATTCTGCGCGGGCTCAAAGAGCGCTACGAGCTCTTTCACGGCGTGCGCATCACGGATGATGCGATAATAGCGGCGGTTCAGCTTTCCATCCGCTACATCACCGAGCGCTTCCTTCCGGACAAAGCCATAGACTTGATAGACGAGGCGTCGTCCGCCCTGCGTCTCTCGCTTGAGAACAAACCGCCGGCGCTTGAGGAAGCGCATCGCAAGATAATGCGTCTTGAGATAGAGCGTGAGGCCTTGAAAAAGGAGTCGGAAGAAAACGAAGGAAAGGCGAGAGTTCGCGTAAAAACGATAGAAAAAGAAGTCGCTGATCTGCGCGACGGCACGCGCGAGCTTGAGCTCAAGTGGAAGAATGAACGCGATACTTTGGGCGAGATAAAACGCGCGAAAGGCGAGCTCGAAAAAGCACGCATAGAGGCCGAATCTTCAGAGGCGGCCGCCGACCTCACGAAAACCGCCGAGATACGCTACGGTAGGATACCGCTTTTGGAGAAAGAAATAGAAGCGGCGACGAAACGCCTCAAAAAACTACAGTCGACGCGGCGCGTCTTGAAAGAGGAGATAACCGAAGAGGATATTGCGAGCGTCGTTTCAAAATGGACCGGCGTGCCTATAACGAGGATGCTCGAAGAAGAAGCGGAGAAGCTTTCACGCATGGAGTCAGAACTGAAGAAGCGCATCGTAGGACAGAGCGAGGCGGTGCAAAAAGTCTCAGACGCCATCAAGAGAAGCCGCGCGGGAATTTCCGATCCAAATCGTCCGGTGGGCAGCTTCTTGTTCTTGGGGCCGACGGGCGTGGGCAAAACGGAACTCACGCGTGCGCTCGCAGAGTTCCTCTTCAACAGCGAAAAAGCCCTAATTCGCGTAGACATGTCGGAGTACATGGAGAAACACTCCGTTTCCAAAATGATAGGTTCGCCTCCGGGTTATGTCGGTTACGACGAAGGCGGCGGGCTCACGGAACTTGTGCGTCACCGCCCATACTCCGTTGTTTTGTTCGATGAGATAGAAAAGGCGCACCCCGAGGTATTCAACATACTCCTTCAGGTGCTCGACAACGGCCGTCTGACCGACGCGAAAGGACGCACGGTAAACTTCAAAAACACCGTCATCATCATGACTTCGAACATCGGCGCCGAATACATCGACAAGATGTCGAGTCTGGGCTTCGGCAGTACCGCGCACGGAAGCGAGAGCGAGCGATACGAGCAGGCGAAAGAAAAAGTCACAGGGAAGCTTAAAGAATATTTCCGCCCGGAATTCCTCAATCGGCTTGATGAAATAGTCCTGTTCAACATCCTGTCTACGGAAGCGGTTAAAGATATAGTCCGCATGCAGTGCGAGATAATCTCGAAGCGGCTTGAAGAAAAACAAATAACACTGTCGCTGTCGGATGCCGCACTCGCGCATCTGGCGAAGGAGGGTTACAGCTCACAATATGGTGCCCGGCCTCTGAAGCGATTGATGCAGACAAAGATATTGACGCCCATAGCCAACATAATGGTATCGCGCGGAGTGATGGAAGGCGGTTCCGTACATGTAGACATTAAGCCCGAAGGCGATGGAGGTATCAAAGGGGAATTCACATTCGACGTGCGCAAAGGCCGCGTACGCTCACGCAGCGTCCGCACCCGCGCGAAGGCGGGGGTTGGTGCATAGGGAAGCGCCTCGCATCTTGTCAAGACGAGTCTTTTTGAGCATAACTCCTTTTGACTATGGAGTACATACGAGCTACGATCGTTGGATGGCGAGGATAGCAGACGTGCGTATACGTGAAGTGCGGCGGTTGTATGATGTAAAGGGCTGGAGCATGCGGGAGATTGGCGAGTATTTCGGGGTCTCGCTTGATGCAGTGACCTATTTCATGCGGAAGCATGATATCGCACGTCGAACAACTACTGAAAGCAATCGGGTCCAATTTGAAAGGAAGTCCCCATCTTTCATCGTTAGAAGAAGCTGCTCGGTGCACGCACGGGACATGTCCTTAATAGGCGCAATGTTGTATTGGGCCGAAGGTCATAAAAGAGACACGGCTAATGGTATCGACTTCGCCAACAGTGATCCTGACATGGCCTTCCTATTTTTTCATTTTATGAAAACGCGTTATATTCTTGATCAGGAGAGGCTGTATTTTTCCGTATACCATTACTCGGACCAAGATCTTGATGCGATAACTCGATTTTGGGCAAAGAAACTAGGTGTTCCCGTCTCGGCCTTTCGCAATTCATACAAAAATATGAATCCCAACATGTGCGCAAGAAAGTTGCCTTACGGGGTATTACATATTCGTTACAATGACAAGAAGATTTTACGGGACATGCTTAATCTGATAGAATTCTACAAGTCGAGCTATTGCGTCGGTGGCGGAGCGGTCAATCGCACGAGACTGTAAATCTCGCGCCCTATGGGCTACGCAGGTTCGAATCCTGCCCGGCGCACAGAGTAAAAGGTAGACAATCTAGCGTAGTTTTTTATGCTACACTTTTCGATATGA
>MFLP01000014.1:0-111 GCA_001781555.1 Candidatus Kaiserbacteria bacterium RIFCSPHIGHO2_12_FULL_53_13
CTCTCCTGTCCCGGAAACAATGTAGAGTCTGTCTGAACCATTCGTACGTAGGCTGAAATCCGCGGCGTTTGTGGTGCCAATCTGGTTTGTCCCGATAGTGAGTTGACTTGA
>MFLP01000014.1:199-1761 GCA_001781555.1 Candidatus Kaiserbacteria bacterium RIFCSPHIGHO2_12_FULL_53_13
CCGATGCCGACGGAGCCGTTGCTGGTTATCACCATGCGCTGTGTGAGGTTATTTGATCCGCCCGACGGATTGGTGCTGAACCGTATTTCCCCCTCTTTGCCCGTGGATTCGACATCTCGATAGAAATCTATGCTCGCCGAGTAACCGTAGGAGGCAAAATCTCCATTGAAGGCCGCTCCAAGCAACCCATACGAGCCGACACTCGGAGACTGCCCCAACAGAATATTTCCTGCCACACCAAGTTTTGCCTGCGGCACCGCCGTCCCAATCCCGACGTTGCCATTCGTATCTATGGTTAACCTGTCATTCGTCCCCAAAGCCGTGGATGAAGCTATTTTAAATTTCCCGCCATCGGAATAATCTGTTCCCATGATCCAACTGCCCGGACCTGACGTGAAAGTCATAGCCGCGTCCGCTGTCGTGGAAGCAATATGAAGTAACGAAGTCGGACTAATCGTCCCGATGCCGACGAGGCCGGAGGAATCAATACGCATACGCTCCGAACCATTCGTCGTTAACGCCAGCATATCTGTGTCCGGACTGCCTATGGCAGTACCTTGAGCGGTGTCAAAGTGAAGCGCGTTGTATTCAGAGATACTGACAGTGTCGTAAAGTTCCGTTCCATTTGCATTCGCGAACAGACGGATGAGGACGGAGGCGCCGGCGGGTTTGACCACATACTGATGCGCCGTCCAACCGGTGTCAGGAAGAAGGCCGGTGCTCACCAGATATCCAACGCCATCGTGCACCTGTATCCCACCGCCGCTTCCCGTACCATTCTTGTGATATACGATAATTTTATATAATTTACCTACCGTCAAAGTAACCGTTTGGGTAGCATAGCCGCTCCCTACGGTAGTTTGTAACGCATTCCCCGACTGCCCGCCCGCGACACTTGAAATAGTGGTGCTGACTTCTGACCAACTTGACGTGTCGCTATCAAACCCGCCGTTCGTAATCGAATTGGTTCCGGCAACAAAGTCCACAGAACCAGCGACAGCCAATTTCATTGAAGGGCTCGTCGTCCCGATGCCGACGTTGCCGGAAGAATCCACGATGAGAGATGTCGAAGTGGCGTAGGACGCGCCAAGTTTGGAGACCTGAAAGAGCGGTGTCGCTTGCGAGAGAGCGCCGACGATATCAAGCCGAGCGAGGGGCGATGTCGTCCCGATGCCGACGTTGCCGTTATGCGTTATCCTCATCCGCTCTATCGGGGTCGGGTCGCTGATGGCGCTAGTAAACAATATTAAATTGCTGTCATAATTTGAGACATTCGTAGCCATCAAACCCGCGCCGCCGTACGTGCTCCCATTGAGCGTCCGGAGCAGAAGCACCGGGTATGTGTTTTGAGATGCGGGCTGAATAGCGAGGGTCGCCGCCTGAATATTGTTGAGAGCCGTTGTTCCAGTACCCTCTATCTGCATTTTGTACGAAATGCTCGTCGTCCCGATGCCGATATTCCCGCTCGGATTGATGTAGAGCGAGCTTGCCGGTGCGGCGTAGTTCACCGTGAGGCCAGCGTTGTTGCCGGCGGTGAAGCCGCCGGAGAAGGTCGAGGTGGC
>MFLP01000014.1:1769-2163 GCA_001781555.1 Candidatus Kaiserbacteria bacterium RIFCSPHIGHO2_12_FULL_53_13
AAGTGGCGTTCACATTCTGGCCAGAAATGAGCCCTTGCACTTCTAGCTTGCTTCCGGGGTTCGTGGTGCCGATGCCGACGTTGCCGGTGCTCAAGATAGTCAGATAATTCGAGCCGCCGGCACCGAGGAGCAGGTTGCCGGTGTCGGAGCGTATGACGCTATTACCGGCCCCACCGTCGGTCGTCTTCGTCGAACTGTTCGTGAACAGAGAAAGAATACCGGTGTCGCTCTTCACGCGGGCGATACTGTACGCGCTTGAGCCGCTGTTGTAGTTATCGACCGCCATCGCTACTTCTCCGTTGGTAGTCCCGGAAACGTGCAGTTTGTATGAGGGACTCGTCGTCCCGATGCCCACATTACCGTCTTGGTCAATGACAAACGGTGTGGTGTCTGG
>MFLP01000014.1:2241-4807 GCA_001781555.1 Candidatus Kaiserbacteria bacterium RIFCSPHIGHO2_12_FULL_53_13
TCACTGCTTCGATGCGCGCACCAGTGAATTGATCGGAGCGGAAAACGAAATTTTGGTCCGTAGCTACATTGATACTCAACCTTCCGTAATACGTCGCGGGTATCGTGCCAAGGGCGACCATTCCGTTAGCGTTCACCGTCACGATACCCTGATTCGTACTGGTGGCGATCTGGAACAAATTCTGCCCCGTGGTCCCATTCACGACCAAATTAGCTATTGGCGTCGAGGTCCCGATGCCAACATTGCCGCTCGCCAGCACAGTCATCAAAGTTGAAGTAGAGGTGCCGCCCGTGGTGGAGGCGATGGTGAAGAGCGGGGTGTTGGCGGCGGTGTTGAGGTTGTTCGAGATGGAGAGGAGGGAGTAGGGAGAGGTGGTGCCGATGCCGATAGTGTTTGCAATAAGTGTCCCTGCAACACTCCCCGCCGCACCAGTACCGACTCCTATGACGCCTGCAGAAATACGAGAGAGATTAACGTCAGTACCTCCAAATAATACAGAAGCTAGTTTTAGCGTTCCGCCGAATCCATTACCCCCATTTGAGCCTGTACCGATTTGCACAACTCCCGCGGCACTACGAGTTAATGATGTGTCCGTATAGTATGCATCGTTGATATTTTGCGACCACGACAGTCCGAGGTCATTCGAGAACGAGACACCACCTACTCCCTGTGAGGTTAGGGGACCATTGCCTGCCGACACAGTTCCATTAGACGTGACGTATGGCCAATTCAAAACTCCTCCAACGCCAAATGCAGCCTTGCTCACCCCAGCTACTTGCAAGTCCATGAGCAAGCTCGCTGCGGCACTAGCATTGTGAGTCACTTGTCCCGTCGCAAGCACGGTCATCAAAGTTGAAGTAGAGGTGCCGCCCGTGGTGGAGGCGATGGTGAAGAGCGGGGTGTTGGCGGCGGTGTTGAGGTTGTTCGAGATGGAGAGAAGGGAGTAGGGAGAGGTCGTCCCGATGCCCACATTCCCGCTCCCTTGTTGGACGACGAATTGTGAGCTCCCGATGGTGAATCCCTGGCCGCTTGCGATGGTGGTGGTGCCCGAGGTGTTGGTGAACTGGCCGAGGCCGAAGTATCCGGTGCCGCTCGCGGTCAAGTTGGTGGTGGAGGCGCCACCCGACATGGTGAAGAGACCGCTCGTGATGGTCGAGGAGGCGAGCGAGAGGAAGCCGTTTCGGAATGTCGCGAGACCAGTCGCACCGAGCGTCGAGGCGAGGTTCAGGGTGTCCGCGGTGAGCGAGCCGAGCGTCGCGTTCTGCGAGAAGAGGTTCGTCGAACTCGCGGTCGTGCTGAATAGTACGGTGGTAGTCGCGTTGCCGAGCGTCACGGTCCCGGCGTTCAGGTTCGTGCTGTACAGATTAGTGGAGCTCGCGGTCGTTGAGAAGAAGTTCGTGGATGTGCCGGCAGTGAGCGAGAGCGTGTCCAAGGTCGAGAGGCCGGTGATGTTCAAGGTCGGCGCCTGGAGGCCGTTGAAAAGCGTCGAGGTCGCATTCGCGACGAAGTTCCCGACGTTCTGGATGGAGAAGATGGAGCCGGGGGTGGAAGTGCCGACGCCGATGTTGCCGGAGGAGAGCGTGGTGCCGGTGCCGTCGAGGCCGGTGCCGAAAATGAGGTTGCCAATGTTGAGAGAATTCGTGGCGGTTGAAGAGGTCGCTGAGATGTTGTACCCGAGGATAACGTTATTAGAACCGGTGGTGAGGTTGCTCCCGGAGCCGTAGCCGAGCAGGATGTTGTTGGAGCCGGTGGTGACGCTGAAGCCGGATTGATAACCGAAGAAAGAGTTGTTGCTATTTATCGCAGAATTTAAAGAACCGAAACCCGCCTGATATCCGACGGCGGTGCTGTTGCTCGCATTGGGGCGCGTCATCGCGGATATGCCGATAGACACGTTGTTGGAGCCGGTGGTTGAACGGGTCAAAGAACTATCGCCGAGAGCAACGTTATTATTCCCCGTCGTGTTGATAGCAAGAGCTTTTTGTCCTATGCCAATATTAGAACTGCCGGTCGTGTTGTTGTTCAAGGTCTGATTGCCGCCGATAGCGATGTTGGAATTGCCGGTCGTATTGTTAAACAGAGCGGCGACGCCTATCGCAACGTTGCGAAAACCGGTTGTGTTGAATTTGAGATTATTGGAGCCAAAGGCGGTGTTCAGGGTGCCTGTCGTATTCGACTGGCCGGTATTTACGCCGAACAAAGTATTCGTTAATCCTGTTCCCCCGGAACGCGTCTCAAGGCCGATGGTGCCGTTGGAGTTCCGCACGATCTGCGCTGCTGACGAAATAGTGACCTGCTTTATGGAAACATTATCGACGGTCCCGGTCCACGTCGCGTCGGGGGTGAAGGTGAGCGGACTGGAATCAGCCGCAATTACGACAAGTGTCTGAGTTTCCGACCCCGTCACTGCGCCGGATTGCCCGGCGAATCCGTTATTGGCGGAGGTGCTCGCCCCTCCGAGGCCCGGGTAGATATTTCCCGTCGCCGTAGTAGTTATCGTATACGTGATCTGATAGGTGTCCCCGGCCACTGGAGCGTTGGTGAGCGCGGTGTTGTCGAGTGTGAG
>MFLP01000014.1:4832-34164 GCA_001781555.1 Candidatus Kaiserbacteria bacterium RIFCSPHIGHO2_12_FULL_53_13
ATTATTTCCGACCCGAGCGTTGCAGTAGAATTGACGCCGGTAATGTCCAAAAGAGCGGTCGGCGAGCTTGTCCCGATGCCGATGTTGCCCGTCGCCTGCTGAACTACCAATTGCGAACCGCCGATGGTGAGCCCTCCCGCAAAGGTGGATGTCGAGGTATTGGTGATGACAAGGTTCGTGAGCGTCGTCGTTCCGAAGGTCAGCGTACCCCCCGAGGTGATGTTCGCGGCTGTCAGGCTGCCGGTGAAGTAGCCGTCCCCGACGACGGAGAAGTTTGTGAATGGCGAAGTCGTCCCGATGCCGACGTTTCCGCTCCCCTGCTGGACGACGAATTGCGATGTGCCAATGGTGAGCCCGCCTGCGAACGTGCTGGTCGAGACGTTGCTTACCGCGAGATTCTTGACGGTCGTTGTGCCGAGCTGGCTCGTGCCGCTTAGATTGAGATTGCCCGCAGAAAGTGTGTTCACTGAGAGAGTATTGAACGAGCCGCTGGTACCTGCGACGGAGCCGGCGAAACTGCTGTCCGTTATGACGGAGTCCGTAATGGCGACTTTGTGGAGTTCGTTTATTTTGCTCGTCTGCGCAGTGACGACATAGTTCTGCGCCGTTACTGTGCTGTTCGCCGCCGAAAGCGAGAACATCTGCGAGGTGAGCTTGTTGTCCAATTGCTCCAGACGCTTGTTGAGTATGTCTTCCGAAATGCCTCCCGCGACAAGGATGCGCTGTGTTTCTATAACGCGCTCGACGATGCGCTGCGGAGTGGATTGGGTGGGTGAAGCAGCGAGTGTCGCCATCGCCGGAGTCGTGGTCGGCGCGGGCGAGACGGCCAGAACATTCGTCGGAGCAGGACGTTCGACCGATGAACCGAGCTGTGAGAAGTTTATAGGAACAACGTTCACGGAGACCAGTCCGTTTCCTGAATCATTCATCGCGAATCCGTTGCCGTATATGAGCGAGTCGGGGAATGCGATTGAGTACACCAAATTATCGACACCTGCATTGAACGTGCCCGCGAGTTTTCCAAGATATCCGAGTGCGCCGCTTAGCATGCTTGCAGGATTCTCCGCAGCGGCTGCAAGTTGATTCCGCGCCTTTACCGCAATATCTTGCACGCCGCCTTGTACGATATAAGAGTATGTATCTGCGATCGAGTGCAGCGCGTTTTCAGCAGATGACATTGCGAAGCGCGCCGGCTTCGGATCAATGAGCAAGTATGTTCCGAACGTGAGCGCAAGCGCTAGAGTGAGCGCGACTATTTTGTGAAGAAGTTCTGCAGCCGGGCTCACGAGCGAGCTAGAGACATGCGGCACGATGCGCATAGCGGCATCACCGACGCCCGCGGGCGCATGCACTACATGCTCCGCGACTGTGTTCGCAATCTGCGCGTGCAGGCCCTTCTGTGCTTTATGAAGTATTTTTTTCCCTGCGTCTGTGACGGATCTCTTCAGAGGCGCGCCGCCCTTAGAAACATGATCCTCCATAGACAGAACGCTGTTGCCGCGAGACACCGCCTGATACTCGCGCGAGCGTTTCTCCGCCAATTCTTTCTGTCTGCCGATCCGCAGAAACTCCTGTGTTACCAAAAACGATTGTAGTGCGGAGTGATCTATGTACCACACCTTGCCAACGCGTCTTCCGTTTATTTTTCCTTGTCGGCAAAGACGAGCGATATAGTCACGCGTCAGATTTGTCTCACGTCCGGCTTCGGCCGCGGACACATATCGGATACCGTCAAAGAAGATTTCGTTACTCATTTGAGCGTAGTGATGAAGAACCGACTTATCTATGATTCTACTAGGGATTCCGGATATCGTGTGGATTACCTGTGCTTAATTATGGGGATAAACACTGCCTATCCCTTGACAACATAACCCTCAGGTGTAAGCTGAACACACATGAAAAGCAGCCGATATGGTATTTCGAGTCTCCGCAAGCAGTTTCCGGATGATGATGCCTGTCTAGAGTTCGTTTTCAACGCCTTATACGATCGCAGATGCTCCTGCAGTGGCATGTTTAGGCGAATACCCGGCCGTAGGCAATTTCAGTGCTCTAAATGCCGTTCTCAAGTAGCGCCGACGACGGGAACGATATTTCACAAGTCCGGGACCCCTCTTGTCCTGTGGTTCCACGCTATCCTGGCATTCTTCAATGCAAAAGGGACTCTTTCTGCAAAACAACTCGAGCGTGACCTTGAGGTCACTTATAAGTGCGCGTGGCGTATTTTATCCTTAATTCGCAAGGTTCTGCCGGGTTTTCCTCGTCTTTACGACCATAACCTGTCCTATCCTGATCTAGTGACTACGGTTATTAAAGCCAGGCATGGTGGTACGCGCCGAAGAAAAGTCTCGTAAACCTATCTCGTCTAGACGAGATTCGCCTTTGAGAGACTATTTGACTATCGAACGGACGAGATAATACTTCCTATCTATGGAAGACGAGCTCATCGGTCAGTAATTGCTCAAGAAACCCGGCTATACTGTCGAGAACCATTCTTGTCTGTGAATTAGAGCCCTTTTTCGTGTCCAAAACATTTCCGACCGCCGCTACCTGTATTGCTTCCCCGTTTTTATTATCGTTCTGCGTATATATTGATGAATTTTTCAAAGAAAAGAAGCCGATTGATAGGACTACCACAATTGTAATTACGATCGGCAAATAAAAAACCTTTAAAGATTTCCAGATCGGCTTAGCGATTTGAATGTTCACATTCCAGGGTCCGTTTTTATCCACTTGAGACAGTGTCTTAGGTGCCCGGTGTTCAATGATCCTTATCGGGATAGCATACTCGCTCGGGCCTGCGATTTCTTCTTCTACCGCCTCCTTAGGGGCTTTTTGGGCCGTAAGCCCGCGTTCCCTAAATATTATAGGTATAAGATCTCCTTCTTCTTTTGTATATTCAAAAAATGGCCCGACTCCTCCATAATTTATGTCTGCAAGCATCTTATCTTCCATCGAACGTCTGATCCCGACAGATTCTGCTTGCACAGCGCCGAGCAGAGCATCTTTTTCAGCTTTGTGATGCAATATCCGTTCCCGCTCGACATACCAGCGATTCCCGACCTGGCGTGCGGGGATGCTTCCGGCGCGCGCAAGTTGGCCGACATAATCCGCTGTATAGCCCGTTATTTTCCCTGCTTTCGATGTCGAAATATAGCTCTTGCCATCGAAAGAAATGATAGATTCCAGCTCTTCTACGCGTTCGCGAACTGGGACCTCTGGAACATAGGCGTCTGCCTGTTTTTTGTACTCCAAAAGAGATTCCATGAACACATACCAAAGACCGCCGACTCGTCTTACCTTTATCTGACCTCCTCGTGACAATTGGCCGATGTAGTCCTGTGTATATCCGCTCAATTCTGAAGCTCGTTTAGACGAGATGAACGGCATCCCATCGATGATTATCTCGTCTGACATACGAGCAGTATATAGGAGATGCCGAGAAAAGCCCGCCTGCTCAGCAATGCCTTCTGTGGATTACTTCTCAGCAATGTGTGCACGCAATAAATCTCGCAAAACGACCGGGTCTGCTGCTCCGCGCAGTGTTTTCATGCACTGGCCGACGAGATATTCAAGCGCGGCCTCCTTACCTGCTTGAAAATCTGCCACAACCACGGAATTTGCCTTTATAGTGCTCGCTACGGCCTGTTCCAGGTCCACGCCAGTCGTCTTGAAAAGACCTTCTCTTTCGGCGATTTCCTCAGGACTCTTACTATCTGCGATCGAAAGAGCTAGAAGGTCCTTGGCGGACCGTGATGATATTTTGTTGCTATAGATCATATCAATTATCTTTCTAAAACTCTCTACTGAGATGGGTATCTTGTATTGATATTCCGTATCTCGTTTTTCCGTATCTCGGATTATCTTTACTAGGTCATTCGCTATATAGTTAGACGACAGGATGATCTTGCGAGAACCCGCCTCATAGGATGAAATCACCGCTTCAAAGAAGTCCCCTAGCCCTGAATCCCGTACGAAAAGCTCTGCGTCATCGGATTTAATGCCTAATACCAGATATCGCGTCCGACGCTCGTCCGGTAATTCCGGCATCGTCCCTCGAAGAATTCCGGGTGTATACTCCGGCAGTTCGGAGAGCTTTAGGGACGGGAGATCCGGGTCGGGAAAATAGCGGTAATCCGCACTACCTTCTTTGACGCGCTGAGAAAACGTCGCATGGCGCTTATCATCCCATCCGCGCGTCTCCTGGATTATCTTTTCACCGCGCTCGAGCAGTGCGCTCTGACGTTTGATCTCATACGCGACGGCGCGCTCCATGATGCGGAACGAGTTCAGGTTCTTTATCTCCACTTTCGTTCCCCGCTCCCCCAGCGGCGCCACGGATATATTGGCTTCTACGCGCATCTCGCCTTTCTCCATGTTCGCCTCGCTCACGTCGAGATAGCGCAATAAAAGCTGGAGTTCGCGTGCGAACGAACCCGCCTCTTCGGCACTCTTGATGACTGGCTCCGTCACCAATTCCATCAAGGGGACTCCAGAGCGATTGAAGTCGATGACCGTCGTCCCTGCCTCATCGTCATGGATGGAACTCGCCGTGTCTTCTTCTAGATGTACGCGCGTGATAGAAACGCCACTAAGCGAGCCTCCGGAAACGAGCGGGTACGCGAACTGGCTGATCTGGTAGCCCTTGGGAAGATCTGGGTAGAAGTAGTTCTTGCGATCAAATTCCGTGTAATCGGCAAGTTCTCCCCCGAGTGCAAGACCCACCCGAAGTACATGCTTTACCGCTTCCCCATTGATGACGGGGAGCGTACCCGGATGCGCCAGGCATATTGGGCAGACATTCACATTAGGACGCTTCTCGTCGGGGTCGTTCTTCGAGTTACAAAACATCTTTGTCTTTGTACGCAATTCGGCATGAATCTCCAGACCTATAGTCGGAATATAAAAGGTCATATAGAAAAGTTCTGCGCCTGCCCCGTTAGAGGCTTCGCCTCTAACGGGGTGAAGATCTCAAGCCCTATAGTCGCCTCATAGGCCATATAAGGCGCACTTTAGCAGATTCCCGCAGGTACGTGCACAAAGAAAGACATTGGGCCAAGGATATTTGCCTCAGGCATGCATCTGTGATGTGTCTCGCGTGGCGACGACGGCTCGTTACACCAGGGCTGTCATGCGCAAAAAGTGAACGTGCAGAAGTCTGCAGAGAGCGAGTTTATTTATCCGCATCAAACGATTACTTGGGCTCGTTTATTAAAATCCGAGATAGTCCGAGATGTGGCGGAAAATAAGAGCATCTCGGGTTGCCTAGATTCATGCACTGTCAGCGATACGCCACTTGCCAGTGGCGAGGAGCGGCTCGGCCTTCTTGTACTTCATCTCACGCTTTTCTGTGCCATCCGTTATCACCACCCTATCGTTCCTGCCGTACTCCTTCTTGACAGGTGTTTCGCCTCCTATTGTTATGGAGCGTGCGGCATTGTGGATAACTTTGGACTCTGGGGCCATGTTCCCTGCCACAACGAGGTTTGGCAGGATATTTGCGACCTGGGCATTATATGATCCTTCCATTGTCTGAAAGAGTTGGAGGCCCTCCCTTTTATACTCGACCAGGGGATCTCTCTGTCCATATGCGCGCAGGTTCACGCTCGAACGCAGGTATTCCATTCCCTCAAGGTGCTCGACCCAGAGAAAGTCGATGGTCTGTAGGAGGAAGTGCCGCACGTGCACGTAGAACGCATCGCTAAATTCCACTTTCTTCCGAGAGACGACATCGGCGAATTTGTCGTCCGTCTCCGCGATACGCGCGAGCTCCGCATCCACGGCCGCGTCATCTCCCGTGAGGAACGCGCGTCGGCGTGCATACACGCTCTTGCGCTGAATGTTCAAGACATCGTCGTATGCGAGCACGTGTTTGCGTGAATCGAAGTTCAGCTCTTCTATCCGCGTCTGCGCCTTCTCTAGCGCTTTCGTTATCATGGAATTGTAAATGGGTTCGTCTTCGGGGATCTTGAACGTGCCCATAACCCGCTTGATGATGTCGGATGCGAAGACGCGCATGAGCGAATCTTCGAGCGAGACAAAGAACTGCGTCTCGCCCGGATCCCCTTGGCGGCCCGAGCGTCCTCGCAGCTGATTGTCAATGCGCCGTGCCTCGTGCCGCTCGGTCCCAAGGACGAAAAGTCCGCCCTGTGATTTAACTTCTGCGTACTCAGTGTCGCTCCCGGGGTTCCCGCCGAGCTTTATGTCGACACCACGGCCAGCCATGTTGGTCGCTATGGTGACAGCCGCCCTGCGACCCGCCTGCGCGATGATCTCCCCTTCCCGCTCGTGATTCTTCGCGTTCAGTACTTCATGTGGAATGCTTTCCTGTTTGAAATGCGCAGAGAGCAATTCGTTCTTCTCCACCGAAGCCGTGCCCACGAGGACCGGCTGGCCGCGTGTATGGAGTTCTTTGACCTTACGCGCGATGGCCTTGTACTTTCCCTCCTCCGTCTGAAAGATGAGATCTTCGTGGTCTTTCCTCGCAGAAGGCTTGTTCGTGGGCACGACGACCGTGTTCAGACCGTACACTTTATAGAATTCTTCCGAGGAGGTGAGTGCTGTGCCCGTCATACCAGCGAGCTTTTTGTAGAGACGGAAGTAGTTCTGGAACGTTATAGAGGCGAACGTGCGTGATTCCTGCTGTACGGCGACCCCTTCCTTAGCCTCGATGGCCTGATGAAGCCCTTCGCTCCACCGGCGACCCGGTTGGAGCCGACCCGTGAATTCGTCCACGATGACCACCTCGCCATTTTTGACCACGTAATCACGGTCGCGGTCGTAGAGGGCTTTCGCGCGCACCGCCGTTTCAAGATGGTGCACGTACTTGATGCCGCCTTCGGTGTACATGTTCTCGATGCCGAGCTCGCGCTGTGCTTTCTCGATGCCTGAATCGGTGAGCGCGATCTGCTTGTGCTTCTCGTCCGTTGAATAATCTTCTTCAGGAACGAGGTTGCGGGCGATCAGAGAAAAACGTGCGTAAAGATTCTCTGCATCTGCGACAGGCGCCGAAATGATGAGAGGCGTGCGCGCCTCGTCGATGAGGATGGAGTCGATCTCGTCAACGATAGCGAAGTGGTAGTCGCGCTGGCGTAATTTCTCAGGCCCGTATTCTATGTTGTCGCGCAGATAATCGAAGCCGAATTCGTTGTTGGTGCCATATGTGATGTCGGCGGCATAGGCCTCGCGGCGAGTGCACGGCCGGAGGAAATCGTGCATGATCTTGAACGCACCGAGCTCGTCGCGCTCCGTATCGTCCTTCGCGTGGCTCGGATCATAGAGGTACGACGCTTCATGATTGAGGACGCCCACCGACATTCCGAGAGCGAAATAGATCTGTCCCATCCATACGGCATCCCTGCGTGAGAGGTAGTCGTTCACCGTCACGATGTGCACGCCCTTTCCCGTAATCGCATTGAGGTAAGCCGGGAGCGTAGCGACCAAAGTCTTGCCTTCTCCGGTCCTCATCTCGGCGATATCTCCGTTGTGGAGGATCATGCCGCCCAAAAGTTGAACATCGAAATGACGCTGGCCGAGCGTGCGCCGGGAAGCCTCGCGCACCAGCGCAAACGCCCGTGGTGCAAGCTCGTCCAGAGTTTTTCCACCCTCAAGCTGCGTGCGAAGCCCCGGCGTAACGTCTCGCAATGCTTCATCAGATAATGCCTGCATTTCCGATTCAAAAGCGAGTACCGCGGATATTATCGGCCGTGCGCGAGCCAAGGCAGCTTTGTTTTCGTCACCTAACAGGTTCTTCCAGAATGCCATACCCGGTTAGTAGAATGTGCCTTTGCGGCAGACGCCTTCCGGCTGCCGCGGCGTGATTGGTAAACTCCCGACGGCCATTATTTTGATGTATTCATTAATTGCTTTCATAAGCTGTTTAAGCCTAAGGCACATTACACTACCGGGCATAATGGGCTTATCCTACCCTAAACGAATCGCTTTAGCGATTGCCGCCGAAAAAATCCCGATGTGCGGAAGATGATTCCTGCCTGGAGGCCAGGTGACTGTAATTATTGAACTTTTCGATAGTAAGTCTCATGATGAAAACCACCGGCTTTTGACCGGTGGTTTTCTGGAGATGTTCTCCAAGAGGAGAACTAGCGTCGCTTCTTCGCCTTTTTCGCCTTTTTCTTTTTTGCCATATCAGTAAATTGGTGACGATGAGTGCTAAGTTCGACCCGCACTGCGCCGTATGAGACGCGAAGATGCGTTTTCTATATCATTATTGCACCGCAGAGTTGTCATGAAGCATTTTGCGCGTGCAGATGTGGATAACTTTTATTTCCGAATTGAGTATCGGAAAGATGAATTTGAAAAAATAAAAAAATTAGCTCTTACTTTGGAGCTCGCATATGCATTATGCGAGCGCGATACGATATGTGAGATTCCGTAAGGGCCCGGTGCGGAGGGCAGGTGCGAGCTCCAAAGTGAAAGTCAATGTGAGTGCCGCCGCCCTCCGCACCGGGTCCGATTGGTTCGCTTTTAGACTAGCACTAACTCATGCTTTGACAAGTTACGCAGAGCTGAAAAACGCAGTACCCGCCGGAGGCGGGTACTTGCGCGACTTTCAGGGAGAGCCACAACTTTGTAGCACTCACATATCCAACATTATATCGCGTGCAGCTTGGAATGGCAAAGAAGATGTCAGACTACTGCCCTGCCTGCGCCGTCCCCTCTTTTATCTGCTCTATCATTACATCTGTCTGTGCCTTTGCGGATGGCGTGATGCGAGCGGCGTATTCCAACTGCTCGATCGCCTGTCTTGCGTCTCCCATCGCGTATAGCGCGGCGGCAAGGGTGAAGAATGCCTGAGTGTCTGATGGTACGGCTTTTGTGCGCGCAGACCAAATTGTCACGATCTTATCGTAGCGCCCTCGTTCCGCATAGGCGGCGGCGATACGAGGGTCGGTGGCTTTTCCAGATTCAATGAGCGGTGTGAGAAGTTCGTCTGCAAGCGCGTCTTTTTGCGCAAGTATCGCAAAAGACGCGTAATAAACGCGTGCAGCTTTAAAATCCGGCGCCAGGTCGAATGCATCTTTGAATATCTTAAGGGCGCCGGCATCATCTCCGCGCGCCTGCGCATTCGCTCCCTGTTCAAAAAGGATAGTCTGCTTTCTGGGAGATAGTTCGTGCGCGCGTTGTAGCGCTTCTTGCGCACCAGCATAATCACCATATGCATCCTGGAGCACTCCCAGAAAGAGCGGCGCCCGCGCGCCCATAGGCGATTCTTCTGCCTGCAAGCTCATCTCCCGCATCGCCAACTCAAAAAACTGTTTTCTAACAGTGTCCGGGACATTTTGATTACCCGCTATCTGCGCCGCACCCTGTGCAAGCTGTTCTCGCGCTTCTTGCGTCCCGAAACTTCCGTACTCTACAGCTTCCTTGAAATAGTCGAGGTTCTTCGTGATTCCCTCTTGCTGAGGAGCAATGGCCTGCAGAAGCACGCGATTCTGTGCGAGCCCTTTACCGTTTACTATCCACACGGCTCCCCACACAACAATAGCTGTGAGAAGCGTTATAAAGGGAAGCGCCTCATTCGGTAATCGCCGCGAAGAGAGGAGCGGGGTCGAATTCTTTGCAATGCTTCCGCGCGAAGCGATGTAAGCCAGGATCGACGCGAAAAGAATATAGCTCGTTATGTTGTCGAAAACGAAAAGGTTATGGAAAAAGTATCCGGCGAGCAATCCGGTCAGGATGCTGGCCTCGATCGCGGAGAATTCATTCGTGCCAGAGTTACTTTGCCGAACATCTGCGCCGCCTGCTGCACTTTCTACATTACGGTCCAGGCCCTTTTTCCAGAGACACCACAAAGCGCATGCAAAGAGCGACAGATAGCTTAATAGTCCCAAGAAACCCGCGGCAACGAGCCAGTCAAAAACGATATTATGCACTCGGTCGAACCACTGTTCCTGCGCATACATCTGCGGATCGTAGTACTTATCAAATACGATCGCATAATTCTCCTGTCCCCACCCGAGTAGAGGCCTTTCTTTTACCCCTTGCCACGCCATGCCCCAGTTCATGAAGCGCGCTTTAGTCGTGTTGTCCTGGAGCGATATAGACGCAAGACGGTTCAGGAAGCCTATTGAGCGCACGAACGCCGTATCACGAGCAGTCCATAATCCAACTCCCAGAATAGCGACAGCAACGATAGTACCGACTGCGATACTGCGCAAACGGAGGGACTCTGTCCTTGGTCTAGAGAAAGCATAGATCATGAGAGCGAGAAGCGCGCCGCCTATGAGACCGAGCATCGTCCCGCGCGTGCCGGTAAAAAAGAGAACTATGGTGTCGAGCGCTATTACGCTTCCGTACGCAATCGAAGACGGAAGACGCGTGCCATCTGCTCTCTTTGACCAACTTTGTGTCCATAAAAGTATTCCGATAAAAATATTGAAGAGCATGAAGACAGCCAGATAGATGGGATTGCCGAAGGTCGCATCAAGGCGCGATGTCAAACCGCCTGTTCCTCCTTGCCCGATCGCTGAAATCCCGGCAAGCTGCAAAAGACCGTACATTCCAACAAGCGCGGAGATTCCGAGTGATGTAAACCAGAACCTGCGCCACAGCCGTTCTGTGTTCAAGATCGAGCTCGCAACCACGAAGTAGGCAAAGAGGTGCGCGAGCGTCACCCAACCGTCCATGCGCTCATAGTTGCTCCAGAAGCTCTTGAACGGGTACATGCCGTTCGCGTCTGCTATAGCGACTATAATGACAAAAATGGCAAAGGCACCAAGAAGCCATGACTTTCTCGGACGATATTCTGTGCGAACCAAAGCGAGAGCAAGCCATGCTCCCGTAATGATCTCAACGATTATACGGAACGTGAAGTTCTTGCCGGTGATGTAAGGAAAGAAAAGAGATTGAGCAACTATGAAGACAATGAACGGGAGCGCGAAAATGCCTGCAAGAACGATGTAGCGCAAGGTCTTTTCAAGCATCATGGCGATCATTCTATCACAAGGCGAGAGTTAGTCGGAACTGACCGACAGCGATCGCTGAACACGCGCCTGAACAATTTCATATCGTCGGAATCTTCTGCACAATACCGCTATTAATGGCAACGAGATCGGGACGAGTCTTAAGAAACGCCACTACATCCTCCGCCGAGAAATCCGGATTCTTCGGATACAGCGCTTCGTAGACCGCGGAAATGATATGGTAGTCCTCTTTCGTATCGAGCGTTAAGCGCAATTCCGGCCACAGCATGTCGCCTTCCGCGAACAAAAGCCCGCGCTTGTAATGCGCGGGATCCGTACGGATCTGGTACCCCGCGTGCTCCCGGTACTGTTCCTCTTTGTGGTCTTCTTCAAGCTTCTTCAGCACGGGAAAACGGTAGACGCGCATGTCAAAACCATCAGGATATTTTTCTTCTCCGAATTCATTGCTCGTGATATCAAATGTTCCTTCTTCGAGCATCTTCACAAGACGGTCAACAATACGCCAATCGACGAGCGGGCTGTCAGCCATTCCTTGTATAAGAATATCTGCCTTATGAGCAATGCCTGCTTCCACGATGCGTCCCAGGACATCCGCCTCGCTCCCGCGAAAATACTGGCAGCGCATTCTCTCGCAGAGCGCGACGACGGGATCGTCCGCCGCGTTCACGGTGGTCGCGACGACGACTTCGTCCGTATACCGGCTGCGCCGATGGCGCTCTATCATATGCGCCATGACCGGCTTCCCCGCAAGCGGCATCATGATTTTGCCGGGCAAGCGCGTGGACGTCATGCGGCCTTCGATTGTCGCCACTACTTTTTTACTGGCAATCATGTTAATTGCTCTATGGTCTTCTTAAGTATCTCGGCCTGAGCGAGTGCCCTGTCCCAGTCCCAATAATTCGTCTTGAACGCGAGGATCTGCGGCTGGATCTTTTCGGCGACCGGGCACAATCCTTTCTCGTATGTCTGGAGTGTCCCCTTGTGCGTCGCCTCGATCACCTTCTCCTTGCCGGCGAAGTCGAGCGTCGCCTTCCTGAACATCGGCTCCAAGTATGAGAGCATCCACGCGGCATAAATGCCGTCGCCTCCCGACTCCATGAATTTCTTTCGGAACTCTGTCCACTTAATATCCGAGCTGACGAGCCGCGCCGTGAATGCCCAGTACGAGTTCACGCAGTGCGCGGGCGTTGCCTGCGGCCTGAGCCATGAGCAATCACCTATCGCATCGAGAAAGAGAGCGGCGACATCCATCCTCCTCTCTACAAGTTCCTCGAGATGTTCGAGCTGTCCGAGCGCGACTGCGGCGCACAATTCCGGCATGCGGTAGTTGTATCCCATCTGAACGTGGCGCTCGTAGTTAGGATTCTGTATATCATCTTTCGTGATGATGCCTTTCGCGCGCGACACGCTCCCGTACCCCAGAACTGAGAACCTCCGGACGAGGTCGGCCGCATCGGCGTCATTGGTGCACACGAGCCCGCCTTCGCCCGCGGTCATGTGCTTGGTTGATTGCAGGCTGAAACTGGAGAAATGCCCGATGGAGCCGACCGTGCGCCCTTTGTATTTCCCCAAGAAACACTGCGCAGCGTCTTCGATAACGACGAGATTGTGCTTTCTCGCGATTTCCATTATTTCATCCATTTCAGGTGAAAGCCCATAGAGTGCTACCGGCATGATGGCTTTCGTGCGCGGCGTAATAATCCTTTCGATTGATCTCGGGTCTATCTGGAACGTATCTTCCACGACGTCGGCAAATACCGGCACGGCATCGGCCTGGAGTATCGACATGCACGTCGCGGACATCGTTAAGGGCGTCGTGATAACTTCGTCGCCGGCGCGTACGCCTGCGGCATAAAGCGCCGAGTGCAGTGTCGCCGTGCCGTTCGTGTGCGCAACGGCGTACTTCACATCGAATTTCTGGGCAAAGGCCTTCTCGAATCGCGCGAGTATTCCGCAGTTCTTTGAGTTGGCAAAGTCTGTCGCGAGGACTTCCTCTACATACTTCCGCTCCGCGCCCCCGACGCGCTTGATCAGTCCTTTGCTCATAAAATGCCATGGTATCATGCCGCCATGGAACTGAAAACGGCTGAAAAGCCGGGCGGTATGCGGAACGTTATATTGATATCGCTGGCATTCTTTTTCATCTTTTTCGGTTTCGGAACGGCGCAACAATACCTCGTTATACTTTTTAACCAACAGGGGCGGGGGCATCTTGCACTCGCCTCTCTGTTCCTATTATACGGAGCGTTCCTTATCGCAGGTATTTTTATATCGAAGCTCGTCCCGCTATTAGGCGGGTTGAAGCGTTCGCTCATGATAGGAGCATCGACTTATGCGCTCTTTGTAGCGAGCGTAGCATTCAACAACATGCCGCTCTTGCTCATCGCTTCTGTCGTCATAGGGATCGGTGCCGGACTTTTGTGGGTGTGTTCCGGACAGATAATCGCCGATAGTTCGAACGAGCGCACTGCAGGGAGGAACCTCGCCTTTCAAATAATAAGCCAGAACGGCGGAAATATTGCGGGCATTTATACAGGCGCATACCTTGTGCGGGCATTTTCGCTTGAGAATATGTACCTCCTTCTCACTGCATCAGTTCTGCTCGGATATATTTTCCTTCCATGGATACGACCTGCGAAAGAGGAGGTGAAAGAGCACGTATTCAAACCGTACTACGCGTTCGATCGTCGCATGCTTGTTCTATTTCCACTTCTATTCAGCGCGTACTTCTTGGCAGCGCAGACATTCACGGCGATGAATGTAATTATCGTTACCTTGCTCGGTGTCGCTTCCGTTCCGCTCGTCATCAGCGTACTAAAAGTCAGCAACATTATCGGCAGTTTCTCTGTCGGCACCATTTCCGGCTGGTTTTCCAAAGCAGGTACGCTCTCGATGCTCGTGCTTATCTCACTCTCCGGAGTATATCTATTTACCCAAACGTACACGCTCTTGCCGCTTATCGTCGGCGCTATACTACTAGGATTTTCGATGTCTGCTATATATCCCGTATGCCTTTCGTGGCTCAAAGAGCGGCTGCCGTCCGAGGAATACCTGTACGCTCTGGGGACCTTTCACGTGTACACGAATATCGGGGTGGTCAGCGCCATTACCGCCAATCTTTGGTTGCCTTCCGGCACCAGCTTCATTCCCGGCGTCATCGCTTTGATATTTGCAATTCCGGGAGTCCTGGCATTTCAAACTCTCACTAAAAAATGATATTATTTCCGCATGGATAACAACTTAAATGAGAGTGAAGAAAAAGCACTTGTCGGCCTCTTATACAATCATGTGTCGTTCGGCACCACCTTGCAGGTTTTTAATGAAACAACGGCAGACAATACACGCATTGAAACAATGCGAGGAGCGCTAGAGAAATTGTTAGTCAAATATGCACTTCTCGACAAGCTCTCTCCCGAGAATCTTCTGATGCTCGGCATCGCGAACCACGTACCGAAGGAGTCGCTCGAAGGTTTCGCCGCGAACGAGAACAACAAGCACCTCCAGCTCCGCGCGCAGTATTTTTTGCGAAAGAAAACTTCTGACGACAGCGCCTAGATAAGTAGCATCAGCCCGATCAAAATGATGATGAATAACAATGTCCGCACAAAGAAACCGCGTTCTTTGAAATAAAACGTCCCCGTAAGAATGGAGAAGAGCACGGAGAAACCACGACGTGCTGCCGTAATCACCGACGCTGATGCATAGAGATACGCAAATGAACCAACGACATAGGCAATTCCGCTTGAACTGGCCTGTGCCATGTATATTTTCTGTCGCAAAAAAGCCAGAGGATTTTCTCCACGAATGAGCGTAGCGGTGAGGAAGAAATATAAAGATATAATCAAAGAAATGATCGCTTGCTCCGATTCCACGGAGTTGAAATGGGAAATGTCATACTTGTAGAGACCCGTATCTATTGCTGCCAATATCGCAACAAGGAGAACGAGTAGCATCCCCCTACTTTTCGAGAGATCGAAATAGAAGAGAATTCCTATCGGGATTATAATCAGAATAATTCCGAGGATCTGTGTGGACGCAAGCGGATACCCCAATACCAGATCAGCTACCAAAAGAAGGGGAATGGTCGCGAGCCGAATAAAGCCGAAGCTTCCTCGATCAACCCGTGCGATCACAGAGACAGCCAGTTGCAACTCCAGTATCGCTATGATCACGCGTGGAATGAATGTCTCGAGAGAGTCGAGAGAGAAGTTAAGATCCGCAAAGAGAAATCCTATGGCAGTAATAAAAAGTGCCGAGAGGAATTGTGTCAAAAAACCGAATGTGTAGTAACTCTCAAGACCATCCGATATCTTCTTCTTGCCGGTAGAATCCGTGATCTCATCAAACGCGCTACTTATCGCGGCTAAAAGAATTCCGAGCATGGCTCTAGTTTAGCTAACTACCTCCGGCGCGGCGCTGTACGCGGGGCGGAGTGCGAGATGGCGGTGGATGTTGAAACCGTTCTTGTTGACCCCGGTCGGGTCTTCGTAGCGGCCGACATAGATGCGGTCATTGTTGTGGTCGCGGTCGCTACACCAGACGAAGTCGTGCTTCCAGAGCTTCTCTCCCCCGGTCATGTACCAATACGCGAAGAACGCGAACGCGCAAGTGACGGCGGCCGGGAATGATTCATTCCCCCGCAGAGAGGACTCTATCTCGTCGGGACGTTTGGCACGTGCCTCCTCAAGCACATCCTTGCGGATGAGGTGCCAGCCGCCGTCAAGCGATTGTTTCGCCGCAAAATCTTCCTTCACATACCAATCCTGGTTGTACATGCACGGCTCGGACACGGCAGGGTCCACGCCGAAGAGATCCCGCAGTGCATTGAGCGTGATGGGCGAGCCGAAGTTCGTTCGCGGAGTGAAGATGAGGATGTGTGTCCCGGTGTTCTTCCGGAGTGCTTCATCGCTGAACGGGATAGTCGGCGCTTCTAATGAATCGAACGAGAATGGCGATGCGAGCGCGCGCAGTTCATCGGGCCCGATGAATCGGCCGGAAAATAATGCGCGTGCTTCTTCGTTCGTCATACGTGTGCTTTCATATATGCGATGCCTTCTTCATACGAAGCGACATCTCCTTTCTTCTGGTACGCATCAATTCTATCAAATTCCTGCGGGAGCAGTCCCCTGCGCACACCCCACGGTAGCGGTTCGTCCCACGGAAGCGGCGCTACTGCATTCACAAGCGAAAGATTGAGACCCGCATCTCGCATAGCTTTCAGTAACGTCAAGAATGCTCGGTATTGGTGATGTGGTGATGTAACGATTAGAATCGTCTTCCAGTCATGCTCCTTCGCAAGCTCCATCGCACGCACCGCTTCAGCCCGCGTGTGAGGAGCCGTTTCTTCAAAAAAAATCTCGTCTTTGTCCAAACCGAGACGAACCATTTCATCGCGCACCTCGCCTGAGGGAAAACTCCCGTATGACCGATAATCTGCGTTTCCTACGATAGCCGCGCGCGGAGCGAATCCGTCGCGAACCAATTGCGCGGCGCGCGCGGCGCGCGACAGGCCGTCGCCCTGCATTACGAAAGCGACATCGCCTTTCCGAAGCGCCTGCGAATCAAGAAGTGCGACGAATTGCTCGCGCGGAGGCATGTTATGCGATGTCTTCCCAGCGTATCGGGCTTCCCGCCTTGAGACTCTTCTTGAGGTGTTTCCCTACGATATTCGATTTGAATTTCGGGTAGATGCCGAGAGCGGGACGCAATTCGATTATATCGCTTTTCTTCAGCGGCACTCCCTTTCTTATGTCCTTTGCAGCAGTAAGACCGCGCCGCTGGACGATAACGGTTTCTGATTCCTCCGCGACTACATCTTTGCGGCTCGTGCCCAATGCGCTTTCCAACTCGCGCGTGCGTCGTATCATATCGGCGAATTCCTGCGGCTCCATAGAATGCGGGTGATCGGGCCCCTTATTTTTCCTATTGAGCGTGAAGTGCTTCTCGATCACTTTCGCCCCGAGCGCGACTGCTCCCAATACGACTGTATCTCCCGGAGAATGGTCCGAATATCCGACTATCGCGCCAAACGCTTCTTTGTACGTATTGAGAACGTTGATATTTGCGCTTTCTATCTTGGATGGATAATTCGTTATGCACTGAAGTATTGCAAGGTCTTTATTTCCAGTCGCTTCAATTACGCGCACAGCATCGTCCACTTCCGCCAAGGTCGAGGCACCCGTTGCCAAGATGACCGGCTTCCCTTTCCGCGCTATGTACTCGACCATCTCAAGCCACGTGATATCACCGGAGCCGATCTTATAGAAATCAGTCCCGCATTTCTCCATCAAGTCCACCGCCTCGTAATCGTACGGGGCGGATGAAGGCGTAATGCCGATTGACCGGCAATAGTCAAAGAATTCCTGATGCCATTTTCTCGGGAACTCGACCTCTTCAAATACTTCATCCACGGGACGCTTCCAGCTTCCATGCACTCCTTTCAATTTCATTGATGCGAACGCGCGCCTGGAAACTATTCTTTTTGCTTTGAAGCTCTGTATTTTCGCGCAATCCGCACCAAATTGTTTGGCTTCCCATGCATATTTCTTCGCCAATTCCAGACTTCCGTCAAAATTCGCCCCGATTTCGGCGATAAAATATGTCGGGTGACCTTCGCCGATACGGCGCCCGTTGATCGTTATGGTCTTAGAGAAATTAAACGACCGGGCGTTTTTCATAATTGTCCGATCGCGCGTTCGTGCTCCTCAACCTCCTTCAAGAACTTCTTCATCTGCGGGATAGTAAGTTGATCTTCGTTCGTGTGACTGTGATATTCAAATCCTTCCTTGATCTTCTTAGCACCCTTGTATTTGCGTACATCGTTGACCCACCCCGAAGGAGAGGCGGAAAGCACTATATATCTGTCTTTGAGCTCATATGCCAACCTGCCCTCCTCGCCCGTAATCAAGCATTCATGGAGTTTCTCGCCGGGGCGGATACCCACGACACGGCATGTGGCTTCGGGAGCTATTGATTTGGCAAGATCTATCACTTTCATCGTCGGTATCTTCGGCACGAACATCTCTCCGCCCTGCATAATTTCGAGCGATGAGAGGACAAAATCAACAGATTGCGGGAGGGTGATCCAGAAACGGGTCATGTCCTTATGCGTTATAGTGAGCTCCCCTTTTTCTTTTTGTTTTTTGAAAAGCGGTATCACGCTACCACGGCTCGCCATGACGTTCCCGTACCGGACGACGGAGAATCTGGTGTCACGATTGAGCCCGCGGTAACTGTTTGATTGAATGAACAGACGGTCCGAACAAAGTTTCGTAGCGCCATACGTATTCACTGGAGCTGCCGCCTTGTCCGTGGAAAGCGCTATGACGCGCGGAACATTATTATCGAGCGCGGCATTTATGACGTTCATTGCGCCATTGATATTCGTCTTCACGGCTTCCATCGGGTTGTATTCGCACGCGGGAACTTGTTTGAGAGCGGCGGCGTGGATGATGATGTCGACTCCTTCGGTCGCGCGTTTTATCCGCTCGGCGTCGCGGACGTCACCGATGAGAAAGCGGAGCGTCGGGTGGTCGCCGAATTGACGACGCATGTCCCATTGCTTCAACTCATCGCGACTGAATATGCGAATTCGCTTCGGCTTGTATTCGTCAAGCAGTTTTTTGACACATGCTTTACCGAAAGAGCCCGTTCCGCCTGTAATAAGGATGGTTTTACCGTCGACTATCGACATATGGCGGGACTATACCACAAATCTCCAGATGAGTATATTCCGCTCTATATAACTATTTTCTGACGCGTAATGCGCAAAGCATCGTGGTTGACTTGCCCTTAAGAAATCCCGGCGCATATTTGTTGAGACCGGTAAAAGGGAGGAAACGTCCGATTTGAAATTGCCAATCTTCCGGCAAATCCCAAAGGGATGAGGACTTTCCGACGGTCCAAAGCCCAACACGTATCTTCTCGAAGTCGAACATGTTCATCATCCATACGATGTTGCGGGGATTATAGGGACGCACGTGTGTCGGATCGTCCCAGAAGCCGAACTTCACTGTGTCTAAGTTCGGCGTAATGACGATAAGTATTCCGTCGTGCGAAAGCACGCGTTTTGTTTCTTTCAAGATATTCGCAGGATCTTTCAGGTGCTCGATGACGGAATTCATGAGAGCAAAATCGAATGAGTTGTCTTTAAATGGCAAGGTGTCGGTCTCAAAATCAACCCCGTCACCGATATCTATTCCGTGCGCATCAAGACCTTTTTCTTTGCAGTATGAGACGAACGAGCCGTCGCCACAGCCGATATCAAGCATATTGCCGGCAAACCCGCGTTTCGCAGCGTGTTGCAAAAAGCGATCTATCGTGGTGTAAACGCGCGCGTTCAAGAACGTGCCCCCTGTGGGCGGATTTTTGAGCCATTTATTGAAATATGCCTGCGTTGTGCCGTTCATGAAGGTTTCCTTTTAAGTAGTGAGTATATATCGTTATCGAGCATTTGCATTACCCCACGAAAACAGTCTTTGGCCCTGACCGCGAGAATAGTGCCGCCCCCTACATGAGCTTCCCGCAACAGTTTCTTTTTGCGTAGAAGCATTTCCAGTTTTGTCGTATCAGTCTCGACGTCTTTTGAAAGGTCGCGGACGAGAAACGTGCATGAAGCGGCAGACTTCTTATTCCCGTCAATTACCGTGCCTGAAAATGTCTTCACGTATCGATACGGTACCACGTGCGACTGCTCTATATAGTGGAGGAACGTCATCGATTGAAAAGGAGCTCCCAAAAAGACGATGGCCGCGTTTCCCCGACAAAGGATGTCAAAGATAGAGCCCGTGCCGAAAGAGTCTTGCGAGATTTTAGAAAATGCAACCTTCTTTTTGCCCCATATGGCGACAGAAAAGAGAGGATGCTTTGTACGGACAACCCCTCGCTCCTTGCGAAAATGTTCGGTCAGGACGCCGACGGTGGACGGACTGCGTCTCACATCAAATGGCTCCTTTTTCGTGAAGCTGTAGGTAAATGTTGGCATGATTACTGTACCGCTTTTGCCGACGGTTTTCTTGAGCATGTTGCTTATGCTCGTGAGGAAAGCCTTTTTATCTTTAGCGACAAACCTGCCGAACGCAAACATGGCAGAGTGCACGAATATAGTATCGCCTGTCCTAACACCGACTGCGCGAAGCGCTTTCACGAAGTCAGAACGGTTCACATTCGCGCCATTGTGCGTATACAACGCAATACTATTGGCTTCCTTCTTCATACTCGAACAATGCAGCCCATTTCTTTAGGCACATTAATTTTCATGAGAAGTTCAATGTATCACGGAGTCCGACAATCCAAAAAGTGGTCGCTTTGCCCTTACGAGAGATCAGCATGAACATGCCACCACTGAACGACGGTAAAAGAGAAATTATGCGATAAAATGAAAAGATGTTATGATATTTGCGCGAGGATAGAAAAATAAAGCGCTAAATCTCAGCATGAAACCGGTTATATCAAAAAAATCCCGGGATTTTAAAAGAAGGATATCTCCCGTCCGTCAAATAATGATGTATGCCGACCCCATTCACTTTAAAACATTAGGCCTCAAGCCGGAAAATGTCATATCTTTCGCCGGAGGATGGGTTAATCACAGAATGCCGGCGGAATTGCAAAAAGCTTATAAAGATATTGCAAGTGACGATGAGCTTATGCATCTGTCAGGGGGCTACTCGCCAACCTTGGGTTTGCAGAGCTGCATGGAAGCGCTGATTAAGTATGAAAAACACATTTATGGAGTTTCGGGCTTGGAATCCTGCCATGTTGCCATTGGTGCAAATTCAACCCAATTGCTATTTGATTTAATGTTGGTTTTGGTTGATCCGGGCGAAAAAGTCCTATTGCTTGATCCATCATATTGTAATTATCCTTCACAGATCACAACCGCTACCAACGCAAGCATTGTCCGCTTCCCGATAATGGATGTTGATACTTGGGAATACAATGCAAGCGAACGCATTGATACATTTGTTGATTACATACAAAAAGAGAAGCCAAAAGTAGTATTGTTGACTTCTCCGGATAATCCTACGTCGCAAGTTCTGCCGCATGATTTTGTAAAAGCGGCACTTGATGCTGTAAAAAGTATCGGAGGTTTTCTAGTGATTGATTTTGCATACAAGGACCTAGTCTTTGACGCTAAAGTACCCGAGTATTTTTCCTGGGGTCCGACTGACAATTTCCTCAGCATCCACTCGAACTCTAAGTGGAGCAGAAGTCTGGGGCGTCGCCTGGGGTGGATAGAGGCAAGCGAAGAAATCGTTCAGGCGCTTGATTCCGTCCAATCTTCAACCACACTTTCCCCTGATACGCTGCACCAAATGGCATTGGAGAGATACCTAAACGAGGCTATTAAAAATAACACTTTGCGACCGTATCTAGAAAATGTTTCCAACGATTATAAAAAGGCGGCTCAGTATACAGTTGAAGCAATAAAGGAATATATGGACGTAAAATGTTTCATTCCGCAAGGCGGATTATTTACCTGTATTAATGTTGGCATGGATGGCGGTGTATTTGTCGAGAAAGTTTTAAAAGAATCAGGCGTGCTGTTCGTTCCTGGATGGGGGTTTGGCAAAACATTGAAAAATGCCGTGCGCTTATCATTCGGCCCATTAGTGTATGACCTGGAAAAGATCAGTGAGGGACTCAAACGCGCAAGTTCTTTTCTAAAAAAATCGTAGGCATTGAATTCGACTTTGATTATGAAAACCGTTTTCATAACGCGCCGATTGCCAAGCATAGCGGAGGAAATATTGAGCAAGCATTTTAAAGTTACCGCCAATAAAGAGAACAAACCGATTTCGCCGAGCAAATTGCGTGATGCGGTCTCCAGATATGACGCCATTCTATCAACCGTTAGCGACAAATTTACCGCTGAGGTCATCGCCAAGAAGAAGAACCTTCAAGTAATATCTAATTATGCGGTTGGGTTGAATAATATAGATGTGCCATTCGCTAAGAAACATGGCATCGCGGTTTATAATACGCCGGACGTCGTTACGGAAAGTACGGCAGATATGACCTTTGCACTTCTGCTTTCACTGATAAGAAAAGTCGGCGATGCCCGGCACTTTGTGAAAGAAAATAGGTGGTCTGATTGGGATCCGGCGATATTCTTGGGAGAGGAACTATGCGGCAAAACGTTCGGTATCATTGGTTTCGGGAGGATCGGCCAAGCGGTAGCTAGAAGGGCAATAGGATTCGGGTTGCGAGTGATATACTGCAATAGGTCAAGAAAGAAGCCTGGTCTAGGCGATCACGCGCGACAAGTTACGTTAAGAACATTGCTTGCGAAGTCAGACTATATTTCTATCCATGTTCCAGTAACAAATGACACGCGTCGTCTGATAAATAAAAAAACGATCCGTAATATGAAGAAGAGACCTATTATTATTAATATGGCTCGCGGAGAAATTATTGAGACGGATTCTCTCGTAAGCGCACTGCGGAGCGGTGATGTCCGAGGTGCCTGTCTTGATGTCACTGACCCGGAGCCGCTCAAAGGAGATCACCCTCTTGTAAATATGAAAAATTGTATAGTCGTCCCGCATATCGGAACTGCTACGGTTGAATGTCGGGAGGCAATGGCGAAACTTGCTGCGGAGAATATCATTGACCACTGGATGAAATAAACGGTATGAACAAAACGGAAGAAAGGAAGCTATTTCAAATAATAAAGGAGGTTTTAGGAGTCAATGTTACCGAAGACCTTTCGATGGATACAGTGCCGAGCTGGGATTCATTGCGCCATATTCAGCTATTGGCTAAAATTGAACAGGAATTTGATATAGAAATTGATTTTCAGGATACGCTAGCAATGACCAGCGTGAAATCGATACGAAATATTCTAAGCAAATATCAAAGTGGAAAATAGAAAGTTGATACAAGTTAACCAAGAACTTCTACCGAGCCACCAACGAATAGGCCGGGATTTTTTCATTAAGCATACGAGCGTGTATGAACTCTTTAAGTCACAAGCCAATGCGTATCCTCAAAAATGTTTCATTATCTTTCCAGAATATAATGTAAGATTTTCATATGAAGAACTGGACAGTAAAATTACGGAACAAGCTTTGTATCTGAGACAAAAACGCATTGTAAAAGGCGACCGAATAGGTCTCGTTCTTCCCACGTCGCCGGATTTTATTGTGCTCTACTTTGCCGCTTTTAGAGAAGGTATCACGGTTGTGCCGATTAACCCCGATCTATCCCCGCCCGAAATCGACTACATTGTAGCCGACGCACAGGTTAAGGCAGTTTTCTATAATGAGCCGCTTTCCAAAAAGATTTCCGATGTGCGAAAAAATACCGGGCTTAGCAAGGTTGCTTTTATAAATACTTCCGACATCAGTATCACCGATCCGAAAGAAAAAGCGGAACTGCCTGCTGTTCATTATACTGACGAAGCATTGATAATATACACTTCTGGCACGACTGGAAAACCAAAAGGAGCCGTCTTGAGCCACTTGAATTTACTGGCAGATTCACAAGTTATAAGCGAGTGGTTCCAGTTCACGCCTGATACGAGGGCGCTTTGCATACTGCCGTTATTTCATAACAACGGACAGGTGATAACTTTGCTGGCGCCGCTCTCTGCGGGGGGCTCTACGGTGATGGTGCCGCCTAAAACTAGCCTGAGACTCTTCTGGTCCATCACCAAAGAATACAACGTTAATTGGACTAGCGTTATGCCTTCTATTTTAGCGATCATTTTAAGTCTTAAATTAAAACGGAAGGACTCAAGTATGGCGGGCATTATTTGCGGAGGACAAGTACTAAACGCTGAAGTAAGGACACAGTTTGAAAATACTTTTCAGGTTCCGATATTTGAAGGATATGGGTTGACCGAAACCACATCGTTCGCATGTTTTAACAAATTTCCGAAAAACAAGAGAAAATTTGGGAGCGTCGGTCGGGCCTTGCCATCCAATGATGTCGGGATTTTTGACGAAAACGACAAAGAGGTCGCGCCTGGTAAGGAAGGCGAAATATGTATACGAGGACTGAACGTTATGACAAAATATTTTGGCCTTGATGAAGTTAATAAAAAAGTCTTGCGCGGCGGCTGGTTCCATAGCGGTGATTACGGATATATTGACGCTGACGGCTATATTTGCTTTAAAACTCGAAAAGACTATCTTATTAAAAAAGGAGGAGAGAATATTTACCCCAGCGAGATCGAGAACGTTTTGTTCGGGCACAGGGCGGTAGACGAGTGCGCGGTTATCGGCGTGCCGAATGAATTGCTCGGGCAAGATATTGTTGCTTTTGTTAAGTTGAACAGTAAGTGTACTGAAGATATTCTTTTAGAATATCTAACCAATAAGTTAGCGCATTACAAATATCCTAAAAGGATCATTATTATAGATGAACTCGCCGATCTCGATGACATACCAAAGGGACCGACTAAGAAAGTCTTGTACAAGGTATTGTCGGAATATTATGATCGGCGCTTAAAGACTTCAATATGACTAATATCTCAAACTTACTCCCGCAAAAGATCAAGTTTTTGCACATAGGAATAGCTTGCGACGATATTCCGTTATGTAAAGATTTCATTAAAAGCGTGATGGACGTGGTGGGCGAAAGTGAAACGGTCTTTGATAAGAATCAGGATGCTTCGGTATGTCTGCTGACGCTTCAGGGCGGTGTTGAACTGGAACTAATATCCGGCCCAGTGGTCGCTAATATATTGAAAAAAGGTATGACGTATTATCACACGTGCTATGGCGTTGCTAATATTGAGGAGGCAATGTCGTTTTTAAAAAGAAAATACAAAGCTACCGTAATCTCTGAAATAAAGCCGGGTAAATTATTTAACGGTCGGCGAGTCGTGTTCTTGTATACGCCCATTGGCATTATTGAATTGTTGGAAGATTGACCTTGTATTATTGCGGATAACTAGCTGATATTAAACGTCTTCTGTGGCTGTTTGTTATTTTTTAGTCATATCCGTATCGCTAGCGCCGATGCAAGCGCGATGTCTTTCGTGTGCGAGAGAGAGATAGATACATGCAAGTCATTCTGCTCGCGGACGAATCGCACGTATGGTGCCCCTCGGGATAGCTTTATGATCTCAATGTCGGCATACGACATATCCGATTCTCCGAGACTGTGCAGCGCCTTTACGATTGCTTCCTTCGCACAAAAGCGAGCCGCGAGATGCGGCGCGGGATCATTCTTCGAGAAACAATAATCCAATTCACGCGAGGTGAAGATCTTTTGCAGGAACAGTTTGTCTTTTACCCGGCGCAGTTCCGCAAAACGACCGATGTCTTCAATGTCCACCCCAACACCAAACCCACGCGCATTCTTCATGACGGCATTCTACGCCAGAAAGTAAAGAGGAGGAAGGCAGAAGAGTCAGACTCTATCTCCTAAAACGCCATTGTATGACTGACGCAGGATTCAATGCGTTGAGACCAAAAACATTTTTTTCTTGTTTAATGATCTCAATATCTCCAGCATAATTCTTTAATTGAGAGGCTAAGTTGCGATTGTAGTCATTTACCTCCATATACCTCTTCCGCAAAAGACCCAAGAGGTCATCACTTTGAAATTCATAGACAGGCTCACAGTGGATAACTACCTTGACCTTGTCCTTGTAACGAGGGAGCACGGAGAAAAAATTCTGTATATCCGGTATCTGCTCAACGGCTCCGGCAGTAAAGAGAACGATCGGGCCTGATATGTCATCTAGAATATGATATGAGGAATCATAGAAATCAAAGAGTTCGACCTTGATGCTCTCTTCCTGTCCTTCAAAAAGCTTACCTGCAAGTTCCACGGCGTTTTGCGAATACTCCCCACCGCGAAACGTACAAGAAACGGTAGAGCGCTTTTGCAACATCGCGAGATTGTATCCATATCCGCATCCGAGCTCTACTACTGTCGTACCTTTCTCAATAAGCGGCAGTATATTTTCAGCAATGAGAGCATAATAATCATCATACGCGTCCATAAAAGGGGCCAGGAAAAGTTCATCCCCAATTGAAGCACACGTGGGCTGCTTGTCATCTTTGAATTCAATATCACGCACGTTCTCGACCGTAGGTCGTACCACTGCGCCGTTAAAAAACGCAAGGCATCGAGCGTATTTATCGCGGTCATACTCTGCGGCAACTTTCTCCCTATCACGCTTTACCGGCCTCCATTCATCAAGTCCTAATAAGCGCCGCGGCCACGGTGAGAAGCGCGGTATGTCGTTAAGCGATATCGGTAAATATTTCTTGTTGAGCATATTTCAGATACTTGACGATGACCGAGCTATTTTCTGGTTATACTGACTTCACTAGCCGTGCCTTTATAAGCGTATTTATGACGGGAAAAAGATCTTTGGCTGGTATTTTTATTTTCTCTGCGATAGCTAGAACGTCATTAGTGCCGTCCGCATACGCAAGAACGTCAAGGAGTCGTTGGGCAGATTGCACGCTGTTTCTGTGACTAAGCGTCGGATACAAACCTCTCTTCCCCAATTGCGGTTCACCGCAATGAACGGCCCGATAACGTTGACTCTTCTCGATTACTTCCAGACACTCTCTTAACACTTCGTAACTTCCTTGTAACCCGGCTGAAGTGACCAGTTTTAGATTATCAAGCGATGTGTGATATTCAGGGTATGAACCATACCTGCTGCGCATGACGGAAGCGACGGGTAGATCTACGCCCGGACTGCAGTACTGTCGTTCGTCGCTCATCCTGTCAAGATAGGTGTAGGCAATGAACCCTGGATGCCGCGAGTGCAACACGTGAAGTGCGACCCTGTCTGAGAGCGTCCCACCATTCCGCGACGGAAGGTATGAGTACGCCCGTTCGTCTCCGACACAATTTATGTTGAATCCGGCTATAATATTCTTTTTCATGGACTTCATATTCTTGGAAAGATAGACAAGAGAGCCGATCGTTTCCGGAATGAAAATTATCCGGTATGTGTGCGTTCGGGGAACACTGGCAATCCATCTTGCAAGAAACGTGGTAACCGCCGGACCGGACAGTTCGTTATTTGCCATCGAAGGGTGGCATATGTACGTTGACAGAAAAACCTCCTTTTTCGTTTTCCCTGGGATAATATATTCTCCGTATGTAAGCGACCCCTGCTTCAATTCGCTGTCGATGAACACGTGATACATGCCTTCCCGAAGCTTCATTCTTTCTCGATGTGATATGCAAAATCCCCATCGCTCTTCGTAGTACGAGGTGACATAGGGGATGGCGTCCGATTGTTCGGGAATAGAGTAGAGATGCTCTTGAAGTTCCGATAGCGAGATCTCCTTATCTACGGGCGTCGAGTACCCTACCACATGCAAATTGCTTTTCTTGAATTCTATGATCTTGTTGCCGCGTGAATCGGCGACCCATGCATCTTTTATGTTCCATTCCCTAGGCACCTTCCAGTCGAACGCAATAGTGCCCGTCGGGACCTCACGGATTTTGAGCGGTATATGCTCTTGCAGGATACGCAATGTTTCCCTGACCCCGTCGCCGGTAATGCTTCGGCATATAGGGAAGAGACGCGTGATGAGAGCATGCATTTCTTTTCCATACCCCCCATCCTTCTCTGTACTGCGCAATGTTTTCTTTTTCATACCGTTTGTTGAAGAAAATAGTATGGGTCAGCGTCCAGGAGGCTCGCGCCCGCATCAAACAAATCGCGTGCCGATACAAGCAGTATAGTGCCATTCCCGACCATTGTCTCTTTTAACAGGTCCTCCCTGCGCAGATATGGCTCGATCCGATTGAAATCGTTCTCGACACTACCGTCAAGCGGGCGAACAAAGTATGTATACGCATCCTCGTATGTGCGCTTTCCATCTATTATCGTTCCCTGGAATGTCTTCATGGAGCGGTATGGTACCGCGTGTATCTGTTCGACGTAGTGGAGAAAAGTACATGCTTGGAAGGAAACGCCGAAAAGAACGATCTTCGCGTTCATTGCGTGCAGGGTCCCGAACACCGTATCGCGGCCAAAACAATCCTTTCTGGTTTTGAGAATCCGCGCTTTATCATTTCCCCACGCGGCAACGGAAAATATCGGATGAACAGAGCGTTCCACTCCTGGTTGATGCCTGAAAAATTCAGTAAGCGCTCCGACTGTCGAGCGAGTGTTCATCTTGTCGTACGTAACTCCATTACAAAAGCTGTATGTGAATGTCGGCATGGCAATGGTTCCGGTCTTTCCAACGCTATCCTGAAATACCCCGACGAGCCCGGAGAGCAAGGTGTCTTTATTCTGCAACGCCAATTTCCCGAACACTGATATGTCGGGGTGCACAAACAATGTATCGCCGGGAGCAACTCCCAGATGCTTCAGGGCTTTAAGAAAATCAGTAGCATGTATCTTCTTGCCATTATGAATGTAAAGAGGCGTCATGATAGATTCAGCATACGTAGTGCCGCTTTCATGCCTGTCGCACGTACCATCTTCGGGAACGGCAATAGTGGCTTTTCTCGAGGAGGAGCGACGCATATTGCCTTCACGCCAACGAGCGCGGTCACTGCCAAAGCCATTGTTTCTGCACCGATGGCGACGCGGGCACGTACGATATCCTCCACGATATCTTTTTCTTGCGACACTTCAATGCGCATATCCCGCCGGTAACGCTCCGCGAGCGCATCGTAACGTTTTCGAGAATCCGCTGGGTGAAAACGTATGCGCATAATCGGCGGCTTTTCCATGAGCGATACGTGCTTCAGAAGTTCAGCGAGAATGTTCCGGGCTTCCGCACCCGGCGTGCTTAAGAACAGGATCGCATTGCGCGGAGCGTGTTTCTTCGATAGTGCCTGGTAACGTTTCTTTACATTCACAAAATATTGATTGGGAACCATGCGCACGCGTATCTGGGAGAACGCTTTGCGAGCCAGAACAAGAGCAAAGGGATCCCCGACCCAAAACTCATCCGGAAGTCTCTTTTGCCACCCGTGGTTCGGATACCCGAAACGCCCGCGGTAATTCATCCACGAGTCGAGATACATGTACGCCTTAATGCCCGCGCGCTTTGCCTCTATGCATGCATTGATCTCAACCATCGTCATCCATCCGGTGCCTATCAAGGCGTACGCTATATTTTTACTATTCTTTAAGATGCGTGCCATCCCTTTTCTTGTGCGCGGTGCGCGCTTGAAAAAAAGCTTTTCACGCTTAAACACAGCTAGCGCGGGACCGCCGGCATAGACGGAGAACCGCGTGCGTTTCCGGTGTTTGCGGACGAACGCCGCGATGATCTCCGCCCCGCCTGCGTCGTGTACGGCGACAACAACTGTTTTCTTGCTTTGTGTCTTGCCTCGCCTTGGTTTTATCATACGTGATATCCGCCTCTTTTCGGGGCTAGTCCGAGAGATACAATATGGTTTATAAACGAAAAGAGGAGGTAATCGTTGTATTTTCTTGCCGCAACCTG
>MFLP01000015.1:0-6300 GCA_001781555.1 Candidatus Kaiserbacteria bacterium RIFCSPHIGHO2_12_FULL_53_13
GTGTTGAAACAAAGTTCGGGAAAGGACATAACGTTCGACCGCGAACGCGCGCTTTCGCTTGAAGGAGATTCGGGCCCGTATCTGCAATATGCGCATGCGCGGGCCGCGCAAGTCGTCGAGCGTGCGCGCTCGGAAGGCGTGGCGACACAGATTGACGCACACGCCGAGCCGATAGAACTCACGCGGCTCCTCATGCATTTTCCGGAAGCAGTCACATACGCTGTCCGTGAACTCGAACCACACCTACTGACGAACTACCTCATCGAACTCGCGGGGGCGTTTAACAGCTGGTACGCGCAGGTACACATCCTTGACGGTACGAATGAAGCGCCGCACAAGGTCGCAATCGCGGATGCTGTCCGCGCAACGCTCAAGAATGGGCTGTGGCTACTTGGTATTCCGACCCCATCAAAAATGTAGTTTTTCTGCTAGGATAGAGCGATGAACGAGGTCCGAAAGTCCGACACCGCGAAGCGGGAAGAGGAGACTCTGGCATTCTGGAAGGAGCGGAAAATCTTCGAGAAATCGCTCCAGAAAGAGGCACCCAAAGGCGAATATGTCTTTTACGATGGTCCGCCGTTCGCGACGGGCTTGCCGCACTACGGTCACATCGTGGCCTCGGTCATTAAGGATGTCGTGCCGCGTTTTTGGACGATGCGCGGATACCACGTACCGCGCGTGTGGGGTTGGGATTGCCACGGGCTCCCGATAGAGAACATCGTCGAGAAAGAGCTCGGTTTCAAGCACAAGAAAGACATTTTGACGATGGGTATCGCAAAATTCAACGAGCGTTGCCGCGAGCAGGTGCTTACGTATGCGCACGAGTGGGAAAAGATAATCCCGCGCATCGGTCGCTGGGCCGACATGGAACACGCCTATCGCACGATGGACAAGCCGTTCATGGAATCGGTGTGGTGGGTGTTCAAGCGACTCTACGAGAAGAAACTGGTCTACGAGGACTACCGCTCGATGCACATCTGCCCGCGATGCGAGACGACGCTATCACAGCAGGAAGTGTCGGAAGGGTACAAAGACGTGAAAGACGTTGCGGTCACGGTGAAGTTCAAAGTTAAGAATCCAGAAAAGATCGGATTGAAAGACGATGTGTACTTGCTCGCGTGGACGACGACGCCGTGGACTCTACCGGGAAATGTTGCTTTAGCGGTTGGTTATGTCTACATCTATAGATTAATTCAGCTTACGACTGAACGCGGAGTGGAAAACGTGATAGTTGTCGACAATCAGGATCTCCATAAAAAACTATTTTCAAATTACGCACAGAACGACATTGTTCGTACCGAGAAAAAATGGAAAGGATTTGAATTGCAAGAAATAGAGTACGAACCTCTGTTCAACTACTACGCAAACGACAAAAATCTAAAAAACCGCGAGAACGGGTGGAAAGTGTATGCGGCGGATTTCATTACCACTGACACGGGCACGGGTATCGCGCATGAGGCACCGGCATTCGGCGCGGACGACTGGGAACTCGCCAAGAAAGTGAATCTACCGTTCGTACAGCATGTAAACATGGACGGCACGATGAAGCCGGAGGTGAAAGATTTTGCAGGCATGGAGGTCAAGCCGAGATCGGATGAAGATAGGGTGCGGCTCGGCACGGATATCGCGGTACTCAAATATTTGCAGGAACATGGGGCGCTCTTCTCGAAAGAAAATGTCACGCACTCATATCCGCACTGCTGGCGGTGCGACACGCCGCTTCTCAACTACGCGACATCGTCATGGTTCGTCTCGGTGACGAAGATAAAGGACAATTTGCTCAAGAACGCGAAGGCCATCAACTGGTCTCCGGAACACATCAAAGAGGGCAGGTGGGGCAACTGGCTCGAAGGCGCGCGCGATTGGTCAATCTCGCGTCAGCGTTTCTGGGCGAGCGTCATCCCAATATGGAAGTGTGAAGCTTGCAAAAAAATAAAAGTATTCGGAAGCGCGGCGGAGTTGGAGAAAGCGAGCGGGAAAAAAGTAGATGATTTGCACAAGCATGTCGTCGACGAGATCACGGTGCCGTGCGAGTGTGGCACGGCGATGCGCCGTATTCCCGACGTGCTGGATACCTGGTTCGATTCCGGTTCAATGCCCTACGGTGAACGGCACTACCCGTTCGAGAGTAAAGAGAAGTTCGACAAGGCATTTCCGGCGCAGTTCATCGCCGAAGGATTGGACCAGACGCGCGCATGGTTCTACTACCTGCACGTGCTCGCTGGCGCCTTATTCAAGAAAAATGCGTTCCAGAACGTCATCGTCAACGGCATCGTATTGGCGGAAGACGGCAAAAAGATGTCGAAGAAATTACAGAACTATCCCGACCCGATGGAGGTAGTCGAAAAATATGGTGCAGATGCTCTGCGTTTCTACCTGCTCTCGTCGCCCGTGATGCAGGCGGAGAACTTGAGTTTCTCGGAGAAAGGTGTGGACGAGGTGGCGCGGAAGAACGTCGGCCGGCTGGGGAATGTCCTCTCGTTCTATCAACTATATGCGGACGATACCGCGCGGGGGACAGGGAGCGCCCATGTACTCGATCGCTGGATACTCGCACGGCTCGATGAGCTTGTGCGCGAGACGACGCAGGGGTTCGAGAAATATCAGCTCGATACGGCGACGCGGCCCATTGCGGATTTCATCGACGACCTTTCAGTGTGGTATCTGCGCCGCTCGCGCGAACGATTCAAGGCGGGAGGTGCTGATACGAAAGCGGCACTTTCAACTCTGCGGCACGTTCTCTACACGCTCTCGGCAGTCATGGCGCCCGCGATGCCGTTCTTCGCAGAATATTTGTACCAGGCAGTGAAAGAGAAAAACGATCCGGAGAGCGTGCATCTTGAAGAGTGGCCAGAAGTAGAGGAGAAAGGCGTTCTCTCGAAACTCTTCGGCGGCAAAGACGACGTCATTCCCATGATGGCCGATGCGCGCACGATCGTGACGCAGGCGCTCGAAGCACGCGACAAGGCGGGCATCAAAGTGCGTCAGCCGCTCGCTTCGCTCTCGATTCCGAGTGGCTCGAAACTCGCTGACGAATATCTTTCGATCGTCGCTGACGAAGTGAACGTGAAAAAAGTCGAGAAGGAAGGGGATGTCGTAGAGCTTGATACGAATATCACGGACGAATTGCGTGAGGAAGGCATTGTCCGAGAACTTATACGTTCAATCCAGTCCGCGAGAAAAGAGGCAGGCCTATTCCCCATGGATAAAGCCCGAATGTTTCTCGGTGTTCCGGACGAACTTCAGGACATTGTTGCCCGTAACTCAAGAGAAATTAGTATTGCTACAAATTCGGCTGGAATATTGGTCGGAGCAGAGGACGAAACTAAACTACGAGATGCGGGGGAGTTCAAGATATCAGTTGATGTACAGTATAAAAGAAACTAATGTACCAGAAATATCACACCGACGCGCTGGTCTTAGGGAGCCGCGAGAGCGGGGAAGCGGACCGCACGGTAGTGCTCTACACGCGCGACTTCGGGCTCGTGCGGGCGCGCGCGTCGGCGATACGGCATGAGCGCTCGAAGATGCGCTACGCACTCCAGCATTACTCGCGCGCGCACGTGGCGCTCGTGCGGGGAAAAAGCGGCTGGCGCTTAGCGGGCGCGCAGGCGGACGTCGGCGTTCAGGAAGCGGACCCGCGGGCGATTATGGCATTTGCGCGCATTGCAGAATTGATGACACGGCTCGTTGCGGGCGAGGAGGCACACACGTACCTTTTCGAAGTCCTTTCCGAGGCGCATGGTGCCTTCATGCGGGAGGCGTGCGAGCACCATGCGACGATAGAATTGGTTTGCGTTGCGCGCATTCTCTACGCGCTCGGCTACATCTCGGCCGAGGCCCTCGAAACGGCGCTTTTCACGCACACGGCCTACACGGACGTGCATCTTCAGGAAGCCGAAGCCATGCGCGGCGAATTGCTTTCGTCCATAAATCGCGCGATATCGGAGACACATCTGTAGAATGCGACGCACGGCGCAGAAACGATGCGTCTGCGTGGTATATTTATCCGCATGCAGGAGCCCTCGGACGAGTACGAAAAGATAGAACGATTGCGCCGGGCGATGTACTCGCGCTCGTTGTCGCCGAAATTCAAGGACCGCCCGCGGCGGCCGTTGGAATCAGGCAAATCGCAAGTCGGCGAAGATTGGGAAAGGGAAGAGCCGGAGGTCCCCAGTTCGCTTATTGCGCCAAGAAATATCGGAGCGGGAAGAAGCGCGATGCGATGGTTCCTTATCGCCACAGTCGCGTTTTTCGTCGGCGCGGTCGGTTTCTTTGCATATTATTTCACGATAGGCGGCGGCGCCTCATTCGCATCTTCGCCCGGCGATATCGGCATTTCGATTTCCGGACCTCTTCATGTTGCCGGAGGAGAGTCGGCAGAACTCCAAGTCGCTATCTCAAATCGTAACCGGGCCGCACTTGAGCTTGCAGACCTCATCGTCACCTATCCTCCCGGAACGCGCTCCCCGAGCGATCTGAAGTCGGACGTGCCAAGCCAGCGCATCCCTCTTGGCACAATAGAATCGGGAGGCATGCGCCAAGTGCCGATACGGGCTGTATTTGCTGGAGCAGAGGGACAGCGTGCGACCGTGAAAGTGGAACTCGAATATCGTCTTGCTGGCTCCAGCGCGATTTTCGTAGCATCGTCGGATTATGAGATCGTGTTCAGCTCGTCGCCGCTCTCGATCTCATTGGAAGGGAATAGCGAGACCGTGTCCGGCCAGCCGATATTGCTTACGATAAATGTCACCTCTAATGCCGCGGTGCCCGTAAAAGATGTTCTACTCAGCATCGGATATCCTTTCGGGTTCGTATTCTCATCTGCCGATCCGAATCCTGCGCGCGCGGGAGTGTGGGAACTCGGCGACATTACTCCCGGACGCACTGTCCGCGTAGCCGTACGCGGAACATTGACTGGCGAATCCGGTGATGAACGCGTATTTCGCGCGACGATAGGTACGCGCAAAACGCAAAATAGTCCCGGCATTGATACGCCGCTTTCTGACAACTCGTATCGAGTGCTCGTTTCCCAACCGTTTTTGGGTCTTGGGATCTCTGTCAACAAAAAAGGAGGCGCAGGAGTGATAGTTGCGCCTGGCGGCGATGTGGATGTAACTATTGCTTGGCAGAATAACCTCTCTACGGCAATAACCGATGCCGTTATAGTCGCGCGCCTATCGGGCGTGCAGATAGATGGGGAGACGGTACGCGTTGCCGAAGGATTTTACCGCTCCTCCGACAGCGCTGTCCTATGGGACAAGACGACTACCGCCGGCGCATTGTCAAATCTTCCGTCGGGGGCAAAAGGAGAAGTCACATTCTCGTTCAAGATGCCGCCAAGCGAGGTCTTGGCAATGCTTAAAAATCCGAATCTGACCATAACCGTGAATGCGGCAGGCAAACGGCTATCGGAGTCCGGCGTGCCGGAAAATTTGCAGTCAGCGAAAGCGCAAACAATAAAAGTCGCGAGCGATTTGCAGGTATATGCGCAGGGTCTTTATTACGGAAATCCGTTCGGGAGCGTCGGGCCCATGCCGCCGAAATCGGGCATGGAGACCACATACGCTGTAGTATTCGCAGTCACCAATACCACAAATAAGATAAAGGATGCCAAGCTCACGGCGACACTCCCTTCTTACGTACGATGGCTTGGAATGTATACACCCTCCTCTTCTGAAAATGTCACCTTCAATAAAGATAACGGGACGATCTCATGGAGTGTCGGGGATATCGAATCCGGGGCGGGAGTGAGCGCTCCTCTGCGGCAAGTGGCGATTGCCATAGGATTCACTCCATCTACGAGTCAGATAGGCGAAAGCCCAGTGCTGATGCAAGACATCACTCTTACGGGTACGGACACTTCGACGAATGCTCCGGTAACACGCACCACTAAGGATATAACTACGAATATTCAGGGTGACAAAGGTTTCAAATCCGCAGATTCAACTGTGGTAAGGTAAAGCGGTTCCGCGGTACACTCACTCGTATGGAGCAAAATGCATCTATGGAGAAAATCGTTTCGCTTGCGAAGCCCCGAAGTATAACGTTGGACGTTGACTACGGGGCAGGCGCCGCTCATTCTGTACACACATGAATAATGTCATGGACAAAATTGTTTCTTTAGCAAAACGTCGGGGCTTTATTTATCCCGGCTCTGAGATATACGGCGGGCTCGCGGGCACGTGGGACTACGGACCTCTGGGCGTCGCGCTCAAAAAAAATATAGAGAATCTCTGGTGGCGGATGTTCGTCGATGAACGCGACGACATGTACGGCGTGGATGCGGCCATTCTCATG
>MFLP01000015.1:6329-7385 GCA_001781555.1 Candidatus Kaiserbacteria bacterium RIFCSPHIGHO2_12_FULL_53_13
TGTGAGCGGATTCTCCGACCCCCTCGTCGAGTGCAAAAAATGCAAACGCCGGTTCCGCGCGGATCAGGTTGAGGAGAAATGTCCGGAATGCGGCGGGGCGTTCGGCGACGTCCGGCAATTCAACATGATGTTCAAGACGCATGTTGGCGCAACAGAAGATGAGTCCTCTGTTTCGTATCTTCGTCCGGAAACCGCTGGCGGGATTTTCGTGAACTTCAAAAATATAATCGACAGTTTCCATCCGAAATTGCCGTTCGGCATCGCGCAGATAGGGAAAGCGTTCAGGAACGAGATAGCGCCGCGCGACTTCGTCTTTCGTTCGCGCGAATTCGAGCAGATGGAAGTCGAATATTTCGTGCGCTCGGACGAGTGGAAGAAAAGCTTCGAGGCGTGGCGAGAAGCAATGCTTGCGTTTGTTGGGGTGATAGGTATCACGCAGAACGCCGTCCATGAGCTTGAAGTGGCGGATGCGGATAGAGCCCATTATTCCAAGCGTACAATAGATTTTGAATTCGATTTTCCGTTCGGGCGCAAAGAGCTCTGCGGCCTCGCGTATCGCACCGACTTTGACCTCTCCGCGCACGCGAAAGTGTCCGGCGTTGCTCTCTCGTATCTTGACGAGATATCGGGCGAGCGATTCGTTCCGCATGTGATAGAGCCGTCATTCGGCGTCGACCGTCTCGTTCTCGCCGTTCTCGCATCGGCATATACGGAAGACACACTCGGGGATGAGGCGAGGACATATCTGAAGTTCAATAGAACGGTTGCACCCGTAAAAGCCGCCGTTTTCCCGCTCCTCAAGAACAAGCCCGACCTAGTTGCGAAAGCGCGCGGAATATACACTGCGCTCAAGAAACATATCCCGCAAATCATGTGGGACGACAATGGCAACATCGGCAAGCGCTACCGTCGGCAGGATGAGATCGGCACGCCCGCATGCATCACTATCGATTTCCAGACGCTTGAAGATGACACCGTGACGCTCCGCGACCGCGACACGGGGAAGCAGGAGCGGATTCTTGCATCAGAACTTGCATCGCACGTTATTTCCTCTTA
>MFLP01000016.1:0-496 GCA_001781555.1 Candidatus Kaiserbacteria bacterium RIFCSPHIGHO2_12_FULL_53_13
AGACCCGGAGTTTCGGATGCCGGAGGTGTCGCAGGTTGTTCGACTACGGGAGCGCTTGGCGCCATCCTATTACTCGGCCTCATTGCCACCTCGACTTTTTCCTCGCTGCTCTTTGCAACATCAGCTCCTAGCGCGGTATCAAAAGTCACAGGCTCTTTTTTAATTTCATGCGGTGCTTCTGAAGCGGGAGGAGAGCGCCGCTCCGGCAACTTTATAGTCGCGAGAATACCGGCGATGTCGTCTACGATTTTCTTGTCGCCGCTTATGGAAGGTGCCGCGGGAGCTGCCTTGCCCGCTTCACCCGCCGCCTCCACGTTTTTTGAGACGGTTGCGTTCTCTGCGGGCGATTCAGGAAATTCTTTGAGTTCTTGCACCGGGGCAGGAGGCGTTCCTGCATTCGGAGACGCCGCGGTGCTCGCGGGTACCGTCGTAGGCGCGTCCGTCGCATTATGCTCAGGGATAAGAGTGGGCACCGGTTCTGCGAGCAGAGGATTTC
>MFLP01000016.1:535-4953 GCA_001781555.1 Candidatus Kaiserbacteria bacterium RIFCSPHIGHO2_12_FULL_53_13
CGCCGGTCGTGTGGATTGGTTCGTCTGTCATTGTCTCCGTTAAAGCCGCCCGGTGCCGGCTTCAGCCCCTTGCGCGAGGCGAACTCCGGATCGGCTGCCTTAATAGAGAGATTATACCGCCCTTTCTCATCGATCTCCTTGATGACGACGGGGACTACTTCTCCTATTGCCACCGCATCACCGATTTTTTCTATGCGGAAAGGCGCGACTTCGGATACGTGCACCAAGCCGTCGGTGTTCGGACCGATCTTCACGAAGGCGCCGAAGTCGAGCATGCGCACGACGGGGCCCTCGAACCTGTCGCCCACCATATATTCGCGCGTGAGGTCGGTGATTTCTTTGAGAGCGGCGTCGGCCGTGCCGTTCTTCCCCGTGATGAAGATAGTCCCGTCTTCTTCGATAGTTATGTCGTCGCAGAGAGTTCGTTCACGTATGCCATTTATGGTCTTGCCGCCGGGGCCTATTACCAATCCTATCTGGTCCACTTTCACTTTTGTCGTCAATATCTTCGGCGCGCGCGGACTTATGTCCGGGCGGGGCGCCCCAATGGCGCCCTCGATGACGCCTAGGATCTGTGTGCGCGCTTTCTTCGCCTGCGCGAACGCTTCGTTAAGAACTTTGAGCGGCACGCCTTCGACTTTCACGTCCATCTGGACCGCCGTTACACCTTCTGAAGTGCCGGCGACTTTGAAATCCATGTCGCCATGATGGTCTTCCGGCCCCTGGATATCTGTCAGCACTTTATAAGCGCCTGTTTTGGCGTCCGACATCATGCCCATCGCTATTCCCGCGACCGGGCGCGAGATAGGGACTCCTGCATCCATGAGAGCCAGCGTCCCCGCGCAGACGGTCGCCATTGAAGTCGAGCCGTTGGACGCGAGGCACTCCGAAACGATGCGTATCGTGTACGGGAACTTCTCTTTTTGCGGAAGCACGACGCGCAGAGCTTTTTCCGCGAGCGCGCCGTGTCCTGTCATGCGACGATTGAAGCCGCCGACGCGCCCCGTTTCTCCCACCGAGAAAGGAGGGAAATTATAGTGGAGCATGAACGTCTTTTTCGTATCCTGATATTCTATGGTGTCGAGAAGTTGCGCGTCTCCGGGACCGCCCAGGGTGAGGGCCGCAAGGACGTGCGTTTCACCGCGGTAAAAAATCCCGCTTCCGTGAATAACGGGAGAAAGTCCACCGGCCGCCGCCTCCAAGGGGCGTATCTCGTCGAACGCGCGTCCGTCAACGCGTTTTCCATCCTTGATCGCGAGATCGTGCACGTACTCATCAATGCGCTCTTCGCAATATGAATCAAGACGGCCGGGAGCCGTGTCGGGGAGTTTTTCCAAACCATCCTTCATCCATACGGATTTTATTTCACCGAGCGTTTCTTTCGTAAGTCGACCGTTCGCTTTCGCGAGCATCGGTTCGACGACTTCTTTGAACGCCGCTTCAAGTTCCGGAGTTGTCGCCGGCGCATTGAATGCCTGCTTTCCCTTTCCGATTTCCGCTACTATTTTCTTTTGCCATGCCTGGATCTTCTCTATCTCTTCGCTTGCAAGCGTGAGCGCCTTCTCGAGGGTATCCTCGGAAACTTCCGAGGCCCCGACCTCCATCATGTTTATGAGGCCGTCCTTGCCGCAGGCCAATAAGTCCATTCTCACTCCCTCCGCCTCGCGCTCTTTGTACGTCGGATTCACGATGAAAGAATTACTCTCCGTTCCGATCTCGATACGCACGGCGGAGGCGGGCCCTCCCCATGGGATATCGGAAGTCGCGAGCGCTAATGACGCCGCATTTATCGCGAGCACGTCCGTGTCGTAATCTTCGATTGAAAGCACCGTAATGATGACCTGGACATCGCGCTTGAGGCCCTTCGGGAAAAGCGGCCTGATGGTCCTGTCCACCATGCGGCCCGAAAGGACCGCCTCATCGCTGGGACGCCCTTCGCGCCGCATGAAACGAGAGCCCAAAATCGCACCGACCGCATAGAATTTCTCCTCGTATTCAACAGATAGAGGGAAATAATCGAGGTTCGACTCCTTTGAGCCCATGACGACGGTCGCAAGGACCGCGCTCAATCCGTATCTCACGAGAACGGAACCATTCGCCTGGTTCGCCCAGTCGTTGAACTCGGCGGTCAGGGTCTTTCCCCCGATATCAAGGGAATATTCTTTCTTCAACATTGTTTTTTGGTGATGCCTAGACTTCAGTAGCGAGCCGTACGGCCAGCACTGCCTGTCCAAGCACCACGGCTATTTATTAATATGGAATAGTATACCCTGATGCGGCATTTTTACAATGCTAGGCGTGGGAATGCGGATAACATGCTACGATGATGCATTATTATGAAAATCCTCATCTTTCCGACCGTCATCTCAGTGGCAGTAGGTGTCTTGGCGTTCCTGTGGGGCGGCTTTCAGACGCTCTTTCTTGTGGCCCTTCTCGCGATCCTTGAAACGACGCTCTCATTTGATAACGCGGTCGTAAATGCAAAAGTGCTTGCGCGCATGGATGAGCGTTGGCAAAGGCGCTTTCTCGTCTGGGGAATACCGATAGCGGTTTTCGGAACGCGTTTCGTTCTGCCGATACTTATAGTTTCAGCGGCAGCGAGCCTCTCCCCTCTTTCCGTGGCGCTTCTCGCGTTCTTTGAGCCAAGCGAGTACGGGGCGCGCCTTGCCGAGGCGCATGTCGCGATAGCCGCCTTCGGAAGCGCGTTCTTGCTGCTCGTCTCTCTCAAATATTTTTTCAACGACAGGAAAACGGTCCATTGGATAGAGGCGATAGAACGGCACATGTCGCGTTGGGGCGGTATTGAAGCTATAGAGATAGCCGTCGTACTGTCCGTGCTTCTTTTGTGCGCGTTCATCTTGCCGACTGAAGCGGCGGTGCTTCTCGTTGCGGGTCTTCTCGGCGCCGTACTGTTCATTCTTATAGAAGGCATCGCGCAGTCGTTCCAAGTGGAGGCGAAAGCGAGCATTGCGGGCGCCGGGCTCGCCCTTTTCGTTTATCTAAACGTGCTGGACTCGGCGTTCTCGCTTGACGGCGTCGTAGGGGCATTTGCTATCACTTCCAATTTGCCGGCGATCATCGCAGGGTTGGGCATAGGCGCTCTATTCGTGCGCGCATTTACGGTCATGCTTGTGCGCGCGAAAACGCTTGACACGCTTCCCTATCTTGAACACGGAGCACACTGGGCGATCTTCGGCTTGGCTATCGCCATGCTCCTGGGTATTTTCATACATGTGCCGGAAGTCTTGACCGGCCTCATTGGGCTGGCGCTTATCACACTCTCCTACATGTCTTCCCGTAAAGAGATACGCAGACTTTCCTCATGAGCAGAGTCGGACTATTCGGCAATGGAGTCCGGTTCCGCAGACACGCTCACGTCGCGGGCGGCAGTTCGCCGTCCACCTGCAGAACGGTAGTTCAGAAGATAGCGGCGCGGATCGGAGTCGAGGTCTAAAAAGTGGTCTGCCACTTCTTTGAGGCGGCCGGAAGTGCTCTTCCCGAATGAGACGACTTCCACCTGGCAGCCGTCGTGGACCTTTAAATATTCAACGAGCGGAATAAAATCGCCGTCGCCGGTAAAAAGAATAACAGTATCCAGATTCGGGGCGGCCGTGATGGCGTCGACCGCGAGACCCACGTCCCAATCAGCTTTTTTCGCTCCGCCGAAGAATATCTGAAGATCCTTGGTGCGCGTCTCAATGCCGATCTTCTCGAGCGCCTCGAAGAACCCTTTTTCTTCGCCTGATTCGGTGGTTACGACGTATGCGCGCGCACGAATTAGGCGCCGCCCGGCTACGGAATCTTTCAAGACGTTGCCGAAATTAACGCGCGCGTGGTAAATGTTCTTCGCGCTGTGATACAAGTTCTGCGTGTCTATGAAAACGCCTACACGCTGTTCCGGATGTTTTACTATGGACATATAAAAGATTGTTAGTCTCTAGTGTTTAGACACTAGTGAAATTGGATAAAGATATCGATACTTTATTAAAATATGTACCGAAGCTGATTATAGCTCCGAAAAATGAAAAAGAAACGGGTGTTCAAGGACCTCGCACCCCAGTGGCTAGAGACTATTTCTTCAGCCCGAGTTTCTTAACAAGCGTGCCGTAGGCGCGCCGGTTAGTCGTTTCGAGGTACTTTAAATGCTTGCGCCTGTCCGCAACGAGACCCAAAAGCCCCCTGCGGGAATGCTTATCCTTGTGATTCTTGTTGAGATGGGCGGATAACTCCTCGATACGACGGGTCAAAACCGCTACCTGGACCTGCGGCGAGCCGGTATCGGTATCGTGGAGCCTGGTTTTCGCCATTTCGGCCGCCTTTTTACGTTTCGTAATCATCGCAAAACAGTATCATGTTCCTGCTCTTTTCGCAAGGTTTTACAGCAATTTAGGCCTTTTTTGGCTCTAAATCGTTGCCAG
>MFLP01000016.1:4967-6719 GCA_001781555.1 Candidatus Kaiserbacteria bacterium RIFCSPHIGHO2_12_FULL_53_13
CGGTCAATCACTGGATGGCCGGAGCAATTGGCGCAGTGGCAGGAGCTTCTTCAACTTTCAGCAGTTTTACCTCAAAAACGAGGGTTGAATTTGGCGGTATAGTGCCGACCTGTTGTGTTCCGTAACCCAACGAGGGAGGTATAGCGAGAAGGCGTTCCCCGCCGACCTTCATGCCATTGACGCCGATCTGGAAGCCAGGGATTATTCCCTGCTCGCCGAGCGTGAACGTAAGCGGCTGCTTACCGACGGAAGTATCAAATACGGTTCCATCTGTGAGCTTTCCGACATAATCAACAGTAACCACTGTTCCCGGCTTGGCTTCTGCTCCGGTCCCCACCGTTACTTCCTGTCCCTGTACTTGGTCAGGGTTAGCGGCCGCCTGATCGCCACTTTGCTGAGCCGTCGGGTCCGCCTGCTTTAGTTTGTTGGCAGTATAAGCCTTGTAGGCATAATACGCGGCGAAACCGATGACAACAACCACAACGATCCAGATAATCGCATTTTTTATATTCATATGAGTCTAGGATACCTCCTGCTGGTCGAACCGCAAGTTTGAAAAGTGTGGATAACAAGCCTGAGGCGTATACTTCCCCCATGGAGCCCCTTGCTTCTCGGATACGGCCGACAAAACTCGAAGAATTTGTCGGGCAGGAACACCTTACCGGCAAAGACAAGCCATTGCGCGTCGCAATTGAAAAGAAAGAACTATTCTCGTTCATCCTGTGGGGCCCGCCCGGATGCGGCAAGACGACGCTCGCGCGCATCTATGCGAATGCCCTCGGCGCTGATTTCTACGAATTGTCGGCGGTGGATTCCGGTAAAGAAGATATCAGAAGAATCGTCAGCCCCGCCTCCGCCAATGCTCCGGCGGGCAAGAAAGTGGGAGCGCTTCCGTTCGGGAAGCCCCGGGTCCTATTCATCGACGAGATACATCGCTTCAACAAGGCTCAGCAGGATTTTCTTTTGCCGTACGTCGAGCGAGGCGACATAACGTTCGTGGGTGCCACAACGGAGAACCCGAGCTTCGAAGTGATATCGCCTCTCCTCTCGCGCTGTCGCGTGTTCGTTTTGAGTGAACTATCTGAACTGGAAATGAAAGAAGTTATTGACCGAGCATATATAGCACTGAAGAAAGCCGCCCGCCCCGTTAAAGATAAGTCCGCGAAGCGGACTGCCGACGAGAGGCGGATCTCTAACGGGGCAAGCGATTGGCTGGTTCAAATGGCGGCGGGCGATGCGCGCCAAGCGATCGGTGTTCTTGAAACTGCGGAAAAGTTGTACGGGAAAATCACTCCCGAAACGCTCAAAGAAGCGATCCAATCAAAACATCTTCGCTACGACAAGAAAGGCGAGGAGCACTACAACACCATCAGCGCGTTCATAAAATCGATGCGCGCGTCGCAATCGGATGCGGCGCTCTATTACCTCGCGCGCATGGTGGACGCGGGAGAAGACCCGAAATTCATAGCGCGGCGCATGGTAATTTTCGCGAGCGAAGACATCGGGCTAGCCCAGCCGACGGCGCTCGTTGTGGCGAACGCTGTCTTCGAGGCGGTGAATAAGATCGGCTACCCCGAAGCGACGATTAATCTCGCGCACGGGGTCGCGTACTTGTCGCAGTGCAAGAAAGACCGCCGCTCATATGATGCCGTCTTCGCCGCGCTTGACGACGTGAAGAAATTCGGCAACCTCCCGATACCTCTGCGTGTCCGCAACGCGCCAACGAAATTAATGAAAGAGCTCGGCTACCAC
>MFLP01000017.1:0-571 GCA_001781555.1 Candidatus Kaiserbacteria bacterium RIFCSPHIGHO2_12_FULL_53_13
AGCGTTGTCGACGTGCCGACTTCGGTCGCGACGGTCGAGGAACAGCATTAACGCCGCCGCCCTCAGCGTCCGTCCTCAGAAAAGTCGCGCCGCACGACCTTATTTGATATAACGGGAACGTGCGTAGCATGGCGGCTATGGTGTAACGGTTAACATTGGAGCTTGTGGAGCTCTCGATTCGGGTTCGATCCCCGATAGCCGCCCAAAGGTAACTTCTCGGGAAGTTTTAACGAGAAGATTTTTCAGTGACCGCCTGCTATATTTGTTGGATGCTCACAGGCGTACGCGTTGTCGTATTCGATTGGGACGGAGTCATCGCCGACACGATGTCGTCGATCGCCGCCGGGATACAGGAAGTGGCGGCGAGCTACGGGGTGCACCTGGCGCGGGAGACCATCGCGGCGACCTATTTCCAGCCGCGGCAGGCATTCTACAAGAGCATCGGCATCGATCCGGATGACAAGAAAGAACTCGACCGCAGGCACGGCGAGGCGGTCGCCCGGCACTATGCGGGGGAGATTTACCCCAATGCATTGCCGGCTCTCGTTGAACTAAAACGCCGCGGGTTCCC
>MFLP01000017.1:613-1867 GCA_001781555.1 Candidatus Kaiserbacteria bacterium RIFCSPHIGHO2_12_FULL_53_13
GGAGATAGCCAGTCGGAATCTTGCCGATTTTTTCGCGCCCGAATATGTGGTCGGCGGTCCGGGGACGAAGGAAGACAAGTTGCGGAAGCTCACCGCGCAATTGGCGGCGGATCCCGGGCGAGTAGTCTTCGTGGGAGACCTTCCGAGCGATATCGTGGCGGCTAAAAGCGCTGGTACGAGATCGGCCGGGATCAATAGGCAGGAAGTCGGGCGGGAACGGCTCGCGCGAGAGAATCCGGACGTGCTACTCACATCGCTCACGGAGCTTCCAGATATGCTCTTATAAGTCGGGTTTTATCGGTCCCCGTGCTTCCTGAGATACGTCATGTATACAATCGTGCCGTCGATAATTAAACCGGCGATACCGATGAACAGCAAAATGAACAGTGTCAATCGGGAAAAAGTTTCCCCGGTGATAAGCGCGCGCAGAGACAGCACCCCAATATATGCAAATGTGAATAATCCGACGATGTCAAAAGTCTCGGCACGGATCTTCATGGTCGAATTATACCTCGGCTGGGAACGGGTGAGGTTGAGGATAGGATCATAGCGTCGCTCGCGGAACTCCACGGCATTCTTTCGTATAGTGCGGGGATATCACGCGAGGTATACTATTCCCCACGCCGAGGCATGAATATTATGAACGTCGCACCCCCGCTCCACAAGCATCCGCAGCCGCACACGGAACTTTTCCGGCGCCATCGGCACTACTGGACACAGAAGAGTTTCCGCGTTTCTGCGGTCTTCTCGGTTCTAATATTCATCGCCAGTATGTTCATACAGATGTATGCGGTCAATTTCGCGGTCGAGAGAAGGAGCGGTGCGATCCCTGATCTCATCTTATCGAATACGCCGGTACTCGATATCGGTCTGCTATTCGTGAATGGGATGTTCCTTCTGGTCGTGTTCATCGTGCTCCTATGTCTCGCACACCCGAAACGCATCCCGTTCACTCTCTATTCTCTGGCGCTGCTCGCCATCACCCGTGCGTTATTTGTTTCACTTACGCACGTGAGCCCATTCCAGATAGAAGGAGTTTCTGGTCTCGGGACGGTGATAACCGGAGTGTTCTTCGGCGCCGATCTATTTTCCTTGGGGTACACGGGAGTGCCGTTCTTGATGGCGCTTCTCTGTTGGCGCGAGAAGATCCTCCGGTACATATTCCTCGTCTGGTCGCTATTTTCCGGCGCTATCGTACTGATCGGGCACGTGCACTACTCGGCCGAGGTTCTTCTGTCATTTTTCATCACGTAT
>MFLP01000017.1:1893-6735 GCA_001781555.1 Candidatus Kaiserbacteria bacterium RIFCSPHIGHO2_12_FULL_53_13
GTTCTCCCGGGAACAGGCGCTCTTCCACTTAGAGACGTCCGAAGACGTGCCATGGATTGCCGAGCCCGTCATTCGCGATCCGATCGAGAGACGCATTTTTCGGATATTCGAGGTGGCTGTCGTGCTCAAGGGATTGAATGCGATTTTGGAGATCGCGCTCGGTGTGCTTCTGATGTTTACGAACGTCGTGAACGATATCGTGGCCGCGCTTGTCAGCAACGAATTGATAGAAGACCCGAATGACTTTTTAGCGACGCACATCCAGGCGTTCCTATCACCTTCGCCGCACGCGCAGTTCGTAGGGGCCTTGTATCTGCTCGGGCATGGGGTCGTGAAAGTGTTCCTGATGGCAGGTCTCTTGCGCAATAAATTGTGGGCGTATCCGTCGACGATCGTCGTCCTAACACTCCTCATCGTGTATCAGCTCACGCGGTTCTCCTGGACGCACTCACCCTGGCTCATTGTTCTGTCGGCTTTCGACACTCTCGTCGTATGGCTCGTTTGGCATGAGTACAAGCGTGCTTCGCGTGCACGCTCATAATCCGGTACTATACGCATATGGACGATCAAGAACTACGGCAGAGATTGGATGCGCTCGAGAAGAAGATCGGCGAGGCGTATGCGTCCTCGGAGAAGACGAGGAAGTATCTTCTCACTATCATCATCGTGTCTGTCATCGCGTTCGTCCTGCCGCTCATCGGATTCCTATTTGCCATTCCTTCATTCCTTTCGACTTACAGTTCCCTCAGCGGCCTCTAAGTGTGCAGGCGTGCGGACAATGATATAATTTCCTTATTATCCAGAATCCTCTATTGGGGTTAATGATTCATTCGTATGGAAGAACAATCAGTACAGGAAATTATCAAAGCGACCCACTGGCCGCGCACTGCGGCGGCGTGGGCACTCGGCGTGCTCGCACTCTTTTTGCTTGTAGGCACTTTAAGCGAGCTAAAGAGTTATCGCTTCATCGGCAGTGGCGTCACTGCTACGAACACCATCACGGTTTCAGGCGAGGGTGAGGTGTTCGCCGTTCCCGACACTGCGACGTTCACGGTCACGGTGCGCGAGACCGCGAAGCAGGTGAAAGATGCGCAGGACGCGGCGACGAAGAAAGGGAACGACATCATCGCGTATCTGAAAGAGGCGGGCATAGAGGAGAAAGACATCAAGACGATCGATTACAGCATCAGCCCGCAGTACGAGTGGACCCAGGCCGCGTGCGCGCAGGGCGTCTACTGCCCGCCAGGAAAGCAAGTACTTGTCGGCTACCAGGTGTCGCAGACGGTAAGCGTCAAAGTGCGCGACACGAAGAAGGCGGGTGACCTGCTCTCCGGTGTCGGCTCGCGCGGAGCAACAGAAGTGAGCGGGATCTCGTTCACGATCGATGATGAGGATGCTCTCAAAGCAGAGGCGCGCGACAAAGCGATAACACAGGCGAAGGAGAAAGCCGATGTCTTGGCCGAGTCTCTCGACGTGTCGCTTGTGCGCATCGTCGGCTTCTACGAGAACGAAGGCCCGATGCCGTACTACGCGTATGGGATGGGCGGTGCAGATCGTGCAGTAAGTTCGATGGCGAAAGAAGCTCCGCAAGTCCCCGTCGGCGAGAACAAGATCGTCTCTAATGTGAACGTTACGTACGAAATTCGTTGATATTTTTCTGGAGTGAGGAAAAGGGCGACCGTGTACGGCCGCCCTTTTCTAATCCCTGTTTTGCGCTACATTTAGACGATCATGGTAACGATTACTCCGGTAAAAAGTCTTCACGAGCACATCGCATATTTATCGAAAATCAGTCCGACAAGGCCGGCTCTTCTAACGTGCGATGGGGAAGGAATGGTCGTAGAAGAGATTACCTATGAAGAATTGTCGCAAAAAGTCGGATCTGCTTCCGCGTATTTTCAAGCCTTGGGTCTTAAGAAAGGCGACCGGATAGCTCTGGCTTTCAAGAATTCGGCGGAACTGCTCATATTAAGTTGGGCCGCGTGGAGCGTTGGGATAGTCACCGTTCCCTTGGACACGAAACGGGACACTGCCGAATTATACGAATACAAAATAAAGCTGAATAATGCGAAATTATTGGTAGTGCAGGAAGGGATATTAAAAGAGGGCGAAGGCAGAAAGATAGATGGCGTGGAGACCAGAGAATTTTCCGGATTCGAGAATGCCTCAAATAATTCGGTCGTGGAGTCAGAACTGCCTGCGCAGGAAGGACTTTCACACACGGCGCTTGTTTTGTTCACCTCAGGGACGACCTCATATCCCAAAGGAGCAAAACTCACGCTTGAAAATCTGATAGTTAATGCGCAGGGAATTCGAGAATGGCTGAATATAACTGATGAAGACCGATTTCTCGTGAATCTCCCTCTTCACCATATAAATTCGACGACGTTCTGCCTCTCAATGATTCTTGCGGGCGGGTCTGTCGCTATCCCGCCTTCATATTCGAACTCGCATTTCTGGCAACAGACCGCAAGGACGCGCTCCACGCTCACCTCCATCGTCCAATCGATCGTGTTCGATCAATTGAGCAGAATTGATGAATACGCCGCTATTAAGGACATGCTTAAACTGAACAGGATACAGATAGGTTCCGCACCCGTCGTGGCGCAGACCGCGCAGGAGTTTATAAAGAAATTCCGCATCCCGCTGTATCAAGGATACGGACAAACGGAAACGGCGCTTCGGGTCACCGGCGTTCCCATGAATTTATCAAAGAGTTTATACGAACAACTCGTCGAGGAAAATTCCATCGGCGCACCGATGTCTTGGGCAAATGTTGAAATAACAGATGAAGAGGGCAATATACTTGGAGAAAATCAGGAAGGAGAGCTCGTGGTCAAAGGCCCTGCCGTAATGGAGGGTTATCTTGGAAACGAACCGGCATTCCGGAACGGCTATTTTCTTACGGGAGACATTGGTATCTACAGAATGATAGATGGAAAGCGGTATTTCTTTCTCAAGGGACGGAAGAAGGAGATGATAATCAAAGGCGGAATAAACATCTCTCCGGTTGCCGTGGAAAATCATCTGAAAAAGATCTCCGATGATATCGGGCAAGTCTATGTCATAGGGTTCCCGGATGAACGATACGGAGAAGAAGTCGCCGCTGTGATCTGCTGGAGAAAAGATGTTGATGAAGAAAGTGCCAAACGACGGCTCAAATTCAAGCTTATATCCGGTACACCGTTTCTAAGTTCATATGAGACTCCGAAATACATGTGCTCAATTGACCAGGAGGATCTCCCGACCACATCCACGGGGAAAGTGCAGAGGACGGTTTTAAAAAGTAAGACACCCGTTGAGAAATTCGAGTCAGTGCACACTCTTCTTCAAACCAGCTCATACAAATTTTCGATCCTCGACCCGCAATCACCGTATTTTTCTGCATCGCATGCTCTTTATAATCATTGCTGGCAGCCGCTTGCGGTAGAAATAAAAAAATACAAAGAGGACATGAACAAGCAGTTCATTCTTCTTGCAATAGACAGTAATGACAAAGTGGCCGGACAGATCGCCTTCATTCGCACCGACCTCGGAAGCGAAGAATTGCTTCACACCGCATACGATTCATTGTTCGGGCCGAATGTTTCCAATCCTGCGGGCAAGGCGTTCGTGTGCGTATCGATTTGCAGCTCTGATTACGAGCCGAAACCCGTTCTAGCTGTGGCGCAAATCCCGGATAACGATGTGGTAAGGAAATATCTTGCGGAAGAGGGAGACCCCGTTTTGAAATTCCACCAAAAGCCGAAAGGCGGTCTTCCAAAAGGCGCTGAGCTTATTGATGTCATCCCGAACGGCCGACCTGAAGACATGAGTTCCCTTGGTTATAACATGCTCCTTAAATACCCGTCTCTTTTAGAGAACGTCGGCATAACGGATGGAGCTCCTGTTTCAAATCAACTAATCGAAGCTGTATTATTGATTGCCAAAGATATGGGAATGAAGGATGTGTACGCCTATTCCAGACCCGGCAGCCTCGCTTCCTATGTCTCTAGCCTCGCTTGACCCCGTTAGAAGTAGCCTGCACCATAGGCCCTTCGGGCGCGCCAGCGCGGACGCGACTTCTAACGGGGTTGACTTTCTGCATTGGACGATTATTATGATGTTAAACCCCGCGAGGGGTTTTAAAATTGCAATTTATGGGCTTCTTTCAGTACCTCAAAGATACGCAAGGTGAGTTGCGGCACGTGGCATGGCCGACGCGTATTCAGACTATCGTGTACACGGTGCTTGTGATACTTCTCTCCGTTTTCATCGCGCTGTATCTCGGTCTCTTTGACTTCATTTTCACATCCGGTTTACGGAACGCGCTTGACCTGTTGCCTCAAAGAAGCCAGGTCCCTCAATTGACCGTAACACAATCGCCTGTTGATACCAGTACTCCTGCTTCCCCGACCACCACGCCTTAAACCCTAGCGGCTAAATTACTATCACAATGTCAAAACAAACACACGGTTCCGAGAGAGAGTGGTACGCGATACACACGTATTCCGGCTACGAGGACGCCGTCGCGCGCAATCTGAAACAGCGCATAGAATCTTTCGGCATGAAGGACAAGATATTCAACGTCGTGGTTCCCACGGAAAAGAAGATAAAGATAAAGAACGGGCGCAAGACGGAAATACGCGAAAAGGTTTTCCCCGGCTACGTTCTGGTGGATATGATAGCTACGGATGATGCATGGAGCGTTGTCCGCAACACTCCGCAGGTCACCGGGTTCGTCGGCACCGCGAATCAGGCCGTGCCTCTTTCGCAAGAGGAAGTTGATAAAATACTGAAGCGCGCAGAGGGCGACACCGTCCGGCACGCCATCGACCTCGCGCTTGATGAAGCGGTAATTAT
>MFLP01000018.1:0-120 GCA_001781555.1 Candidatus Kaiserbacteria bacterium RIFCSPHIGHO2_12_FULL_53_13
TTCTGGGTGCGACGGGAATGGTCGGGCAGCGATTCATTTCCCTCCTTGAAAACCACCCGTGGTTTAGGGTAGCGGCAGTCGCCGCGTCAAAAAATTCCGCAGGAAAATCATATGCCGACG
>MFLP01000018.1:180-7131 GCA_001781555.1 Candidatus Kaiserbacteria bacterium RIFCSPHIGHO2_12_FULL_53_13
TCCGGTCGGTAGACGACATCGAGAACATACAGAAAGAAGTTGATTTCGTGTTCAGCGCTATCGACATGGGCAAAGATGAAATTCGCGCGCTCGAAGAATTATATGCGTCGAACGACATTCCCGTAGTTTCGAACAATTCCGCCCATCGGTGGACCGAAGACGTGCCGATGATAATGCCGGAGATAAATCCGCATCACCTCGCGATGATACCGATACAGCAAAAAAATCGCGGGTGGAAAAAAGGATTCATAGCCGTCAAACCGAACTGCTCAATCCAATCTTTCATCCCAGCAATCGAAGCCTTGAGACAATTCGAGCCGCGACAAGTTGCAGTTACGACGCTTCAGGCCATTTCAGGCGCAGGCAAAACATTTAAGACCATGCCGGAAATCATCGACAACGTAATTCCATATATCGTAGGCGAGGAAGAAAAATCGGAAAAAGAACCGATGAAGATATGGGCGCAGATAGAGAACGGCGCGTTCAAGCTCGCCACTACTCCGGTAATCTCTGCGAATTGCATACGCGTTCCCGTAACGGACGGGCATATGGCGACGATAAATGTGTCGTTCGCGAAAAATCCGACGCGCGCCGACATTATCGCGGCGTTCAGGAATTTCAAAAGTCCGCTCGAAGGGCTCGGCCTTCCTTCAGCTCCAGAAAAGTTCCTGACATATTTCGAGGAAGAAAACAGGCCACAGACAAAACTGGACAGAGATATCGGAAGAGGCATGGGAATAAGCATAGGCAGATTGCGAGCGGACCCGGTCTTGAGCTGGAAATTTGTCGCCCTTTCGCACAACACGATACGCGGCGCGGCGGGCGGCGCTATTCTCGTCGCCGAGTTACTGGCCGCAAAAGGATACTTATAGGTCGCGTATGAAAAAAATATCAAAAACAATAGTTATGAAATTCGGCGGCACATCCGTGGCAAGCCACGATGCGGTCATGTCCCTTGTGGGGATAGTCAAACGCCTGCGCGAAAAGAGGCCTGTCCTTGTCGTTTCTGCCGTGAGCGGAGTGACCGAGGCGTTGCTCGCCCTTCCCCGCGCCACTGAAAAAGAACTGGGCAAGCAAATCGCCGCTATACGGAAAACGCATCTGAAACTCGTACAGGAACTCTTCAAAGATAAACGCGCGCGAGCGGAGGTCATGGATTATGTGGACGAACAGTTGAAAAAAGTCAGAACGCTTTCCAGGAAAGAGAACGTGTTCCCGAAAGACAAGGACGAGCTTGTCTCATACGGGGAAGTCATGTCGTCCTTCATGATCTCGCGGGTCTTGCGCTCTCACAAAATAGCGGCGGAACAAATCGTCGCTACTCACATGATCGTGACTGACGATGCTTTCACGCAAGCAGAATTCCTGCCGAACGAGACCCGAAAGAAAACGAGGGATATCCTCTACCCGCTTATCGAACAGAAGGTCGTTCCTGTCATTACCGGCTTTATCGGAGCGACCGAAGACGGGAGAGTAACTACGCTCGGCAGGGGTGGTTCTGATTATTCCGCCTCCATCATCGGGCACTGCCTGGACAGCGATGAGGTGCAGATATGGACGGACGTTGACGGCGTCTTTACGGCCGATCCGCGCGTCGTTAAAAACGCAGTCCTCATCCCGGAAATCTCATACAAAGAAGCGTCGGAGATGGCTTCGTTCGGGGCCAAGGTGCTCCATCCTAGGACGATCAAGCCGGCGATCGAAAAGAAAATACCGATACGGGTCGTGAACACGTTCAACACGGAATGTCCCGGGACCCTCATAAGCTCGCATCATACAGGCGTCGGCCTGAAAGCCATCGCGTTCAAGCGCAACGTGATACTCATAAATATCTACTCGAACGCCATGCTGTTCTCGCGCGGATTCCTGGCACGCGTTTTCGGGATATTCGCGCAGCAGCACATCTCGATAGATCTGGTCTCGGTTTCCGAGGTCAGCATATCCGTGACGCTGGACAACAGCGGCCAGCTTGATAGTGCCATCGAGCAATTGAAGGAGTTCTCCACCGTATCGGTATACCGGGACGGTTTCGGCGTCGTTTCATTGATCGGAGAGAAAATACTCTCAAGACCGGGCCTCATGAGCGACGTCTTCTCGTTATTCCAGAAAAACAGGGTCCATTTGCAAATGATCTCAATGGGCGCATCTGACATTAATGTCAGCTTGGTTATACCCTCTCCAGATATAGTACTGGCGGTTACCCTGATACATAATCATTTTCTGGGCGCGGATAACGCGCCGGAGAACGCGACCAGACTTAAAGAATAAAGATATCATTCAAAAATATGAACATGGCACTGCTAGGGCACGGAAATATGGGAAAAGAAATCGAGCGCCTTGTCGCGGTCGGTGGAAAACACCGCATCGTGTCTATCGCGCTTTCAAAAAGAGGCGCCGCTTTTGCCGCCGAGGATATCAGGGAAGCTGACGTGGTCATTGATTTCACGTCCCCCGAGATAATCTTAGAAAATATAAAAAAGGTCGCGGCCGCGGGGAAAAACATGGTTGTCGGGACCACGGGCTGGTATGAACATCTGGACGACGTGGCAAAAGTCATAAAAAAAAGCGGCACGGGGTTGATCTACGGTCAGAATTTCTCAGTCGGCGCGAATATATTCTTTCAGGTCGTGGCGCACGCGACCAAACTCGCGTCCGCGTTCGGGGACTACGATGTGTACGGCTTCGAGATACATCACGCCGCGAAAAAAGACAGTCCATCCGGCACGGCCTTGCGCACGGCGCAAGAGATCTTGAAGAACTCCAGCACGAAAAAGATACTCCAAACTGGGAAACTTGATAGGCAGAGAAATCCGGATGAGCTCCATTTCGCCTCCGTAAGAGGCGGGAGAAATCCTGGTTTCCACGAAGTGGTCTTCGACAGCGCTGCCGACTCCATAACGCTTTCTCATTCGGCTCACAACAGGACCGGTTTTGCCGAAGGCGCGATATTGGCCGCGGAGTTCATTCGTGGGAAAAAAGGACTGTATACTTTCGATGATGTCATGAAAATCGGCAATACGGTATGAAAAAGATAAAATTGGAAGGAGCGATAACAGCTATCGTCACGCCGTTCAAAAAAGACGGCGCGCTGGACATTGATGCGCTGAAACGGCTCTTGAAATACCAGCTGTCTGGCGGCATTAACGGCATCGTCGTCTGCGGTTCCACCGGCGAGGCCGCGACCCTGAACGACGAGGAGTACGCGCGCGCAGTCAAGTGCGCGGTGGAAGAGATCGGCGGCAAGATTCCGGTCATTGCAGGAGCTGGCTCCAACAACACGCAAAGAGCGATAGAGCTTTCAAGGATCGCGCAAGAGCAAGGTGTTGACGGCCTTCTGCATGTTACCCCTTACTACAATAAACCGACCCCCAACGGCCTGGTCGCTCATTTCAAGGCGATCGCGGAAGCAGTCCCGCTGCCGATCATCATCTATAACGTGCCGGGAAGAACGGGTTCTAATGTCCCGCCAGTCATGATATTGAGGATAGCGAAGGAAGTGCCTGCGGTAGTGGCCGTCAAAGAGGCGTCCGGAAGCATAAATCAGATAGGAGCCATCATAGAGAACGCGCCGAAAGGTTTCGTGGTCCTGTCCGGCGATGATGCTCTCACTCTTCCGGCGATGATACTCGGAGCGAAAGGATGCATAAGCGTCGTCGCGAACGAGTCGCCGAAACTCTTCTCCGCCTTGTGCCAGGAAGCGCTCAAGGGAGAGTGGCACACGGCGCGGGTCCTGCATTTCAAGCTGCTGCGCCTTATGGACGTGAACTTCGTAGAATCCAATCCGATCCCAGTCAAAGCGGCGCTGTCGATGATGGGCTTTATAGAGGATGTCCTGCGACTGCCACTTGTCGCTCTTGAAAACAAGAACAGGCCTGAAGTCGAGAGGTGCTTAAAGGAGTTAGGATTGATAAAAAGAAAAAATGGCAAAAATTAATCCTCACTTCAACGAGATCGCTCAAGGTTATTTCTCCGCCGAGATAGCAAAGAGAGCAAAGCCCTTCATTGATTCCCATCCGGGTGTGGAGCTTATCAAGCTCGGCATCGGGAACACAACGGAGCCGCTCGTGCCTGCAGCTATTGAAGGCCTTCGAAAGGGCGTGGAGAAGCTCGGCAAGCCGGAGACATACACCGGATATGGAGATGAGCAAGGCGATGAAAGATTGCGAAAGGCGATCGCAGAGTGGTACGGGGCGAGGGGCATGGATGTGGAACCCGGAGCCGTGTTCGTGAGTGACGGCGCAAAAACCGATTGCGCGAATATTTCGTCGATCTTTTCGGACGACAGCGTCGTGGCCATCAGCGACCCCGTCTACCCCGTCTACCGCGATTCCAACATCATAGAGGGAAGGAAGGTCGTCTATATGCAGGGTCTGGAGGAGAACGGGTTCATCCCGGAGCTGCCTCGAGAGAAAGCGGATATTATTTTCCTTTGCAGCCCGAACAATCCCACCGGGGCGGTTGCGACCAAGGAGCAGTTAAAGGCGTTCGTTGACCACGCGCGCGAGCACAACGCGGTAATAATTTTTGATGCCGCCTACTCGGAATACATCCGCGACCCGGGCCTGCCTAAAAGCATCTATGAGGTGGACGGGGCCAAAACGTGCGCTATCGAGATACAGAGCTTCTCCAAGTCGGCTGGATTCACAGGCGTGCGTCTTGGGTGGACCGTCGTGCCAAAAGAACTGCAAGCCGAAGGCGCGAGCCCGGGAACGTTGAATCAATTCTGGAACAGGAGGCAGACCACTATGTTCAACGGGGCTTCAAACATCGCGCAGGAAGGAGGACTTGCCATTCTGTCCCCCGAAGGACAGAAACAAACTCACGAACAGATAGATTACTACATGAAGAACGCTTCCATCATCAAGGAAGGTCTTGAGGGTGCTGGACTAAAGGTCTTCGGCGGCGTGCATGCTCCTTATATTTGGCTGAAATGCCCAGCCGGTTTTTCCTCATGGGAATTCTTCGATGAACTCTTGACGAAAGCTCACGTCATCACAACGCCCGGAGTGACGTTCGGGAAAAACGGCGAGGGATATTTGAGGCTGTCTGCGTTCGGGCATAGGGAAAACATTGAAAAAGCCGTCCGCTCTATACGGGAGAACTTCGGTACCGAGATGTTCAAACATGCATGAAAAAGATACCGTTCACGAAAAAACAAATGGAGGATCTGGCTGAGAAATATCCGACGCCTTTTTATATCTACGAGGAAGCGGCGATACGGGAGGCCGCGCGCAAACTCATCGGAAGCTTCTCGTGGGATAAGGGATTCAAGGAGTACTTCGCGGTAAAAGCTACTCCCAATCCCAGTATCATGACGATCTTGAAGGACGAAGGATGCGGCACTGACTGCAGTTCCTTGCCTGAACTACTGTTATCGGAGCGCACGGGCATAACAGGTGAGGATATAATGTTCACTTCCAACGACACTCCGGCGGAGGAATTCCGCAAGGCGCATGAACTCGGCGCAATAATAAATCTGGACGACATAAACCACATAGCATACCTGGAAAAACACGCGGGCCTGCCTCCGATACTTTCATTCCGCTACAATCCCGGACCATCACGACAAGGTAATCAGATCATCGGGAATCCCGTGGAAGCGAAATTCGGAATGACCAGAGAGCAGATCCTTGATTCATACGCAATCGCTAAGGAAAAGGGTGTCGAGCGTTTCGGACTGCACACCATGGTCGTCTCTAACGAATTACGGACTGACTATTTCATCGAGACAGCACGGATGCTCTTCGACTTGGCTGGCGAGATACGCGAAAAAACAGGCGCGGAGCTCGAGTTCATCAATCTCGGCGGCGGGCTTGGAATCCCCTATAAACCCGAGCAGTCAGAAGTCGACCTCGCTGCTATTTCGGATGGGATACGGCGTCTTTACGAAGAAGCAGTGAACAGCAACAAAATGTCCAAGGTCAAGCTATTCATGGAATGCGGCCGCTATATAACAGGCCCGCATGGCTATCTTGTTTCCACGGTGCGGCATGTCAAGGACACATACAAAAGATATATCGGGCTTGATGCGTGCATGGCAAATCTTATGCGGCCGGGAATGTACGGTGCGTACCATCACATCACTGTATTGGGCAAAGAGAATGCGCCTAATGATGTCGAGTGCGATGTCGTCGGCTCGCTCTGCGAAAATAATGACAAGTTCGCGATCAACCGACAGTTACCAAAAATCAATCCTGGAGATATCGTCGTTCTCCATGATGCGGGCGCACACGGGCATGCGATGGGTTTCAACTACAATGGCAAACTGCGCTCGGCAGAATTTCTCCTTACGCCGAACGGCTCGTTTCGCATGATCCGACGAGCGGAAACAGCAGACGATTATTTTACGACTCTCAATTTCACAAAATAAGACCCGAAGGCCTTTTGCGGGATTTTACAGCTCCGTCGTAATGCCCATTGACCTCGCGGTGCCGGCGATGATTTTTTTCGCCTGCTTCATGTCATTCGCATTCAAATCTTCCATCTTTTCTCCCGCTATTTCTTCAAGCTGTTTGCTTGAGAGCTTCCCCACCTTTGTCGCGTGCGGTCTGTCGGAGCCCTTCTCAAGACCTGCGGCCTTGAGGATGAGGCGGGACGCTGGCGGCTTCTTAACGATAAAATCGAAACTGCGGTCGCTGTACACTTTCATCACGACGGGCAGGATGCTTCCGGCCATTGCTTTCGTCTTCGTGTTGAACTGATTGACGAATTCGCCGATGTTGACGCCCGCAGGTCCGAGCGCGGTGCCGACAGGCGGAGCTGGGGTCGCGGCGCCAGCGGCGATCTGTAGTTTTATTAATTTTACGACTTGTTTTGCCATAGTGATTTGTAGTTTAAAAAATTAGACTCGTTGAACCTGGTCAGCTTCCAATTCGACCGGGGTCTCCCGGCCGAACATCGGCACGAGCACTTTAACCTTTCCGCGCTCTTCGTCAATCTCGCCCACTTTCC
>MFLP01000019.1 GCA_001781555.1 Candidatus Kaiserbacteria bacterium RIFCSPHIGHO2_12_FULL_53_13
CCATTCTCATCTATTTCGCGGGGGTTTTTAAAAATTGAATGGGCGGCGGGAGCAGCAAACTCCAACGATAACGATTTACTAGCGCGTCTTTTTATGTTGCCGTACGGTATCCACACCTACTTCCGCTTGCGCGGTGTGGGGATGAGTATAGAATCACACTCACGGTTGTCTGCCACCTTCGGGTGGATCCGCAAGTCAGAAAAAAGCGGATTGGAAGTAGGGTTCAATTCCCTCACTGTGCCGCAACGGTAATGCCTCTCGGAAACGACGAGGATGAGTCCGGTCTTCAGCGATCGTTTTCCCGAGCAGGAATCGACGCTGAAAAATGTCAGCTGAAATCTCCGCTTGGGCGGAGTTTTTGTTTTTATGTGCTCGCAATTCGATTAACTATGCCAACCGAAACAGAAGATTTTGTAGACGAAGAATTCCTCACGGATGCCGAGGAGAGCGTTGAGAATACGTCCTCTGCGGAGTACGAAGAACGAGAAACTTTTGAATTGAGCGACAACGAAACGAACAAAGATGCAGAGCCACAGGAATTGATCGAGCCGAACAGACAGGCGGTACTGGACCAAAAAGGCGGAGAGCCTAGCGATTGGCAATTGGAGTACAAGGGCGACAGCGGATATCATTTCGATGGACAAGACGTGCGCGATCCCGAGGGCAATGTGTGGACCAACGAGGATACCGCTTTGCATCAAGAGATGGTCGCACAGTGGAAAGAGGGCGGCAGCGCGATCTTTTTCCTTCCCGATTACAGAGAGCAGATGGAGGATAGAGAAATTTTATACGTCACGCAGCTCATCCTAAGCGAAAAGGGTGGCGTCACCTATGAAATCCACAAGCACGAAACGATATACCCTAAGGATGAGGGGGTGGTTGAGAAAAAAGAAGAGTACACCGAAGCGCTTGCGGGACTCCGGCTGGATACGACGGAGGATTTTCGGGATGCGAACGAGTTAGAGAGTGGTGCCGAAACACCCATGAGCATCGAGGCGGCCGAAGGATTGGGCATGAATGATTCTGAGCCGGTGGAAGTCGCTGACGAAATAAGCCCGCAAGAGGTCATTCCTACGATTGAAACCGAGAGCGTTGAGTCTGTAGCCAATGATCCCATAGCGGAAATGCCATTGATGGCAGACAACGTTGACAGCGCCGAAAAAAGCGATGCGCCGGACCCGTGGCTTGTAGAACTTCTCAACTTCGATGCTCTCGATCCTGTCGAGCCGCATGATGATGCTGTTGGAGAATCGGACGTTCCCCAAATAACAAATCGAGACGAGGCTGAAACAATCGATCTGCGGGCCGTTTTGGGATCTGAGGCGACTGCAGAACTCGATATTGCTCCAGACGTTACGGCTCTCGAACATAGCGAAGTTGAGGCGGTGCATGAGCCCGAAAGCGTCATTACATCGGAATCGCTGACAACAGTCGTGGAAATCGCAGATCCAATCTCGACTGTAGAGCATCGGGTGGATATGCAAGAGATGAATCAGGACGCGAAGGTCGATTCTTCGAGCCGTACAGAAATTACCTCCGATGGATCAATCGCGGAGCAACCCATTTCCATTCTAGTGGCTGAGCAAGGTTTGGAGCCGACATCCAATCACTCCCGCTCCGAGCCATTAGAAGCTAAAGAAATTGAAGACAATGCTGAAACATCCGCCTCATCGGATTTCTCGCTTGTGGAAGCGTTCCCCAACACTTTTGAGGTCAATGTAGCATCCGATGCGGTAGCAGAAAGCCAAGAACCCGTTCAGAACATGATTTTGGCAGAACAACTCGAAACGCGAACGGATGTACAAGAAGTACAAGTGGAAATGGGTAAGGACTTCTCCGAAACAGAAACGGTCATGCAGCCCGTTGATAGCTTCGAGTCCCTAGAGCAGGTGAAGGAACCAATCAGCGATGCTGTGAATCCAGTAGAGCCTGTTCTCAATGAATTAGTGATGGATAGAAGTGCCATATCGGAATTGAGCGGAGCTCTGCCAGAAGCAGTCGCGATCAAGGATCCTGAGATACAAGTCGATGCGAAAATCTTTGCTCCGACCATCACTGCAAGTTCCGAAACGCATGTGGACTCTGTGTCCGAAAACTTCCATGAATCCATTCCTGCTGAGAACGCTTTTGGTGGAAACTCGATAGCGTCAGAGACCGTCGAACTTCAAAATGCGCCCACCGCTTTGCATGAGATTGTTGATGCGAAGATACGGGAAACCACGCCTGCTGCGATAGAGCATCTTTCTAACAAAGACGAATCCATGCAAAGTATTCAGCTCGAAGAGAGATCGCCCAACGCTGTGTCTGGTGCGAATGGAAGTGAGCCAGCTCCTCTGCAAAGCGCGGAGACGATACTTCGTGCACTCGGCATACCTCTCTCAGTGCCGCGTGCCGTACAAAGTCCCGAATTTTCAGGCTCAAGGGGCATTCCGGGCATGCCACGCGGCATAGTTCCCTTGCGAGATACTCGGGCAGGAACGACGCGTTTCCGCAGCTCCGTCAGAAGCCACAGTAAAGATGGTGTTACTCTGGAAATGGCCGCATGAGGCAAGCGATGAAAATTCTTTATGAACAACGCAAATAAAAGAATCGCTTACAGCGACTTGCGCGAAGAAGCTCTCAGGGGACGCCTGCCCGTCCTCGTAGGACGTAAGGACGAGATTGAACGATTAAACCGTTTGCTCGGCAGGCGCACCAGCAATAACGTGCTCATCGTCGGACAAGGCGGTTGCGGCAAGACAGCATTGGCCTGGGGTTGGGCAAGGCATATGAGCGAACGAGCCGAGTGCGGGCAATATGCGTTCCTGCAGCTGGATACCGAACATATCTATGAATTTGAGAACGATACTGCTCTGGAGGAGCGATACGCCGAGGCCTTTGCGCATGTACCCTCGTGTGTCTTGTTCGTGGACGACTTCGGACGAGAAGTATACAAGAACTTGGTGCTTGCGCAACGTACTCATCGCTTGTACAAACTGCTTCTTGCGCGGCCGGACGTACATGTGGTGCTCGCGCTCCAGACGCATGAATATGCGTGGTTGGAGCGCGAATATCCGGCCTTCGTGCATTCGTTTGAGACAATTGTTCTGAAACAGCAGAGCGCATTTGAATACGGACGGGTGCTGTCCAAAAAAATGCCGCTCTTGAATGCCGCGCGCCGCGTGATAGTGCCGGATTCCTCTCTGCAAGAAATCGTCTCTTTCGCAGAGCGATACCCCGCGCTGGGCCAGTTGCCGCGGTCAGCGATCCGCCTCCTGGATGAGAGCATCTCACTGTGCGCTTCACAGAAACAAAAAATGCTAACTTCAGATTCAATCGCGCGTGTCGTTGAGGGCAAGACCGGTATCCCAAGAGCCCGGGTAACGGAAGATGAGTTGCAGAGCGTGAAGCACCTGGAAGAGAATTTGAATAAACGCATCGTCAATCAGAAAGGAGCCATAGCGAAGATCGCGGCTACGCTGCAGCGCGCAAAGCTCGGCCTCAGAAATCCGAACAGGCCGCTCGGGTCGTTCCTCTTGCTCGGGCCTTCGGGATCGGGAAAGACTGAGACAGCGAAGTGCGTTGCCGAAATCATGTTCGGCCGCTCCGAAAGCTTCACGCGCATCGACATGTCCGAGTTTCAGCAAGATCATACAGTGCAGCGTCTCATTGGTGCACCACCGGGATATATCGGCTACGAAGAAGGAGGGGCTCTCACCAACGCGCTTCGGCAGGAGCCCCACTCCCTTGTTCTTCTGGATGAGATCGAGAAGGCTCACCCCAAAGTATTTGACGTATTTCTTCAAGTGCTCGATGATGGTCGCCTCACGTCCGGGCAGAACGAAACGGTAGACGCGCGCAACGCGATTATCATGGCGACCTCGAACGCCGCAGTGGCGGAGATCCTAGAAGCTCACGCAAAGGGCGAAAACATCGAAGACGAGTCATTTATCAGAGAAAGGGCAATCCCGATCCTTGTAAAAACATTTCGGCCCGAATTCATCAATCGCTTCGACAGCATATTGCTATTCAAGCCGCTCTCTATTCCGAGTCTCGTACAGGTGGCGCAACTTGAAATCAAGAAGATAGAAAAGCGGCTCACGAAGTACATGGTCCGATTCGAGGTCGAACCACGCGTATTGGAGGATCGAATACGGCGTATGGCGGATCCTCGCTTCGGAGCGCGCCCGGTTAAGCGCTTCATTGAAGAGACGTGCGAAACATTACTCGTAGAATCGCTGCTTACGGCGAATAAATAATATGGCCAACATCAATGAGCGACTACGACCGATGGAGCGCTTCAAGGGAAAAGAAATGCGACAAGCGCTTCCACCAAAACAGCTTGACCCGGCGCGTGTCGAGCAAATTTTTACACAGAGAAAAGAAATGCTGCGCTCGATAGAGATGGATATTGGAGCGGCCTTCTATGACGCGATCGGCGCAAAAGTGGACTACGAGAACAGATTCTTACTCGGCATCATAGAGTCTGACGCAAAAATGACGGAAACGAGAAAGCGTCTGAACAGGGTCATTAAGGCCGAGTACTTCGTGCAAAAGCCGCTCGACGTGAACATCCTCTAACGCTATGGCAAATGTACACATCGGTATCAATGAATTTCGCGGCACGAAAAGGCTCATCGAGTACGCCGAGCAAGATCGGCTGCGCCACATGTACATGATAGGCAAAACCGGCGTGGGAAAATCGACCGTCCTCCAAAATATGTGCTTGCAAGACATTCGGAGTGGCCACGGTCTGTGTTTCATCGATCCCCACGGAGATTCGGTCGAATGGCTTCTGGAACGTATTCCAAGCGACCGATTGCAGGATGTTATCCTGTTCGATCCGAGCGATACTGAATTTCCCTTCGGGCTCAACTTGCTGGAAGCGCGTGATGAATTCGAGAAGGATTTCCTCGTCAATGAGTGTATCCAGATCTTCTACAAATTGTTCGACCCTCAAAGGATCGGTATGATCGGTCCACAGTTCGAGCACTGGCTCCGAAATGCCGCGCTCACGGTCATGGCCGGCCCCGAAGGTGGCAGCTTGCTTGAGATACCGAAACTGTTTGTGGATTCAGAATTCGAAAAGAAGAAACGGTCGTATCTCACCGACCCGCTCGTGATTGATTTTTGGACCAAACAAATGGCGAAAACATCGGGCTTTCACAAGAGCGAGATGCTGAACTACTTCATGTCTAAATTCGGTCCGTTCATCAACAATTCGCTGATGCGCAACATTATGGGCCACCGCACAAACAGCTTCGATTTTGATGCTGTGATGGACCAGAATAGTATTCTGCTGGTGAATCTTTCAAAGGGGAAGATTGGAGAAATTAATGCGCACATGCTCGGGCTCATTTTAATCTCGCGCCTGCAAGTCGCTGTCCTTAAGCGTGCGAATAAAGGAAGCGCCGAAAGGACGCCGTTCTACCTGTATGTCGATGAATTCCAAAACTTCACAACCGATACGTTTGCGAGTCTTCTGTCCGAATCACGCAAATACGGACTTGGAATGCACCTAGCGAATCAGTATCTTGCGCAGTTGCCGGATTCGATCAGAGATAGCGTGTTCGGCAACGTCGGTACGCTGGTTGCCTTTGAGGTCGGCATTGAGGATGCAAAGATACTCGCGAGAGAATTCACGCCAATGACTGAGCTCGATTTCGTCGGATTGCCCCGCTTTAGCTTCTATATAAAGCTCATGGTCGACGGAAAAACCAGCGAAGCATTTTCGGGTATGAACTTTTCACCGGAGCCTGTACTCGAAACCTCCTCACCGAAAGAGAAGGTGCGGACGCTGAATCGCCTTGCATACGGCTGGCCTCGACTGCTCGTCGAGGAAACAATAAAGCATCAATTGCAATAGCCGGTTTCACTGTATAGGTGTTCCTCAAGATTCTGCTGATGCGAGGACATGAAGTGGATTAGAAAGTCGCCGATTAGGCGCAAGAGCTGATTGACGACGCGCAGGG
>MFLP01000020.1:0-7982 GCA_001781555.1 Candidatus Kaiserbacteria bacterium RIFCSPHIGHO2_12_FULL_53_13
GGACGACAATGTCGAACGCATCCGCGCGAAAGAGATGGGCATCCCGGAGATGTCCTATTTCGAGGCGCTCGGAGAAATATCGAAGGGGATGCGCACGCTTGCCGTCACGGGTACGCATGGCAAGACCACGACGACGGGGATGCTCGCAGCTATTCTTGCGCACGCGGGAAAAGAGCCGACGGCTATCGTCGGTTCGATCGTACGCGATTTCGGCTCGAATTTTCTTGCCGGCCGCTCCGATCTCTTTGTTGTCGAAGCATGCGAGTATCGCGACCACATGCTGAAGCTCGCGCCGGAGATACTCGTCATCACGAATGCGGAGTGGGACCACACCGATTATTTTCCGACACTTCCGCGCATGCTGGAGTCGTTCAATAAGGCCGCTTGCGCGGTACCTGCGCATGGTGCCGTTGTCGCAGACCCGAATAGTCCGAACATGGCTACCGTATTGAAAGGAGTCAAGGCGCGCATCGTTGATTACACGGAAGTATCCGTGCCAGCCTTGAAACTGCTCGGAGAATTCAATGCGCAGAACGCGCGCGCCGCAAAAGCCGCTGCGATGACAATATATAGCGATATATCGGCATATGTCGCCGATGAGGCACTCAAGGATTTCAAGGGCTCGTGGCGCCGCTTCGAGTACAAGGGAGAAACTGCACGAGGTGCTCAGGTGTACGACGACTACGCACACCATCCGACGGCGATTAGAAAGACGCTCGAAGCGGCGCGCGAAAAGTTCCCCGGCAAGCGCATCATGATCGCGTTCCATGCGCACCTCTATTCACGCACGCGCGATCTCATGCCGGAGTTCGGCGAAGCGCTCTCGCACGCCAACGAGGTCATCGTCGCTCCCATTTATCCCGCGCGCGAAGAGCCGATCCTCGGTATCACGCACCATGCGCTCGCGGAGGTCATCAACGGTCGGGGCGGCAACGCCCGCGCGCTCGATTCGTTCGATGCCATCCGCGAGGCGCTCTCGCTCCACGGCGAAGACACCATTATCATCACCATGGGTGCGGGGGATATTTACAAAGTTGCGGAGCAGATAATAGATTGACGGATTGTGAATTCGTGTTACCCTATGACCTGGCTTTGAAATAAGGAGGACATCATGTCCCTCGCTATGTCCCTCGCTCGTGACTTGTTCACTACGCGACTGCAGGTTGCGTATTGCGACGATTTCGATGGTGCTGTCGCAATACTCGGCGCTCAGTTCAATAGATGGGAATCGGAGGTCGAAGGTGCAATTGCCGACCCGTCCAACGCCAAGATCGCCCGAATAATCGAGGAATGCTGGACGAAAACGGGCTTGCCCGTTTTCGTCCAGTCCGAGCATGCCGTGTTACTGAGGCTGGGAGGGGTTCCCATCAAGAAGGAACTCTCGACATCCTCGGCTGCTGCTCACGTCAGAACAGACCAGTTCCTGAAGTGGGCGGCTCAGGAAGTGCGTGCACTCGGACGGGGGAATGTGGTTATCGTGTGCGGGCACGGTGATCACTCGCTACGATTCGCGGCGCTTGCGCGGCACTATGGATTGGACCCGATCGTTCCATCCGCTTGTCGTACGGTGCCGTACGCGGATCGGAAGATCCCAGGCGATCAGTTTTGGGCGCGCACACGGGGGCACTATATCCCGTGGGAGTATGTTTCGCGCCTGGTTCTCATCGGCATGCATATGTTTCGCATGCTGTGAGTTTGGAGGCCGGCGTCCCGCGCGCCGGCTTCTCTCTTTTTATATTTAGTGATAGCGTCTTCTGCATGGGCAAACTTTCAATCGTCGCGACGCCTATAGGGAATTTGGAGGACATAACTTTGCGCGCGCTGCGCACGCTCAAGGAGTGCAATGTTATCTATGCTGAAGATACGCGTGTTATTTCTAAATTGCTCGCGCGATACGAGATACAGAAACCGCTCGCACGACTTGACGCCGCGACGGAAATTAAAAAGGCGGATGAAGTAATCGAACGGCTCGAAGCGGGAGAAAATGTCGCATTTGTTTCCGACGCAGGCACTCCCGGCGTTTCCGACCCCGGTTCGCGGCTTGTAGCGCATGTGCGCGAACGGTTGCCTGATGTGAAAATCGAAGCGATACCGGGGCCGTCCGCGCTTACAGCGGCACTTTCTGTTGCCGGAGTGGATGCGACCAACTTCATGTTCTTGGGATTCTTGCCGCACAAGAAAGGCCGGCAGACCGCGCTTCGGGAGATCGCGGCGAGCGCGCGCCCGGTCATCCTGTTCGAGTCTCCGCACCGGATCCTGAAACTCCTCACGGAACTGCACGAAGTCCTTCCCGCGTCGCACGTCGTCATCGGTCGCGAACTCACGAAAATGCACGAAGAAGTGGTGCAGGGCGCGCCCGCGGAAGTCGCTGAATCACTCGAAAAGCGAGGCGCTGTGCGGGGCGAATTTGTCGTCATCATAGAGAATAGTCACTAGCGATTAGCCACTCGTGGAAAAAGTGTTGCTTTATTTTCTATTCGCTATACCCTAATGGCTAAGAACTATTTATGACCATAGACACGCTCATCATGCTTTCGGGCTCTTTTGTAGTGATATTGCCTTTTCTTGGTTTCCCTAACAGTTGGGACAGCGTGCTGCTTTTCCTTGCCGGAGTTTTTATCATCGCACTCGGCATCGTCGTGCGCCGACGCCGTGGACATTCTGCGCCTGCATCATCCGTAAAAAATGGCGGAGCATTTGTAGAGAATCTTCCTCCGCAGACAGATGCATCGCGAGACAATGGCAAGCATGAAGCTGTCTAAATCGGCGCTGTTCCTCTCGACCGCGCTCATCGTCGCGACCGGTGCGACGGCGACCGTCGCTACTTCACCCAAGCTCGCCTTCGTCCGAGGGGACGTTGATGCATCAGCCACCTCAACGTCCACGAAGCCGAATGTCTTACATATAGCAACTCCCGTGCCGGTCCGCGCCATCTACATGACGCAATGCGTGGTTGGCACTCCGTCCATGCGGGAAGACTTACTCAAGTTAATTGACGACACGGAGTTGAATGCGGTCGTGATTGATATAAAAGATTACACCGGCAAGCTCGCGTTCACGCCGGAGGATCCTGCCCTCAAGGACTCCGTGTCCGACCAGTGCGGCGCGAAAGATATGGAAGAGTTCATAAGAAAACTGCATGACAAAAGCATATATGTGATCGGCCGAATAACGGTCTTCCAGGACCCGTATTACACCAAAATTCATCCAGAACTCGCAGTGAAGCGGCTATCCGACAAATCCGCGAATTGGAAGGATCACAAGGAACTTTCTTTCATAGATGTCAGTGCCAAGCCGTTCTGGGACTATATCGTGAAGATAGCGAACGCATCTTATAACATCGGTTTCGACGAACTCAATTTCGATTACATACGGTTTCCTTCCGACGGCGACATGAAGGACATATATTACTCATGGGGCGCCGGCATAGAGAAAAGCGAGGCGCTCGAGCGATTTTACATATATTTGCACGACCAGTTAAAATCCACGGGGGTTGTGACATCGGTCGATCTTTTCGGAATGGTAACGACGAATTACGATGATTTGAACATCGGACAGGTCTTGGAACGCGCGATGCCATATTTCGATTTTATAGACCCGATGGTATACCCCTCGCATTATCCGACGGGATTCAACGGATATAAGAAAGTGAACGAGCACTCATACGACATCGTGTACTTCTCCATGAGCGAAGCAGTTAAGCGCACCGTCGCGACGACGACATCCATCGGTTCGTTCGCATATGTGCGCATCGGGACTTCGACTCCGGCGGTGTATGCGAAGCCCGCGTATCCGGCCACTAAGATGCGCCCGTGGCTCCAGAGCTTCGATTATCCGGTGACGTACACGCCCGCGATGGTAGAGGCGCAGCTAAAAGCGACGGCGGACGCTGGCCTCGAGTCCTGGCTCATCTGGGACCCGGCGAATAAGTACCGGAGCTTGCGGGAAGTGCTGAAGTCCGAGTGATACCGCGCTATACTATAGGCATGCATCCCGATGCGCACGATCCAGATCGCCGCATTACATACTTTGCGGCGACGCACACGCGCGGAAAGCGCGAGATGTTCGGTATTCGAGGTGATGACCGCGGCAAACACATATATGTAATAGGGAAAACAGGTATGGGCAAATCCACCATGCTAGAGAATATGGCGATTCAGGACATCCAGAACGGCGAGGGGCTGGCGTTCATTGACCCTCATGGCGCGACTGCGGAAAAGCTTTTGGATTTCGTACCGCAAAATCGCATAAAAGACGTCGTCTATTTTGCGCCCTTTGATACTGATCATCCTATAGGATTCAACATAATGGAGGATGTGGGTTTCGATAAACGCCATCTCGTGGTGTCGGGGCTAATGGGCGCGTTGAAGCGCATCTGGGTGGATGCGTGGAGCGCGCGTATGGAATACATTTTGCAGAATACGTTACTCGCTCTTTTGGAGTATCCGGACTCGACGCTCTTGGACGTGAATCGGATGCTCACGAACAAAACGTTCCGCAACGCGGTCGTTGAGAAGATAAGCGACCCTATCGTGCGGGCTTTTTGGGTTGAGGAATTTGCCGCATTTACCGATACATACACGCGCGAGGCGACTCCGGCGATACAGAACAAGATCGGACAATTCACCGCGAATCCTCTGATACGAAATATCATCGGCCAGGCCAAATCGACCTTTGACCTGCGGAAAATGATGGACGAGAAGAAGATATTCATCGTGAACCTCTCGAAAGGGCGTATGGGGGAGACGAACGCTTCGCTTCTGGGGAGCATGCTTGTTGTGAAGATCTATCTTGCGGCGATGTCGCGCGCCGACGAGCCCGCCGCGCGCATGCTGAAACTTCCGCGCTTCTATTTCTACGTGGATGAATTCCAGTCCATGATGAACGAGGCGTTCGCCGACATCCTTTCCGAATCGCGCAAATATAAGCTCGCTTTGACGCTTGCCAACCAGTACATCGAGCAGATGGAAGAGAATGTGCGCGATGCCGTATTCGGCAACATCGGCACGCTCATCGTATTTCGCGTTGGTCCCTTTGATGCCGAGGTGCTGAAGACGGTGTTTGAGCCGACGTTCACGGTGGAGGACTTGGTTGGTCTCGGCATCGGACAGATATATCTCACGCTCATGATCGAGGGCGTCGGGTCGCGGCCATTTTCCGCGGAGACGATTCCGCCGATAGACTTGCCTTCAATTTCATATCGAGACGATGTGGTTAAGAATTCCCGCGAGCAATACGCCCGCGCCCGCGCCGAAATAGAGTCAGGAGTGAACAAGCGCCAAGCAGAATTCGTCCCGCCCCCTCCGAAACCGAAAGCGCGCCGCGATTACAGCCCAAGTCGTCCACGTGAGGGAACGAGCGAAAGAGGTGGCGGAGAAACCCATTCTCGTGCGCCGCGCCGGGATACATTTCCGGGACAAGATTCTACGAAAGCGCAAATCAATACTGTTCCGACACGAGAACCAATGAGAGATGCTCATCCAAGCCCGTTTGTTTCTCAACATGCACATCCGCGAGAAGAAGGGCAAGGACGTTCTCTTTTGCGCGCGGCACTTCTAAATGTCAAGAAGGAAAACGCGGGAAGCCACACTGAAATAAGATCGCCAGCGGATGTCATGCGCGAACGAATGAACACAAGCAAAGAGGGGGGTATGCGTGATGCGGATGCAAAGACTCGTGCTGCGACGAGCGAAAAACAAAGAGGGGTAAACCAACAGAGCAGTACTCCACGCGAGAGAGATAACGAAGTCCCAGTGGATATTTTGCGGCAAGTTATCAACGGCACTCGTCGCGACGCTGGCGACATTTGAGCATAATAATTCTCAATAGTTCTCAGGGTCATGTCAAAACTGATTCTCGCCACGCTGTGTATGCTTGCCTTCGCTCCAATCGGAGCATATGCGGATTCTATCGAAAAGTTTTCTTTCACGACAGATCCGCAGAGCATCGCGGCAGGCGCGGCTTCGGGTCAAATAACAATTGAAGCAGAAGACGCGAATGGGGTTCCCGTGAACGGCAATACGGTCTGCATGCAAGTAACGTCGTCTTCACAAAGTGGGGAATTTTCCACGAATGCGGCGAACTGGAGCGCGGAGCCGATACGTATTCTTGCGCTCACGCTCAGCTCCAGTCAGTACCGACGCAATTTCTATTATCGCGATTCAGCGAACGGCACCCACACGCTCAGAGCACAGGCTGCTCTCAGGCCCGGTACGACGTGTACGACATGGTCGCCAGAGAGCGGCGTTCAATGGACCGCAACGCACAGCATTACCGTTGGCGGTAATCAAACGCAAAATGATCAGCAGACGGATACTTCTACAACGACGAGCACCTCACAAACGACCCAGGCCCCGACCTCCTCTTACGTTCCGCCGCCAGAGCCCACTATATTCGCCGATGCGGGATCGGACCGCACTGTCATCGTCGGAGCCGACGTGGAATTCGACGGGCGCGCGTACAACAGGAACAAGGAGTCGGTGGATCACGTGCGGTTCCTCTGGAATTTCGGCGACGGAGCGACTGCCGAAGGGCCAAGCGTCCTTCATCACTTTGAATATCCTGGGCAGTACGCCGTCATGCTCTACATCGCGGAGGACAGAACATCTGTTTCCGACAAGATAATCGTCACCGCTGAACCGGCGCGTCTTGCATTCTCCGCGATATCAGACGGCAGTGTTTCCATCCAAAATCTCGCCGGGCGCGATCTCGATCTTTCTCGTTGGATCGTGCGGCAACTCGGACGAGAGTTCATGCTTCCGGAACATTCGGTAATTCTTGCGGGACAATCAATGCACATTTCGCAAAGGACTCTCGGATTCTGGAGCCAGCTTTCCGCGGAGCTTGATTATCCTAACGGAGTCATGGCGCTTCGTGCGGGAGAAAGTACAACCGACGCACCCGATATTCCCGCGCCCGCGCCTTCTCCTGTTGCTCCCGTTTCCAAAGCGCCGCTCGCCGCATATACGGATGCTCCGTCATCAGTTTTGGACAGCGACCTTGTGCCGAGTGAAGAGAGCGACGGAATCTCGGCCACGGGTACGCTCACATCGGCATCAAGCACGGAAGTAGCGGCAGCCGCAAGCGCTCTCTCCGGCGACTCCTACACATGGTGGCTCGGTGCTTTGGGACTCGCGCTTGCAGGCGGCGGCGCCCTGTTGGCCGCGCGACGGGCAGGCAGACGCGAATGGGATATCATTGAAGAAAAGTAGGTCGCTCGTCGGGCATAACTCTTTTGCCGTCGCTGTCTGTGCGTGCTCGCACAGCGCTGCCTCTCGGCCCGTCGGCCTGCGAGACACGACAAAAGAGTTATGCCCGAACTCGCTGAAGTTGGGGCTAGCTTTCAGTATCCTTTTTTACATATTACCTAGGTTTGGGTTGAGGTTATAATTGGTGTAATCTGTTGCGTATGGCTGACAAAAAGATGGTAATTGTGACTGGCGGCGCGGGGCTTATAGGCCCCTCTTTGATCGAGCTTTTACTCCCGAAATACCGCGTTGTCTCGCTGGACAATTACTTCATCGGTTCAGAGAAAAATCACATTGATGGCGCGGAATACATAAAAGGGCATACGAAGGACATAGAATCGTTTCTCGGCAACGAGACGCCGTCCGTAATTTTTCACCTAGGAGAATATTCGCGCGTCGAACAAAGTTTCAACGATATTGAATTGGTGTGGGAATCGAATGTTGCCGGCACGTTCCGCGTACTTGAGTTTTGGAGGAAACGGAAATGCAAGCTTATCTATGCAGGTTCGAGCACGAAGTTCGCAGACGGTGGATTGGGCCGCGACCAAAGCCCGTACGCGTGGATGAAAGCGAGCAACACCGAACTCGTGAGCAATTACGGCCACTGGTTCGATCTTCCGTATGCCATCACATATTTCTACAACGGATACGGCCCCAGGGAACTTTCCGAAGGCCCGTATGCAAGCGTCATCGGCCGGTTCAAGAAACAGCATGCTGCAGGACAGGCGATCACAG
>MFLP01000020.1:8092-9571 GCA_001781555.1 Candidatus Kaiserbacteria bacterium RIFCSPHIGHO2_12_FULL_53_13
CCCGAATCGTTTTCCATGCTTGATATCGCCAAAATGTTCGGCGGGGAAATCGCGATGCTGCCGGAGCGAAAGGGGAATCGCATGGAATCAATAGTGGACACCTCTCGCGCGGAGAAAGAGTTCGGGTGGAAGACAGAGCACACGGTGCGGGAGTACATAGAATCTCTCAAAGCGAAGAAGGCATGAAACGCGTTCTCATTTTTTCACTCACATACCACCCCTACGTTGGCGGCGCCGAATTAGCTATTGAGGAGATAACAGGCCGCCTCGCCCGTGGCCGGGCTACGACCGAGGGAATAGATCCGGTAGAGTTCCATTTTGACGTCATCACTTTGCGATTTAACAGGGCTCTCCCTCGGATTGAGGACAAAGGCAACGTGACCATACATCGGATCGGATTTGCGACCGATGCGCCGGAGATTTCCGATCGCTCTATGCCATTCCGCTGCAAGGTCTCGAAAATTCTTTTTCCGTTCACATCGTTCTTCAAAGCGCTATCGCTGAACCGGCGTTATCACTACGATCTCATCTGGGCGATGATGGCGAATCAAGCCGGATTCGGCGCGCTCTTTTTCAAGCTAATGCATTCGCATATTCCATACATGCTTGAGCTTCAGGATGGGAATACTCTCGCGCAAGTACGAGCGCGCCAGCCGCTTTTGCGTTTTGTGTGGCCGCTCTACAAGAAAATCTACCTAAATGCGGACATGATCAAGGTCATCTCAAGTTCCATCAAGGATCTGGCGCGCGAGATAGGATATGACGGACCCGTGGTAATTATTCCGAATGCCGTTGACACTAAGAAATTCTCCGGACCGATCCCTGAGAAAGCGCTGTTGTTCCTAAAAGAAGCGCTAGACAAACAAGCGGGCGATGTATTTCTATTTACCGCTTCGCGTCTCGTGCTTTCCCGTGGCGTGGAAGATGTTATCCGCGCACTTCCATCCTTACCCGCGAACGTGAAGTTTGTTATCGCCGGAGAAGGAGAAGACCGGGAAAAGCTCAGGATGATCGCAAGAAACATGGGCGTACTTGAGCGGGTCAGATTTCTCGGGCATATAGAACACAATAGTCTGCCGATATATTTCAAGGTCTCGGATATTTTCGTTCGTCCTTCCGTCATCGAAGGATTCGGCAGTGCTTTTGTAGAGGCATTTGCGGCGGGTATTCCAGTTATTGCCACGCCCGTCGGAGGAATTCCTGATTTTTTGCAGGACGGCGTGACAGGACTTTTCTGTGAAGTGCGTAATCCGGAATCGGTCGCACGCGTGGCCCGGCGCTATCTCGATAATCCCGCACTTGTCGCGAAAGTCGTCGCGAACGCGAAAGCGCTCGTGATGGAGAAGTACGATTGGAACATCATCGCGCGCGATATGAAAGAAAGAGTTTTCGACCCCCTCATCAAAGTATGAAAATTCTTATTGCAACGGGCATCTATCCACCGGAAATCGGCGGTCCCGCGACATATGCGCATGTGCT
>MFLP01000021.1 GCA_001781555.1 Candidatus Kaiserbacteria bacterium RIFCSPHIGHO2_12_FULL_53_13
GCCGCGGAAGAATCCCGGGCCACGGAAACAATGAGATGAGGCTCAGGTGCAAGCGCGCGCGCTTGCCGAAAAAAATCGGTATGGCCTTCGTGAATTATGTCAAACGTCCCAAAAACCATTATACGGACCATAGGTCTCTTACGATCGCACCTCTACTACTGATTCTTGATTCACTCGGCTAAGCATCAACATCGCAAAAAGGAGAAGCACCGTACCTATCCACTGGCCTATGAAGAGGCCCATGAACGTGCCGGGCGCCTGATTGCCCGGAATGAAATAGGCATTCACGAAAACGGCTGCCAGCGGGAAACCGAGTTCCGCTATCGTTGCTATGGACGCGCGGGTAAATTGCAGGCCGTAGTAATAAAGGAAGAGTGAAAAAACACCGGACGTGAGGGCTACGATGACTATAAAAAGCCAGTCGGTGTTCGTTATGGCGCTCGGAGCGGGAAATGTGTCCTGCACGGCATTGAGAAGCCCCAGAAAGATGAAGGCGATGACGAACCTAAGGGATGTCAGCGTTTGAAAGGCGGCGGTGCGCAATACGTATTTTCCAAAAACCGTGGAGGCTCCCCACAGTGTCGCCGCGGAAAGCGCCAAGAGTGCGCCTATCATATTCGGGTTGAATACTTCACCCGTATAAAGCTGCGGAACGAGATGCGGGAAGCTCACGATATATGCGCCGATGAGAGCAACGATAGTCCAGAGCCAGAAATTCTTATGCAGTCTTTCGCCTAAGAGCCCGGCGGCAAGCGCGATCGCTATCAACGGCTGGACTTTCTGGAGCACGATGGATACGGAAGGATTCACGTAGTGGAAGGATTCGGTGAAAGCGACGGCCGCAAGCGCCGAACCGCCTATAGCTATTGCAAGGACTGCGAGCCACTCGCGCAGAGACAACTGACGCAGGTTGCTCCAGTTGAAAAGAAGTATCGGGATAGCGACAAGCACTGAGACGCCGTGCTCCGCAAAAACTATAAAAGTGGAGGCGAGCTCTTTTGTAAGATGCGTGCGGAACGGCGCATCTGTCGCCCACAATGCCGCCGCCAAAAAAACCAATGCGGGGCCGAAAAAAGCTATGTATCGTGAACTCGGCATATTTGTTCGGTATGATTCTACACTACTTTCTCATTTTTGCTCCGCAAATATTCGCGCGTACGCCCCTTGCGGACGCTCTTTTAACGCGGTCACTTAAGAAGCGCGGCCTCCAACGCTGCGACCGCGGCTTCTTTGCCTTTGTTCGCATCGCCCGTAGCGCGCGCTTCCGCCTGTTTTAAATTGTTCGCGGTGATGATGCCGAATGAGACCGGTATTTTTTGCGAGAGAGAAACCTGCATGATGCCGTGCGAGACCGCAGAAGCTATATAGCGGTCATGGTCCGTCTCCCCTTTGATGATGCATCCAAGGGCTATTACCGCATCGGGCTTCTTCTTTTTGATGAGCGCGAGGCATACATAGGGAATCTCGAAACTTCCTGCGACGTGCATGACAGTGACGCGCTTCGGAGCGACGTGCCACGCGCGCAGGATTTCCTGCGCGCCCGCGAGAAGACGCTCCGTTATATCGCTATTCCAGCGAGAAACTACGATACCAACGCGCAGTTTAGACGCATCACGCGGTTCATAATCTTTTGCGTATTCTGTTCTTCGCATCGCGGCTCACTCTACCCCGTCAGTGTGATTTCGGCTAGCACCGTTTATACAGATAGGTTTTAAGTCGATTCCTTAAAGTACTTCTACCATCTGTCGTCTTTAAATATCTTTCTCGACGGTGCGCATCATCCTCTTCAATACAAGCCTCATAGTAAATACAGTGCCATACGTGATGTTTAGTTGAAAAGTTATTTCCTCGATTATGTTTTACGATACGTTTCCGTAAGTCAGAAGTGAACCCGGTGTAAAGTTCTTTATTTTCGTTCTCCAATACATACACGTAAAACATAATCAAGCCGAAATTCTACTGCGGGGTCTAGCACTCCGCGCCTCGCTTTCAAGCGGGCGCGTCGCGGTATGATCAGCTTCGACATTAACCTGATCCCCTACTTGTAAACGCCTGATGTTCGTATGCGCGAGCGTGTAAGGAATGAGAGCTACGGTGAATGACGCTCCGCGCTCGCCTGCCTGCCGAAGGCTCGGCGCAGGCAGGCGAGCGACGGTGAGACTTGCGCCGTTTATCGCGACCGAACCGTGAAGAACTAGTGTTTCTGCGAGCGTTTTCGGCACGGCCACAATCAGTTCGCGCGACCGCCCCGATTCTACTATCGCCGCGACGCGACCGCGCGTATCGACATGCCCTTGCACTATGTGTCCATTAAGAGGATCGCCGAGACGAAGGGGGCGCTCGAGATTCACGGTGCTTCCTTTAGAGAAGGCCTGCACGGTCGTCTTCGCGAGCGTTTCCGGTATATATTCGACAGAGAACGATATCGCGTCCTGCTTGATGACCGTGGAGCAGATGCCATCGACGGATATGCTCTGTCCGAGGTTGAGTTTCCAGCGCAGCGGCTTCTTGATGCGCACGCACCGACAGCCGCCGCGCGCGGTCGCAGAAAGTACTGGTGCCGTGGCTTGTATGATGCCGGTGAACATAGGATTCAGTTCTTAAAGTATCTGCGGACTTTCGCAACATCGTCCGCGATAGCTTCGCGGAGCTTTGCATCGTCATTGAAGTCGCGCGTGTCCCTGATCTTTCCCAAAAGCTCAATGGTTATTTTCCTGCCGTACAAACGCTCCGAGAAGTCTATGATGTGCGCTTCGAGTATTTTGCGGCGCGAGTCAGCAAACGCGGCCGCCGGAAATATTTCACTCCCGACGTGTACCCGAGCAATGTAGATGCCGCTCACGTCGTCTTCGAGCGGAATATTTATCGTTGGATATCCGAGCGCGGCCGCGCGCTTTGAGCCCTGCTCAACAATACCGGTATAAGAATCCATGCGAAATTTTCTTAATCGAAATAAGGGATTTTGCCCCAAAAATAAGGGTCTACGAGGCGTAGTCCCCTTTCCAGCTCCCCTATAGCGTCCATATTATTATTTGATAATTCGAAATCGAAAACATCAATATTCTCCTTTATCCTTTCTGGGTATGTGCTCTTCGGAATTACGACGGTATTTCTTTGTATTCCCCATCGGAGCAAGACCTGGGCCGACGTTTTTTTGTGAGCGCGGGCAATACGCACGATAGTTTCATCTTCTATGAGCCGCGCGCCCATATCGTCATTACCAGGTCGGCCAAGCGGCGAGTAGGCAGTAACTGCAATGTTCCGAGACGTTAAGAACTCGAGCAATCTCGACTGCTGGAAATACGGATGGAGTTCGATTTGATTTACAGACGGAGGGATCCTAGCGTAGGAGAGCAGGTCGCAGACAAGGGGCGCTGTGAAATTCGCGACGCCGATAGCTTTGACGAGGCCGCTTTGCACTAGATCTTCCATCGCTTCCCATGTCTCGCGGATCGGAACTTTTTCGGTAATGAGAATGCCGTTTTCATCGACCACCTCGCTGTCTCCTCCCGGCGTGGCAGTGGCCCAGTGCATTAAGTACAAATCCAGATAATCAAGTTTCAGGTCGCTAAGCGTCTTCTTGCATGCTACTAGTACTGCGTCCTTTTTGTGAGCATTGTTCCACAATTTACTGGTGATAAAGACGTCGCCGCGGGGCACGACACCGTTTTCAAAAACCGCGGCGAGTGATTCACCTATTTCCTTTTCATTGCCGTAAACGGAAGCACAATCAATATGACGATACCCGGCCTCAACGAGCGCGTATCCGACCGCTTGACCGACTTTGTCTTTTGCAGATTTCCATGTGCCGAGACCAATCATCGGCATCGGGGCACCGGTGTTTAACACAATCTTCGTGTCTAAGGTCATATTCTAATTATAGCGGAGGGGGTGAGATTCGAACTCACGGTGGGTTTCCCCACGCCGGTTTTCAAGACCGGTGCTTTAGACCACTCAGCCACCCCTCCTCGACAACTTTGTACCACGCGGTAGACAAAAAAGCATTAAAAGACACGTGTTAGAAATTAAGTGATATCATTGCGGCATGGCCGAAGGGATTCCTATTAGCTGGAGCGCCTACGAGCACGAACATATCGAACGCAGCGGGGACTGGTTCTGGGCGCTCGGTATTTTCGCTGTTTGCTCCGCTGTCATAAGTATTTTATTCAGCAATGTCCTTTTCGCTCTTCTGATAATAGTCGCTGCACTGACGATAGGAATTATCGCGCGCACGCCGCCCGAACTCGTTGAATTCGAGCTCTCGGATCGCGGCATACGGATAGGCGATATGTTGCACAGGTACGATGAGATAATCTCGTTCTGGGTGGACGATGAAAATGAAAACGCGCCTCTTCTACTTGTAGATACGATAAAGTTCATGTCGCCCAATCTGATAATCCCCCTCGAGCATGCCGACCCGAGCGCCATACGCGCATACCTTCAAGAGCGCGTCGAAGAAGTGCCGATGAGAGAGCCCGTATCGCATAAGATACTGGAATTTTTCGGTATCTAGAAGATTCCCGACGGAGATGTGAAAACGAAACCGGAATGTGGTACATTGCAGTCCTGAGTTGTTAGGGAGCTCCCGTCGTTCAATGGATAGGATACGACCTTGCGGAGGTTGCGATGTAGGTTCGATTCCTACCGGGAGCACAGAGCGAACAGAGTGAGCGGCGTGCTTCCGGAGCATGCCGCCTGCGCGGTATGCGTTAGGAATCGAACGCCGGAGCATGTTTCCGTCAACAGACGGAAACGGCGAGGCGGTGCCTAGCCCGAGCCGAGTGACGACGAGGCGAGAGGCGAAGGAGATAAGCGTACCCGCAGTCCTACCGGGAGCATAAAATGAGTATGGGCAAGGTGCTCCCGGTATGGGTTGGGGGCGATGACGTGTTTTGACAATATTTACATTACGCCTCGACTCTTTTCACGGGTTTCCCTTTCGACATTCCCTTTTCAGGTTTGGAATCTTCTCGATGGTCGGGTATCCATTTCATCAGTTCCCTCCTCGCGGACATATACAGTTCCTGTTGTTTCGTACTTAATCGAATCCCGGAGAGAAGGAGGTTCATCTGTCCTTCATTATCCGGGTCGTTTTCCAATAGTTCTTGCAACTGTCTTTCCAAATCGATGCAGGATTGATTTTCCTTGTACAACATTTCAGTGTACCTGCGGATCAGCCCGCGCCCCGTCTCGACCGCTTCGGGATTACCCTGCCTCAGTGCTTCTTGGGCTTTCGGCGACAACAGCTTGGCTGGACCTCCCGTTGTATCTATAGATGTCGGCTTGTTGAGCTTTGAGACAAGCCGGTCTCCAACAACACCTGCGGCTACTCCAGCCGCTGCGGTCCGAAGGAATCCGCGTCTGGATTTGTCAATTTGAGGCTCTCTATTATTCAAGTCATCCCCTGCATGATATTTCTCAATCATGCTCCACATAGTAGCAAATAATCAGAGCGGAACTGAACAAGGAGCCCCAGTAGCCGCAAACAGAGCAACCCCCGCAGGTGTTGCTCTGAACTACTTTACATACTCACCAAAACCCCTACGCCCCTATCGCTTTGATACGCTTCGAGAGACGGGATTTCGTGCGGGAAGCAGTGTTTGCCTTCAAAACTCCCCTTTTCGCGGCTTTGTCTATCGCTTG
>MFLP01000022.1:0-1229 GCA_001781555.1 Candidatus Kaiserbacteria bacterium RIFCSPHIGHO2_12_FULL_53_13
AGGCAGTATTTGAGATAGCACAAGGAGATATTCTTCAATGCTTCATCACTGTCTCGAAGTGACGCGATATGGGTTCACGACGACAGACGCAGATAGGAGAAGCTATAGCGCACCTCGCGGGCGAATTCTTCGCGCGAGAATCCAACCGTCAATCGCTCATCACGGTCACGCGTGCGGATGTGTCTCCGGATATCAAGAATGTCACGGTGTATTTTTCCGTCCTTCCCGAGAAATTAGAGAATGTCGCGCTCAACTTCGCGAAACGCGTCCGCACGGACTTTCGCGAATACCTGAAGGAGCACAGTGTTTTGCGTTATCTGCCGACAGTTGATTTCGCTCTCGACCTTGGAGAGAAGAATCGCCAGCGAATCGATGAGCTGACACGAAAATAATTCTTGCAGTACAGTACAGTACGTTACCCTCTATAATTTGCGAATGGGTATACGCTACAAGATTAATGACGCGTTCTTTGATAAATGGTCTGAGGAGATGGGTGTGTGCACTTAGAGATGAGGCCGACTGGCAAGCCAAAGAAACTGCTGACCATATTCACGAGCGGTAGTAAAATCTTTCTTCAACAACTTCATCTACGGCTTCAATCTCATTCGGGCATCGTTGGTAACGGATTGTATAAACATGGTAGTACAATAGGAACGTATCAATTAAGGTACTCCTCCGAGAACAGTTCTCGTCTCTTTAAACTCATGTATGGAGGGTCAGTCAAAGGGGGGCTATTTTTAAGAAGAAAATACGATATATTTACACGGTACTTTAAGTTGCATGCCGAATGCTCTCATACGCGCTTAAAGTTCAATGGCCCGGTGGTGAAGGGGTAACACGATGATCTGCAAAATCATTATGCGCGGGTTCGAGTCCCGCCCGGGCCTCTTGTGGTACATTGGTGTTGTCGGGCCAGTGGCGGAATCGGTATACGCGCACGACTTAAAATCGTGTCCCGCAAGGGATGTGGGTTCGATCCCCACCTGGCCCACTAAGGAACGAGACGGAGTGATGATTTCTTCTGATAGGTCTCGCCGCGCGAAAATTATTGCGAACTCGTGATACTCTTGATACATTCTTTAAACATCCGCCCATATATGCATATGGACGGGTCGTTCGGAGAATGTGCAGGCACGCTTGCACTTTGCTCCTCACTTCCGCCCATAGCTCAGTTGGTAGAGCAACTGCCTCTTAAGCAGTGGGTCCCAGGTTCGAGCCCTGGTGGGCGG
>MFLP01000022.1:1261-29758 GCA_001781555.1 Candidatus Kaiserbacteria bacterium RIFCSPHIGHO2_12_FULL_53_13
GCCTGCCGACAGGCAGGAATGGGAAAACCGTGGGCGACCAATTTCACTTCGTCGGTATTCCGACGTTATTGAAATGAAGTACTCTTGTGGTGTTTCCCAGAGCCTGCAGGGCGGACAAGGACGAGCTTGCGTGTATAATCGTTAATCACGGGCAGGTGGCGAAATTGGTAGACGCGCCAGCCTTAGGAGCTGGTCTCGCAAGAGATGGGAGTTCGAATCTCCCCCTGCCCACAAAAACAAAGGACCACAGATGACTATGTTTTCGTAGGATGCCGTAATTCCTATTGTGACCCCACACATACAAAAGCGCCGTAGTATAATACGGCGATGAATGAGTCCTTGTGGCGGGTAGCAGAAAAGAAGCGGGAGAAAGCAGACGCAGACGCAAGAGCGCTTGAGATTTCCACGACAATGGCCAGAAGAATCCCAAATCTTGAGGAGGAAACAGTTACGGACCCTCTCACAGGGCTATTAAACAGGCGTGGGTTTCTTCCGTTCGTTGAGAATGCCATTGCACGATTGAAACGCCAAGGAGAGGGCGGGAGGCCGGTATCTATTATTTTTATTGATACAGATGATTTTAAAAGTATTAACGACAGACACGGGCACAAGATTGGCGACAAAGTTCTCAAAGAGGTTGGCAGATCATTGAAAGAACACGTGCGAGGTGCGGACAAAGTATCACGACACGGTGGTGAAGAATTTGTTGTCTTACTTGAGGGCGCTAGTGAAGAAGACGCTTACAAGAAAGCAGAGACACTCCGAGAAATGGTCGGCGGCCTCAAAATCAAATTAGAAACTCAAGAGGAGCCTCTGTCTTTTACTGTTAGCCTAGGGGTCGCGTCGATGTCATGGGACGATGATTTTGATGACCCAGAGACGACGCTGATAGACCACGCAAACCAAGCTATGCATCGGGCGAAAGAAGAAGGCAAGAATCGTACCGTTCTTTTCTCATCTGACTGATCCGAAAAAATTCGCTGCGGGGAGAACATTGTCCATGCGGCTTAGGTCGGGATTGTATGTTCCGCTTTTAGGATCGACCCTGAGATCAAAAGTGTTGCTGAGAATGGCGATTATGCCGCCCACGCTGACCATTACAAGCATTCCGATAAGCCCATAGAGCATGTGGTTCTTTCCTTCCTTGTGGTCCCCTCCTTCTTCAAGCTTGAATATAAACACGACAAGCCCCCACAAAAAAAGAAGGAACCCGGCCGTGAAAATCAGCAAAATGGCCGGATTAATAATGTATTTTACCAAGCGTCCTATGAGTTCTCCGGCGACATTCATCCCGTTAGAGGCAGGTCGCGGTCGCACCGCTGACTCCGCAATTAATTATTAATATCCTTGTTCGGTCTTGCATATTGCATAATACTACACCAGAGTGACCGCGGCCTCTAACGGGATTCATGATTGATTACAGACGATTTTACCCGCGAAAGGCATTAAGTGCTGTGAATCAGCTAGTTTGGAGCACTGTGAGTAAAAGCTCGGCACCCCTGAACTTTGTCGCCGACGCAACAGGCGGCTCAAAGGACATTTTGGACTGGGACAGTAGACGGAGTGATCGCTCCCTGAAGAGGGCTGATCTGGAAAGTATTCTGCAGAAGACGGATTATGCCCCAGATAGATACCATGACGAAAATCGCGATAATACCCCAGAACATAAGTGTAGCGCCCTCAGACCCTTCCTTTTCGCCGCCTTCCCTATTGAATATGTATTTGATAAGACCCCAGAAGAAAACTACTACAGCGACAGTAACAAGGAGCCAAATTACTGCATTAAAGAGTCTGCCGAAGAGGGACAGGACGCTTTGAATGTTCTGTGCGCTGGCTAGCATAGGCAAAAACACCGTAGCAAGGCCAAAAGTCGAGATACCAGCAATTCGTGCACGCATAATTTGATTGAGTTATTACCCTATTTATTAAGTACGTTAATGGTATAGGGTAAGGCAAAAAGCGCAATAGACATCGCTACGGCCTGTGGATATTGAATATTTCATGAATCACGCCATTTACGGTCATTTCTTCTCTTTCTTTTTCTCTCCTTTCTTGGCAGATATATAGATAATAAGTATCGTCAGCAGAATGAAAGCGGCGACTGACAGGAAATACAGCATGGCCGATGTGTGCCTCTGGAAGAAGCGTATGAGTGCAAGCAGGACGGAAAGAACGAACAGGATGGAAATTGACCATTGCATATACTTGAACATCTCTTCGCGGTGCATGGTGCCGTACCTAACAAAATAAACTATGAACGCGCCCACGAACATAACTATGGAAACAGCCAGGAACAGGCCTATGAAAATATCCAGATATCCCAATGTACGCAGAACACTCTGAGCGAAGGCCAGATTCGGAGCAAGCGCGACTATCGCCACAAGTGCCCACTCTTTTCTGATGATCCCGTATGACATGATTCTTTAATTAGCCGAAAAGCGTATATCGCACTATCCGCAGTATCCCCCAAACGCTCACCATGACGAACAATATTATTATTCCCCAAAAAAAGTATGCTTTTTTCTTCTCCGGTTCATTCTCGCCCAATTTCAGGATGTTGGAAGATATGCCGTAGAAATAGAGCGCTATGGCGAGGGCGACGAGGGTCGCAACGCCGTAATTCATGAGCGATACAAGCGAGTCGACAAGCTCGCTCCACGTGCGCGGCGCGGCGAGCGCGACGGCAGGAACCAGGAGAACGGCGTAAGTGATCAATGAGCGTATCTTGGTCATGCTAGTTTTGCCCGACGATCTGGGTCACCGTCCCGGCTATCAATGTCGCAATGACCCATGCGCCTAAAATAAGAAGCGCCCCAAGAACAGCGTACCAGAGGTTCTTCTTCGCATCCGTGAGTTTCCCTTCACTCCCCTGCGCAGAAATGAATTTATATCCTACGACGACAAAAAATAGCGTTATGACCGGCAGAGAGATCATAACGACGACCTGGAGAACGCCGGAGATGAATTTCGGTATCGTGCTGAAGGCAGAGTTGAGCGGATTCGCAAGAATCCCCGCATCAGCGGCATGCGCCTGAAGAGACAGGACAAGGAATGAAAAGGTGCACGCACTTGCCCACGCAGTTATTCGTCCTATCTTTCTAACTAAGTCTTTCATACCCGGTTAGTAGAATGTGCCTTTGCGGCAGACGCCCGTCGGCTGCCGCGGCGTTATTGGTAAACTTCCGATTGCTGCGATTTTGATGAGTTCGTGGTTTGTTTTCATAATCTGTTTAAGCTTAAGGCACATTTCACTACCGGGCATACCTTTCATTGCCCTATAACCTGCGCCATTTCCTGATCTGCCCGTTGGATTGCATCCGATAAGCGCATGGCGCCTGATGTAACGCGTTCAATCATAGCGCGAAAGATAGCTGATGTCTTTTCCGGGTCCGGGTCCAGCCATGAACGCGCGATTATCGCTTCTTTATTGAATAGTGCCCCGTTGCCTTCCGCCGGTTCCGATAGCACATCGCGAAGGGCCGAAGGTATGCCTAGTACATCTCCGATATCTTTGGCTATTGAAGGAGAGGCGAAAAGCGGGGCGACCACTTTAGCGCCGTCTTGGTTCTCTCCGGCGCGGGATACTGCGAGCGCATACACGTGTGCAGTATTTACAACTCGATCTCTCCCGCGAATCTGCGGCAGAGGCGCCACTGCGAAACTAAGGTTCGGGTTCATTTGCGCGATCAGCGGCGCTTCACTTACATAACCGATGTATAAAGCCGTATCGCCGGCGGCAAACGCCGTGCGGGCATCCGGGAGCGACCTATTCCATGTATAACCCGCGTTATTTGCAGGATTGGCAAACTGCGTATAAAAACTTAGGGCGCTTTCAGTGCTAGTGCCTGTGGCGAAAGCAGGAGTGAGACGGCCGTCTTGGTCCCGTTCCGTTATTGAACCTCCCTCCTGGAGAATACGTACGCTCAGGATGCTTTTTGCATTCGTAACATTCGTATACTCGCCTAAAGCTATGGTGGATTTAAGTATGGTGCCGGAGTCCGAGCGCTTCGTTAGTTTCTGCGTCATGTCGGAAAGCTCTTCCCAATATGCCGGCGGTTTAGCGAATCCTCCGGATGCGAGCAAGTCGCGATTCCAATACAGAATGAGAGGGTCGACAAAAAGAGGGTAGCCGAGCGCGCCAACGGCTGTGTCGAACGTATTAGCGGCATCAATAAACGTAGCTTTGAACTGCGTGCTCGATAGAGATTCCGGCTTTACAGGAATAACTTTCCCCTTATCGCGCATAATGTAATCCTGCCTCAGGAGAAACAGGTCGGGGCCGCCGCCGTTCGCAAGCGCATTCGTGATATCGGCCTCATAGGTCGTTGGATCTTTCTCTACATATGTAACCTGCGCGAAGCGTGCGTCGGCGCCTGCGGCTTTCTCTATGGCAGCAGCAAACGCTTTCGCGTCCAGAGTGCCCCATATGCTTACAGGACCGACGGGGCTTTCCTGATTGCCGCCGACTGCGAGAGCGAAGATGAGGACGCCGGAAATTGCCAGTGCCCCAAAAACAGAAAGGAGGACGGTCCGAAAAATAGATAGGTGCTTCATATGGATTGATTGACCTTCTTATATATAAGGCCGTAATGATGCGCGCCGGCCGGAAATTCACGCACGAACTCAAACCCGGCGTCGTATGCAAGACTGTTTGCTTTTTCCTTCGCTACCACATCCCTTTGCGTTGGCCCCATTCCCCGGAAAGAATCCGCCCAATCAATCACCGCGAGCCGACCGCCTGGCTTTAAGACCCGATTCGCCTCCAAAAGCGCCGAGGGTTTGTCCGAAAGCTGGAACAAAAGATTTGAGATCAGAACTATGTCGATGCTATCGTCCGCGAGCTTCGAGCCATAAAGCCTTTCCACGTCACCCCAGATAACTTCCACGTTCTTATACCCCATTCGCGCTGACTCGTTTTTCACGCGCGAGAGAAGGTCTCGCTGTACATCTATGGCATATACATGCCCCATCCCGCGCAAAGCTTCTCCGATAGCCAGAACATATGCACCGCTTCCAGAACCGAAATCGGCGATTGCCATCCCCGGTTTAATCTCAAAAGCGCTGACATTCCGTCCCGGATGCGCAAAATTCTGCATGCCGGATTTGCGTGTAGACCTCGAGGGGTTGATATTGGACTTGACCGCTTGCATCCCGTGCATTATACCGCGCAGAAGTCGCGTATTGTTCTTTTCTATCTTCGCGTGTGGGAAACGTTATAAGATATGCCGAGCTTTACCCCGTGGGCGAATCTGCAGATTCAAACACCACGAATGACGCGAGGCGGTCGCCTTCTCGCAATTTCATCACTCGCACCCCCTGCGTTGCGCGGCTCAAGCTTGGGATCTCATCAAGCCCTGTGCGGATAGCAGTTCCCTTCTGCGACATCGCAACAAGCTCGCCTGCCTGCGCAGGCAGGCCTGCATCTCCTTCGACGACAGCCGCGCCCACGAGCTGTTTTGTCTTCGCGGTTATGGACATCGTCTTGATGCCGCTTCCGCCGCGCCCCTGTGTCTTGTATTCCGCGAGTTTCGTTTTTTTGCCGTAGCCTGTGGATGACAGTACAAGAAGCTCTGCTCCTTTTGCATCCTTCGGCACAATACCGGCGCCGACCAGAGAATCTGCAGACCCGAGCTTGATGCCCCGGACTCCGCCGGCTTGCCGCCCCATTTCCCGCACGTCTGCTTCCCTGAATCTGATAGACTGTCCCTTCGAGGTCGTGAGGAGAATGTCATCTCCCTTGCGCACGAATCGCGCGCAGATGAGAGCGTCCCCTTTGTCCAATTTTATCGCGAGCAATCCGCTTCGTCGTACTTCTCGGAATTTGTCGGCCGCGGTTTTCTTCACGGTACCGCTTCGAGTTGCCATAACGAGCGCCAGTCCGTCGCTTGCTTTCACTTCTTTCGGCATCGCGAGGACCGAGGTAATCGTTTCATTCTGCTCGAGTGAAAGAAAATTCATTATTGATTTGCCCTTGGTCGCGCGTCTGCCTTCAGGAAGCTCGTACATCTTTAGCCGATAAACCTTACCTTTGTCGGAAAAGAAAAGAATGTCGCTGTGCGCATTCGCTGTCAAAAATTGAGTGACGAAATCCTCTTCTTTAGTATTGAGGTCTGTAGCTCCTATGCCTCCGCGCTTCTGGCGCCGGTACTCGGTCGGATTCGTGCGCTTTATGTAGCCTCCCTGCGTTAAAACCAATACACTCTCCTCGTCCGCAACCAGATCTTCAGCGGAAAGAAGCTTCGCCGCGCGCTTGACTATCTTCGTGCGTCGAAGGTCGCCGTATTTTTCCATAACCTCGCGGATCTCTTTCGAAATGACCTCCATCAGCTTCTTTTCGCTCTTCAAAAGGGTTGTGAGATGCGCTATCAAATCCTGGACTTCCTTCAACTCGTCTTCGATTTTCTTGCGCTCAAGGCCCGCGAGCTTCTGCAAACGCATGTCGAGAATGGCGTTCGCCTGCAATTCCGAGAACTTGAATGTCTTCATTAATCCCAGGCGCGCCGCATCCACGTCGGCGCTTTTCTTTATCAACTTAATTATCTCGTCGATGTGGTCGAGCGCTTTCTTGAGGCCAAGCAAGATGTGCTCGCGTTCCTGTGCTTTTCTTAAGTCGAATTTGGAGCGCCGCGTTACGACTTCCTTACGGTGCGCGACGAAGTACTCGATGAGCGCTTTTAGCGACAGGGTCTGCGGCACGCCGTCGACGAGCGCTACGACGTTGTAGTGAAATGTTTCTTCAAGCTGGGTGTGCTTGTATAAATAATTTAGGACCGTCTGCGGATGGGCATTTCCTTTTAGCTCTATTACTACGCGGATGTCTTTCGTGGATTCATCACGGATATCCTTAATGCCTTCAAGCTTCTTCTCGTGCACGAGGTCGGCTATCTTTCCTAAAAGGTCGGATTTGTTCACGCGGAACGGAATAGACGTGATGATTATCTGATAATCGCCTTTCTTGCTCTCCGTTATCTCCGCATCTGCGCGCACGACTACCGGTCCCCGACCCGTGGTGTACGCATGCCGCAAGTCCGTTTGATTGAACGCGATACAGCCAGTCGGGAAATCAGGGCCCTCGACGAATTTGAGAAGGTCCTCGGTCGTCGCGTCTGGATTCTCTATTATGTGCAGGGCCGCACCGCACACCTCATTAAGATTGTGCGGAGGAATGTTGGTCGCCATTCCGACTGCGATACCAAGAGTGCCGTTCACGAGCAAGTTGGGGAACGCGGCAGGCAGGACCGTCGGCTCCTGTTTCGTGTTGTCGTAGTTGGGACGGAAGTCCACCGTTTCCTTTTCGATGTCGCGCATCATGTCGGAGGCGAGCCGCGACATTTTCGCTTCCGTGTAGCGATAGGCGGCGGCGGAGTCTCCGTCGATGCTCCCAAAGTTCCCCTGGCCGATGATGAGCGGATAGCGCATCGTGAAATCCTGGGCCATTTTCACCATGGAGTCGTAGACCGCCACGTCGCCGTGAGGATGGTATTTTCCAATGACATCCCCGACGACCGTCGCCGATTTCCTCGTCTTCGCGGAGGCGGTAAGCCCTGCCTCCTGCATCGCATATAAAATCCTGCGGTGCACCGGTTTGAGTCCGTCCCGCACATCGGGAAGCGCACGTGCGGTGATCACGGACATCGCATAATCGAGATACGATTCTCGCATTTCCAAAGTAATGTTGCGCGAAACTATTCCCGCTCCCGCAGCCCGCGATGGCTCCGCAGGCAGTCCCGCATCCCCTGTTTTTGCCTCATCTTTACGAGCCATATTTTGTTAATTCTATCATAAATGACGGGCGATTTCTACATCCCGGAAAATCGGATCACTGTGCTCTTTTCACTGATCCCGCGCCTGCTGCGAAACGTCGGACGGCTTGATTTGCGTGCTACCGCCCTGTATTTTCTTGAAAAATAGTATGGACCAGCCGAGAAAAAGCACCGCCACGACCGCGATCGCGATACCGACGGCGACTGCCCTGCGTTCGTGACCGGGACGCTCCTTTAAATTGTCTATCGCCTTTCTCATGACCATATATTTTCTGCGCACTGCTTTTCATTCACTCAATATGACCACTTCATTCTCCTTGCCAACGACGTCGCGCGGTTTCAGGGTGAGTTTGTCCGCGGGCTTTGTATCCTCGGCGCCCGCCTCTTTCAAAAACTGCTTGAGTGTCTTCTCATTCCACAAAATAGGGATGACTATTTTTGCTTCAAGCTTCACGGAAAGCTTCTGCGCGTCGGCTGGCGACAAGGCGCCAGAGCCTCCGACAGGAACGATGAGCACATCCGGCGAATCCATCTCAAGGACTTCAGCGGGAAGCGCAGTGTCGCCCTGTGCGCCCAGGTACAGAATATGCAGGCCATCAAGGTACACCGAGTAGATAGTATTTATCATTCCGCCTCCGCCGTAGGAAGATGTGGATGGAAAACCGGTAGCGGTGATCGATTTAACTTCATACTCCCCCGGCCCTAGTATCCCAAAAGGCTGTTTATCACCGCGGCCCGCTTCATCGATGCCGTTCATGTCCGCGTGATTGAGAGATATGAAAGCTACGTCTGCGCCGAAATTCGTCGGCTTGAAATTCTTGGAGTTCTTGGACACGGGACCGAACACGATCGTAGTGTCTCCCGCGCTCGCTCGAATGCATGTTACGCCGTGGTACGTGAGGATCATACGACCATTATATCAGAACGGATTGCGTTTTGCGTGAGTATCGTATATATTGTGCGAACGCCGCAAGGCGTATTATCATCAAGCGAGGTGAGTGAAATGAAAGCTTGCTTTCATTTCCGAGCGAGCGCAGGTGATATGAGGGCGTATGCCCGATTATTAATTAGTAACGCGAGCGGTTCACACTTCCCTGCCTATTGTCTGAAACGGGAGGAGCAGGAAGCACCGGGCGCAACATATTCATGATTGCAGATACAAGCTCTAAAACAGCAGAAGAAGTTGAGACGGGTGCGATCGATAAAGATCTGGACAAAAATCCAACTGAGGCAGAGCCTCTGGCGAAGGAGGGCCCGATGTCGGAGTTTCTACGCGCGACCGCAAAAGCTCCCGCAAACGACGACGTAGTAGAGGGTCCTGTTATCGCCGTCGGCCGCGCCCGTGTTTTCGTCGACCTTCATCCGTTCGGGACAGGCATTATTTACGGCCGCGAATATCTCTCCGCGCGCGAGACTCTGAAGAACGTCAATCTCGGCGATACCATTACCGCGAAAGTCGTCGGTACGGAGAACGCGGAGGGGTACATAGAACTAAGCTTGCGAGAAGCGCGCCAAGCGCTTATTTGGAACGAGGCGGAAACCGCCATGCAGAAAAAATCCTCCTTTGAACTGCCTATCACGGATGCAAATAAGGGAGGGCTCATCATAAGCTGGAACGGCATTCAGGGTTTCCTTCCGGCTTCACAGCTTTCCCCCGCACATTATCCGCGCGTACCCGACGGCGACAAAGAAAAGATCTTTGCCGAGCTCAAGAAAATGGTCGGAAGCAAGCTTGAAGTAATGATAATCACGGCGAATCCGAAAGAGCAGAAACTTATTTTCAGCGAGAAAGGTGCCTCCACATCCGAGCGTTCGTCGCTTGTAGAGAAATATCATGCGGGCGATGTGCTTATGGGAACCGTCACCGGTGCTACGGAATTCGGAGTGTTCGTGAAGCTCGAAGAAGGTTTAGAGGGCCTTGTGCACATTTCAGAAATGGATTGGGCGTTGGTTGAGAACCCCAAGGCGCGTTATAAAGTGGGCGAGCAGATACAAGTGAAAGTTATCGAGGTGAAAGACGACAAGGTTTCGCTCTCCATCAAAGCGCTTACTGACGATCCGTGGAAGATGGCCGCCGCGAAATACAAGAAGGACCAGAAAGTGGACGCAGTGGTCATAAAGTACAACAAGCACGGCGCACTCGCCTCTATAGAGGAGGGCGTGGCAGGCCTTGTTCACATTTCTGAATTCACAAGCGAGGACGACCTGCGCACTAAATTGGAACTTGGGAAAGTGTATCCATTTATAATTACATTTTTTGAACCCGCAGAACGCAGAATGACGCTAAAGCCTGCTGCTTAACCTGTGCGTTTTCTCGCCCCGTTAGAAGTAAACTTCTAACGGGGCGGGCCCGGTGAGCGAAGGATGACTTTGAAGCCGGCGATATAAAGAGCGCTCGCCAGATATAGCACTTTTGCCGTGTCTCGCGCATTCCTACAGATTCAGCGAGAAGGCCTGACGGTTTCTAACGGTTTGAGTGATTCCTCCGTTAAAAACTGCCAGGGCTTCGAGCGTCTAATTAAACTCATTCATCGCGCTCGCAAGACCTTCCGTCACGATTTTTTCGAGCGCCATGGTCACGCGCTTGAAGACCCTTCTCAATTCCTCAGCTTCATGCGCTTTGAATTTCATGAGAATGAAATTAACGATGACTTTTTCTCCGACAGGCTTGCGAATGGCGCCGGAAGCAGTCGAGTGAGAGACGCCGACGCGGATGCGCACGAACTTTTTGGTCTTCAGCGCGCGCATGATGCTGTCGACGCCTTTGTGTCCTCCGCTACCGCGGTCGAATGATATTTTCATCGAGCCCAGCGGGAGGTCCAGATCGTCGTGCACGACGATCATTCGCTCTGCCGATTTCACGTTTTTAACGAATTTTGAAACAGCCTTGCCGGATTTATTCATGAACGTGTTCGGCAGCACAAGAGCGACAAGCGTCCGTTCCACCAATCCGCGCGAAACGAGCGATTCGGCTTTTTTATCCTCGCGCCATTCGCTCAACCTTTCATATTTGGCGAAATTCTCCACGGCCATGCGTCCGGTATTGTGACGCGTGCCTGAATATTCCTCTCCAGGATTTCCCAGACCGACAATTACCCATGCCATCGGCGAATCATATACCAAAAATCAAAAGCCAAAAGCTAAAATGGGGTGCATAAGTTGAAAATAATTTTCAATTTTGCTTTTTTCATTCTATTTTGATTTTTGCATTTTGATTTTTGCATTCGCTTGCGATGGAACATTGCAAGCGCTTGGTGTCAACGGCACGGCAGGAGTAGACTGCACGCACATGAACCCCGTTAGCGAGGCTTCTGGCGATGAGGGTTTGCAGAAAGAGGCTGTTGCGGGCGCTACTCGTTCGCAAACGACATCTCCGCGTTCGTTGCTTGGGTATACGGTGCTCGCGGTCGGGATCGCGCTTTTCATTCGCTTCTTCATAGCGGCTCCCTACATAGTTGACGGCCCATCTATGGAGCCGACTTTCTACGGCTGGCATTATTTGATCGTCGACAAGCTCGTTTATGACATACATCCTCCGGAGCGCGGCGACGTTGTGGTTTTCGGGCTCCCTCAAGACACTGGCCGTTCGCTTATTAAGCGTGTTATAGGACTTCCGGGCGAGACTGTACGGATTACGGGTTCAGAAGTCAGAATAATAAGCGTGGAATACCCTCAAGGACTAGTGCTCGACGAACCGTACATAGATCCTAAGAATGCATCATCCGGCGAACAGGTCGAGATCCAGCTGGGCTCCGATGAATATTTCGTGCTCGGCGACAATCGTCGTGTTTCCCTGGATTCGCGCTTCTGGGGCAAGCTCCCGTTCAAGGACATCGCCGGCCGTGTTGACCTGCGGCTTTTCCCGTTCAACAAGATCGGAGTACTTCCGGGTGAGTTTAGATATCAATAAATAGTCCATGGTTATCAGTTAACAATTCAAGCAAGCAAAAGTCCAAGGCGTGCTGATTTTCTAGAAACCAAAAATAAAAACCCAAAACTGATTCTTATGATACGGCTCAAGGACACTCGCCACCAGAACACTGCCAGCTTCCTGGGCTCTGCAATTCGCATCGCGGAATATTACGGGTTCGCGCCGCTCGATAAAGCGGCAAGCGCTTCTCATCCTTCAGGCGCCGCCGTACCTGGCGTGGAAAAGCGTCGCATACCGTCCGCCGCGGAGTGCGAAGCTGATATGTCTTTCGCGCGACGGGACGAACGTGGACTTGTATCCGTGGCAAAACGCTGTCTTTCGCGCGCCCGCGGAACCGAATCGCGTCTGCTCTGGCGGCTTTCTATCGGGTCCCCGCGGGAACGCTCGAGTGTTCCGTCGGCGGCTCTTGAATTGCACGTCATCGGAACCGGAGGGGCGATAGCGGAGGCGCTTCTCATCGTCGTGGCAGACGCAATAGCGGCGGAGGCCGGAATAGCGCAAAGGATCCTGTCTATAAACAATATCGGATCCCCTGATTCATCCAACCGTTACGTACGCGATGTGGGGCTTTATCTGCGAAAACATATCGAGAGCATATCCCCCACACTGCGCCCTCGCGTCGCTCTTGACCCGCTCGGCGCATTAGTCCAGCTCATAGAACGAGGGCATCCGGCAACATCACGCGCGCCGCAATCAATGGAATATCTTACCGAAGAGGAGAGGCGCAAATTTTGGGACTTATTGGAATACCTGGAAGTCTTCGGTTTGCCATACGAATTGAATCCACATGTATTAGGAAGCCGCGACTGTTGGGCGCACTCTCTCTATGAGATATCGGCACCGGACGAAGAAACGGGAGTGCGCATATCACTCGCTTCAGGAGGCAGATATGACCCATTGGCCGCGCGATTCGCGGATGCGCCAGCGGCTATGATATCCATCACTTGCGAAGTGCGCGGGCGAACCCGGGCAAGGCCGGAGGTGCGCCCGGCGCCATCGATCTACTTCGCACACCTCGGGCCTGAAGCCCGGCGCCGGGCGCTCCGCGTCCTGGAGATGTTGCGTGCCGCAGAAATTCCGGTACATCAATCTCTCTGTTTGGAGCGCATTGGCGAACAAATGGCCTCGGCTCGCAGTTTTTCTGTCCCACACATACTCATAATGGGGCACAAAGAGGCAATGGAGGGTACTATACTCGTGCGCGAGGTCGCGACTAATTCTCAAGACGCCGTTCCTCTGCCCGATCTCATACAGTATTTGAGGAGACATCGAATGGCTGTCGGCGCCTAGTTCCTTCTCTGCCTTAAGCGAGTCCGTCTTGCCCTGATAATATTAGCGTGCTACAATCCCGCGCATGATAAATGCGGAAGTCACAAAAAGCGGCAACGAGAGCGCCCTTTCGACTATAAGGAAATTCAGTCGGCGCGTGCAAGGAACCGGCCTTATCCGGACGGCGCGTGCAAACCGCTACTTCGCGCGTGGCGCATCAAAAATCGTCAAGAAAAAGCGCGCGCTCAAGCTAATTAAACGCCGTCAAGAATACAACCAGCAGGTCAAAGAGGGCAAAATATCGGAGGTTCCTGCACGTCGCGGAACAATGCCGCGCGTAGCGGAAAGTAACTCACGCAGCAACGAGTCATCTCCCGCTGCGCGCTAGACGGACGAATGAAACAGCAACCCCTAATTGAGATCGCCCGCACCATACGCGGGTCTTATCCGCGTGTTCCATTTGAAAAAATCGCTCGAGAAATCTTGGGGCGAGGATATGCCTTGTCGCTCGTGCTTTGCGCCGACACTCTCGCGCGACGCATCAATCGCACATATAGAAAAAAAGAGTACACACCGAATGTGCTCTCGTTCAGTTTGGGCAGATCCGAAGGTGAGATATTCTTGAACGTACGAAAAGCAGCACGCGAATCTGTCGCGTTAAAAATCGCTGCGAGCGAGCGGGTCGCGCATCTGTTCATCCACGGATGTCTGCATCTAAAAGGACACAAACATAGCGACAAAATGGACAGCGAAGAAATCAGAGTCCTCAGACAATTCGGGTATAGAAAATAAACGGAATACGGCCACTTTATCCCCCTCCACTACCGCTTCTATAGCTCGAACACGCGCTACAATAAGAGAACAATGCGCAAGTTCTACACGGGTATCGATATCGGCACCTACCACGTAAAGGTGGTCGTCGCTGCACCGCCGGAAAGCCCCGAGCTGCCGATGCAGATAATCGGAACGGGCAGCGCCGCCTCTAGAGGAATGCGACATGGTTATATAATTGACGCGAATGAAGCGACCAAGAGCGTGAAAGAGGCGCTTGCGCGCGCCGCCACATCTGCAAAAGTGATGATCAAAAGCGCGCGTGTCGCCTTAGGAGGTGTGGGCCTGGATGAAATACGCTCTTCAGGCGAAGTGACTCTCACTCCTTCCGGCGGTATCGTTACACTCCGTGATATCGAGCGCGCTGAGCGAGAGAGCGAGAAAAAAGCATCACCAAAACTCAGTAATAGGAGCATTATACACACAATACCGCTTGAATTCCGTGTCGATGGAACGAAGGTTTTCGGAAAGCCTGTCGGACTCCAAGGGACGAAACTCGCGGTAGATACTCTTATAATCACGATGCTCACGAAGCACCACGACGATCTCGTGGAGGCGGTAGAAGCTGCGGGGGTCGAAGTCGAAGGCATTATGGTATCCCCTCTCGCCGCGAGTCTTGTAACTCTGACAACCGCTCAAAAAACAGCAGGAGTTGTGTTGTCCAATATAGGAGCGGAGACTCTTTCTGTCGCTGTCTTCGATAACGATGTTCCAATCTCGGTAAAAGTTTTCCCTATTGGCTCATCCGACATAACGAACTCCATTGCGCTCTCGTTCCAGATCCCGCCGATAGAAGCCGAACAGATGAAGCGTGGAGCTGTCACGGGCAGCGATATCCCGCCGAAAAAAATGAATGCGATAATTACATCGCGACTCAAGGATATGTTCACCATTGTGGACGCTCACCTCAAATCCATAGGACGGAACCGGCTTCTTCCTGCCGGGATCATTATCACCGGCGGCGGCTCCGGTATTGCGAGCGCTGCAGATATCGCGCGCATCGTCCTGAAACTTCCCTCGCAGATAGGATTGCTGGGCAACTTGTCGCGCACCGGAGGCGCCGATGCCACTTGGGCCGTCGCATATGGTCTCTGCCGCCTTGCCTACGAAGATGACGCCGACGTCGGCGGGCATTCATTGCGTGAGATAATCGAGCACGCAGGGGAATCGATAAAACAAGCATTGCGCTCTCTCTTGCCCTAAAAAGGCATGGTTCCGCATTGCGACCTATGAAACCCACGTTGTCCATATTTGCACATCAGAACATCGTGTTATGATGGCCGCACTATTATGACCAAGCAGGTGAAGCCGGATGTGGAGTCTTTTGCGCGGATCCGGGTGATAGGAGTAGGAGGCTCCGGTGGAAACGCCGTCAATCACATGGTCTCCTCTCATGTTCAGGGTGTTGATTTCATCGCCGTCAATACCGATGCACAGGATCTGCATAAATCAAAAGCGAAAAAGAAGATCCACATCGGAAAAGCACTGACCAGAGGTCTTGGTACGGGAATGAATTCTGAGATCGGTAAACAGGCGGGAGAAGAAACGCGGGAAGAGATCCAGGATGCGGTTAAGGGTTCAGACATGGTGTTCATCACCTGCGGCATGGGCGGCGGCACGGGAACCGGCGCTGCGCCTGTGGTCGCAAAGATCGCGCGCGAACTCGGAGCACTCACCGTGGGCGTCGTAACTCGCCCCTTTGGCTTTGAGGGTGCACAGAGAATGCGGCTTGCCGAACAAGGAATGGCGGAACTTCGAAAAGCAGTCGATGCTCTCATCATCATTCCGAACGACAAGCTTTTGGCTATAGTGAGCCGCGAAACGGGCATAAAGAGCGCTTTCGCGATGTGCGACGACATACTGAAGCAGGCGGTGGAGGGCATTTCCGACCTCATAACTACCACTGGAATAATCAACGTAGACTTTGCGGACGTTCGCACGATAATGCAGAACGCTGGAAGCGCCCTCATGGGTATCGGCACGGGTATAGGCGAGAAGCGAGCCGAAGTTGCCGCCCGCGCTGCCATAAATTCTCCGCTCCTGGAAGTTTCCATCCATGGCGCAAAAGGTGTTCTATTCTCTATCGCCGGCGGCGACGACCTCGGCATGCTTGAGGTCCAGGACGCCGCAAATGTCATCACTGAAGCCATCGACCCCGACGCCAAGGTAATCTTCGGCGCCGTTACCGACGATTCCCTGAAAAAGGGCGAGGTCCGCGTCACAGTAATCGCCACGGGATTCCCTGAGGGCGGCGCGCGCTCGTCCCTCTTCGCCGCTTCCTCGCGCCTGGCGGCGAAAAAAGATCAGGACGTTCCTCCCGTGTCGCGTACTGCCGCTATAGATGATGTCGGATCAGAAGAAGAGAAGAAACCTGCTGATAGCCATATCCACTCAAAAACGGAGAAAGAGAAAGTGAAAGACAGCGCGAAGCTTTCCAAGGTCGCAAACACCGTACCTGCCGGAATGACCGAAGACGATAGTTGGGGGGGGCTGCCGTCGTTCCTTCGCCGCAGTAAATAAGTATCGGACACACGCTTATGTTCTACGACCTCGCGATAATCGGCGGCGGCCCTGCAGGGGCCGCCGCGGCCGTCTATGCCGCGCGCAAACGCTTGAAGACCGTATTCATAACTGAAGAATGGGGCGGGCAGAGCACGGTTTCGACCGAGATACAGAATTGGATAGGTACTCCGGTTATATCTGGAACGGAGCTCGCGGCGAATCTGCGTAAACACGTGGAGTCCTACGCCGGCGAGTCTCTCTCTATAGTCTCCCCCGCTCGCGCAACTTCGCTTGCACCACAAGAGACCCTGATCGAAGTCGTGCTCGCAAACGGGTCGCGCTATGAAGCAAAAGCTGTCCTTATCGCTGCTGGTGCGCGGCGCCGCAAGTTGGAGATCCCCGGAGCCGCCGAATACGACCAAAAAGGGCTCACCTATTGCGCGTCGTGCGACGGGCCGCTTTTCGCGGACAAGGATGTCGCAGTGATAGGCGGCGGCAACGCCGCCTTCGAGACGGCCGCTCAGCTTCTCGCGTATTGCAAGACCGTAACGATCTTTAACCGAACCGAGACATTCCGCGCTGACGAGATAACAGTGCGCGCCGTCCTCGCGCACCCGAATACGCGCGTCATCAAGAACGCGGAGCCGACCGCCATCCTAGGAAACCAATTCGTCGAAGGCGTCCGCTGGAAGGATTCAAAAACTGGCAAGGAGGAAGTTATTCCGGTTGCCGGGGTATTCGTCGAGATCGGACTCCTTCCCAACACTGAATGGCTCGGTGATGTTCTGGAAATGAATCAGATAAAGCAGCTCAAAGTCGATCCACGCACGGGTCGCACATCGCACCCGCGTATCTGGGCCGCCGGAGATTGTACAGACGGTTTATACCATCAGAACAACATCGCCGCCGGAGACGCCGTAAAGGCGCTTGAGGATATATATATGACGTTGAGAACTGCTCAATGACCCTATAAAGGCGAATTTCTTAAAACAACTCAGGAGAAGAGACCTTGCAGTTTTTAACGGTTTGAGTGATTCCTGTTAAAAATCGCAAGGTTTTTGAACGTCTCTCTATTCCGTAACATTTACTACGCCTGTATTTGAGGAGTGCAGGTGGTCGTGGAACTTCCAATTGCCTACGTAGGTGAATGTGAAATCCCAGGATTCGCCTTGAGAAAGTGCGCGGCAGGCATCGAAGGAGCTGCCCAGACAATCAGAAGCGGATTTCTGCGGATAGGCGCTGTGCTGAGGATGAACTGCCGAAGCCGGCCATACTTTTGAGCCCGAATTGTTCATCCAACGCACAGTTTGTCCTTTCTTAATAGTTATCGACGAGGGATTGAATCCGGCATCGGTAAATGTGATGACTGTTGCCGGAACATTCGCATTTGAGCTTGCGCTTGGAACCGCCGGAGATGCATTGCCGGCTTGAACTCCAATATCTGCATCTGCTGTCTCCTGCGCAAAAACATCAGTATTTTCTGAAGGCGCCGAGGTGCCCCTCTGCGTCCACAGGTACCACCCGCCGATAATGATAACGAGCCCGAGGATCCACAATGTAGCTTTTTGCATATGAATATAAAGACTGACTGATATCGCCTCACTGTATCATATCGACGGCATGAGCAATTATCTGCTGTCAGGAAAACCGGGCTTTCCCACTCTGACCTATCTTCTACGACCGTTAAAAATAGGCCACGGAAGAAAAAGGGTGGAAAGAAAGAATGAGAAGGTCTTATTTCCGCTTTTTTGCCAAAAACTCGCGCCCATGCCCGACATCTGTGTTAACAGGAATCCCCCGCCTGCATAGGTCGCAACTTTTTGCAGGCCATTGCTCAAGGTCCACATTCAAAAGCGACTTGAAGATCGGCGGATTGCCAATGGCCTCCCTCGTAACGCCTCCGCGATTGCAAATAGCGACCGCTCCTATCACATCCGCTCCGATCGCGCGGGCCGCCTCCACGACTTTTTTTATCGAGCCGCCGGTCGTAGTAAGGTCTTCAACGACAAGCGTTCTCTTTCCCTTGATGACCTCATCATACCCGCGTTTCATCACGAACCCTCCTTCATCTTTATCCGCGTATACGCCGTACACCTCTCGCCCGCTCATTTCCGAGAGATGATATGCGACCCATTGCGAAAGAATTATTCCTCCCGTAGCCGGGCCGACGACCGCCTCGACATTCTGGTCTGCGAACATCTCCGCAATCCCTCGGCAGAGTTTCGACATCTCGCGGGTATACGGATACATCGCATTCTTGTTCACGTACGTGTCAGCATGAAGACCGGATACGAATACAAAGTGTCCGGCGCGGAACGCCCCGACTTTTTGCAATACCTCCAACACCTCCGCTTCATTCATACGTTCCGAACATTCTATAACACTTTCCTCATTTCGCTATCAAGTGCTGTCGCTTTCTTTCGCGCTGCTTCCGCAAAATCCTTTCCATTTGAGGCAAAAATGACTGAACGCGAGGCGTTGACTATGAGACCTTTTTTATTCTTGTCCAAACCTGCTTTCATGGTCTTTTCGAGGTCACCGTTCTGCGCGCCGATGCCCGCGGTCAATATCGGCATATCACCGACGATTTCCCGCACATCCTGCAACTCCTCCGGATACGTGGCGCCGACCATTACACAACAGTTCCCGTTCTCGTTCCATTTGCTGGCCGCGAGTTGCGCGATCACTTTGTACAAAGGAACGCCCTCGACAAGAATTCCCTGTATCTCTCCTGCGCCAGGATTCGATGTGTGGCACAGAACGATTATCCCCTTTTCGGCTCGACGGAAGAACGGCTCAAGCGGTTCGCTTCCCAGATACGGCTGGACCGTTATAGCGTCGACGCCCAAAAAATCAAAAGCGGATTCGGCATACGCGGCGTTCGTGTTCCCGATATCTCCGCGCTTCGCATCAAGGATAATCGGCACATCGGGCGCGACCTCACGAATGTAGTCAATGGTTTCCCGCAGAGCCGCCCACCCTTCACCCCCCAGTGCCTCATAGAATGCAGGGTTCGGTTTGAACGCGCATACAAGGTCTTTTGTGGCATCTATGATCTCTTTATTGAAAGAAAGGATCGTTTCGCGGACAGTCGCCTTGCGCGCAGACTCCGGGATTCTCTCCAATTCGCTGTCCAACCCCACGCATAAAAAATTGCCGAGCTTCCACCGGCTTTCGAGCAGTTCCCGGAAATTACGGGCGACCATTAAAAGCACATGATACCAGAACTTGCCAAAAACAAAACCGGCGGACCCAAGGGGGTCAGCCGGTTTGTAAGAAGAAGAAAGGACAGGATGGGGTCATGTCGGATTGAACCTGACTTCAATCCGCTTCCCGTCAACGAGTGCCGGAGTGAGATCCGCCGTGACAAGTTGCAACATGCGGCGGAGTATTCCGCTCCCTGACTTTTTGTAGAGGAAGACCGGGCAGGAATTTTCCCCTGCAATGCGCTCGATGAATTCCGGTGCAAATGCCTGGGGAATTAACTCGGAATTCATCCTGACGACTTGATGATCTGTGCCGGAATTGCAACGAACCCGGTGCAGGTTGAGTATCCCCGAGCGCGTAGAAGGAGAGACACAAATACAATCTCCTCCATTCTCGCACCCAGGTACCTGCCGCAACGCGATTGCAAGCGCTGCGTTGGTTGAACGAACATTCGCCACGGTAATCTCCTTTTTGCTGAAAGAACGTCAACTGGGATAAGATATTTTTACTTCCAGTTCGCGTATCTTCCTTGGCATAAGTCGTGCATCTACCAAGGACAATTCGCGGACTCCTGCTGCGATGTTCCGGAGCAGGAAGACGGGCACTGGAGCGCCGATCCAACTCCGCCGCGAAGCGACGAGCCGGGTGATGCTGGCGATCGCCTCGCTCTGCGACACAGATTTCCCGTGTACGAGGTGCTGTGTCGCGGAGAGATTCGTTTCTCTGGCGGCCCATCTCACGTCGGGAGCGGCTTTTCGTACCTCAATGAGAACGAGGTTATACGTCCCGTCCTCGTTCAAGGCCGCGCATACCGCTTTTCCGGCGTTATCCAGATTCGTCAGGCACATCGCTATGCCCAACATATCTGCGTTACTCAGATAGTAGTTAGGCATAGGACCTCCTGAAAAGAACGACGAATCTGGATCAGATCGCGTCGTACACGACTTCTACGATCTGCCCCAAGACACGGGGCGGTTCAAGCGCGGCGTCTACCAGCGTCCACTTGAACTGCGCCGCTGTGATCCGCGTGTTGAGGAACATAGGCGGCTCGATGCAACCGCAACGAGCCGACATCCCCGCGATCGTCTCGGCCAGAATCCCGACTGGAACAGGCGAGGCCGTTTCGAGAATCTCGAGCGGCCACGGCTCGCCTCCGGCTGTGGCGCTTGCCCGAATGAGCCGAACGGTGAAGCCGCCCGTCTCGTTCGAAAAAACACACGCGGCCGGGCCTCCCCGGTGATATCCCGCCTTAAGTAGCACGCCTCTCAGCGCGGTGTACCGTGGCGAAGGGGGAATCGTGTTGTTCATGGAATTTTCTCCTTTGTTGTCGATGAGGAACATGGTGTCTGACGAGGAAGACTTCCTCGTCAGATTGATGTTCCCCACCGCTGTCAAAGACCAGAAAGAACTGAAAAACCCCCGCTTAGGGCGGGGGCTTTTGTTTTCGGATTGTACTTATGCAATACGAAACGCGCCTCCGCCAAGGGTCATCATGGCCATCATAGCCACTGGCATACGAGCATTCCTATGCATAATGCAATTACCCTATCAAATGAGGCGGGGGTGTCAAGATTCGTCGTCTGATCAAAATTGTGCCGAGCAGTACTAGATTCGCCGTTATGATGCCTAACGGGAAAAGAATGGTCGCCATGTTCAAAGATGCGAGAGCAACTATCCCTAATGCGAATCTGACTATGTCCAATGCCCATATACTCACAGATTCTTGATATGGATTCAAATACGACTTGCGAATCGTCGGGAGTACGGCAAGGAAGTTTATGACTGTCGCAATGACGACGGCGATGAGAGGGTCGTTTGTTGCTCTCCACAAAACGATTGCGAAGAACGCCGCGATAAAACTCGCCCAGTCGCCCTTAGTGATGTGCTTCTCTCCGAAACGGAGCGCGAGCAGGGAAACTCCGAGAGTCCCCACTACACCGGTCAACGTTACCCACGTGCCGGGGCCGCCGCCTTTTACCACTTGGGCGGCAAATACGATTATGTCGATGAGAAAGTATGTGAACCACGTGAAGAGGTGCGGCTTCGTCTCTCCGCGGAAAATACTCCGGAAATAGAGCCAGTACCCGACAATGCCGAGGAGCGCGGCAATCGCGCCCAAGACCACATGGTAACCAGAGGTCATATACTGCACGTGGAGCTACGCCTTCTCTATTTCGCTCGTGTATTTCCCAAGAGTCGCCAAGCTGTTCATCTTCGCCCGATGATAGAACGCTTTTTGCGCGGCGGGGATATTTTCCGGCTTCCCGCCCCAGGTCTTCAACGCCGAATCCTGAAGCGCACGGCCGTATGAGAATGAAAGTTTCCACGGGAACTGGCCTTTCTTGTTCATCGCGTTAAGATTCTCGGTCGCCTCGACTTCGCTCTGTCCGCCCGAGAGGAACGCCTGCCCGGGAAGTTCATCCGGCAGGACCCGTTCAAAGAGCGTCGTCGTCAGCTCCGCGATCGTCTCCGGAGCCGCTTTCGTGCCGCTCTCTTTCCCGGGAATGACCATGTTGGTCTTGAGTATCATCCCTTCCGGAGCGACACCCGCCTTCTTCAACTCCTCGAACACGGCGCGCAGTGTCCGCTCACTCGCATCAGCGCATGCTTCTATCCCATGTCCGCCGTCCATCAAAACTTCAGGCTCAACTATCGGGACAAGTCCGGCTTCCTGGCAAAGGGCGGCGTACGCTGCCAAGTCCTTCGCGTTCTGCCGGATGTTCGCATCCGTGGGGAGCACGTCGCCTATCGTGATGACAGCGCGCCACTTGGCGAATTTGGCACCCAGTTCCACATACTCTTTCAATCTCTCGGGGAGACCTTCGAGCCCTTTTGTGACTTTCTCATTCGGCGAACCGTCCATCTCCTTGGTTCCCTGGTCCACCTTTATCCCCGGCAAAACGCCGACTCCCTGAAGTATTGAAACGAATGTGCGGCCGTCCGCGGCACTTTGGCGCAGAGTTTCGTCGAAGAGGATGACTCCGGAAATGAATTCTTCGAATCCGGGCGTCGTGAAAAAAAGACCGCGGTACGAACGGCGATTATCTTCCGTAGAGGCGACGCCGATTTTGGCGAATTTCTTTTCTATAGTGCCGGAACTTTCATCCGCGGCAAGTATGCCTTTGCCGGGGACTACCATCTGCTTTGCTGTTTTCTTCAATTCCTCTAAATGGTCCGCAATTGCCATATCCAAAATTAATAAGCTTATAATCCTGTCTAAAAAATCAATGGGTGTGGTGCGTCGTGATGTAGCGCATCGTCTCCGTCTGCCCGCGAATGACAAGTGAGTGCGTAATAGTTACGCCGTCCACGTCGCGTACGCCTGTAAGCAGAGGGCCGTCGATAACGCCGGTTGCAGTAAACGTCAGATCTTTGCCTTTCGCCAGGTCTTCAGATGAGTAGGTCCTTTTCGTCGTCAGACCGTGCTTTTTAACAAGTTTTGCATGATGGTCATCCTTCGGTTTGAAGCGGCAGAGTATTTCGCCTCCCAAGATCTTTATCGCGACTGCGGCAAGAACCGCCTCCGTCGAACCACCGATACCCATGAGTACGTCTATCCCGGAGCGCGGCGTGCATGTTGCGAGTGCGCCCGCCACATCTCCGTCTGTTATCAGTCTCACGCGCGCGCCCGCTCGACGTATCTGCGCTATCAAATCCACATGACGGTCGCGGTCAAGTACGACGACTGTGATGTCCGCGATTTTCTTGCCGAGCGCCTTGGCGATATTCCGCAAATTCACGGCGACCGATGCGTCGAGGTTTATCGCCTTGCGGGCGCGCGGACCGACCGCGATTTTCTCCATGTACGTATCGGGTCCGGAAAAAAGCGAGCCGCGCGGCCCGCTTGCGGCGACACATATAGCATTGTAGCGGCCGTATGCGACGCTGTCGGTGCACTCCAAGGGGTCTACCGCAAGATCAAGACGCGGTTTGCCTCCCTTACCGACTTTTTCTCCCGTGTACAACTCCGGAGCTTCATCCTTGCTTCCCTCGCCGATCACGATGACGCCGGAAAAATCAATGTCATTAAAACGGCTCCGCATCGCGTCCACTGCCGCGCCATCAGCCGCATGAGCGTCGCCGCGTCCTATCCAATCCGATGCCGCGATGGCCGCCGCCTCGGTGACTCTGACAAATTCGAGCGCGAGGTTTCGGTCCATAACAATGCCTGCCATTATACCTATATTGCAAATGTTGGCGAGGAGCAATGCGCTAGGGGTGGTGATATGTTTTTCTGGACATCAAGCTATTCGCATGTTCCCACGAATATATTCTTTCAGTTGCTCCGCGTCCGCATCAATGGTGTAAAAAGCCCCATCTTTAAGCGAGCCCTCTAAATCGAGGAATCTTTTCGGTCTCTCCGGGATATACCCTAGCGCTTCTTTTGTCGTGTCCTCAAATTTTACCGGCAGCGCCGTTCCCATACATACCATCGGAACGTCCTCACTCTTATCTTTGTACTGCCAGCCGACAGCAACCGCGTCTGCAGTGTGAGGATCAATGACAAAACCGCCTTTCTTGTTCACCTCTTGTATCGCCCGCAGTCTTTTTGCATGCGCCCCGTTCCCGCTCATGAATCCCAGCTCTTTCAGTCTCTCCAGGCCGATACCGTAGTCTCGTAAATCCACTTTCTTATTCTTTTCGAACTCATCCATATATTTTTTGACCTTTCCGGCATCGCCATCGAACAAGTCGAAGGCCAATCTTTCGTAATTCGACGCTTTCGATATATCCATGGACGGGCTCGATGTGACGTGCGTCGGCGTCAATTCGTATACGCCTGTCTTAAATAACTTGTCCATCACGTCATTCTCGTTCGTAGCGACGATAAGCCGCCGTATCGGCACGCCCATGCGTTTTGCGATATATCCTGACAAAATATTGCCGAAGTTGCCGGTCGGCACGACAAAATCAACTTCGTCCCCGACGTGCGCGGCCGCCTGCAGATATCCGGAAAAGAAGTACGGGACCTGGGAAGAAATCCTGCCCCAGTTTATTGAATTCACTGCACCGAGTTTCGAGAATTCTTCTTCTTGTTTCAATTCCTTAACCAAGTCTTGGCAATCGTCAAAGCGTCCGCGCACGCTCACGTTGAAAATGTTGCTGCCGGAGAGCGCCCCCATTTGCGCCTTTTGGAACGGGCTCATGCCCTCCTCCGGGCTCAACATGAACAGAACGACGTTATCAAGCCCCTTGAAAGCGGCCTCCGCGGCGGAGCCCGTGTCCCCAGAGGTCGCTCCGAGTATCGTAAGGTGCTCGTTCCGTTTCTTTAATTCGTAGTTCATCTCCTGGCCGAGCTGCTGCAGAGCCATATCTTTGAATGCGGCGGTCGGGCCGAGCGAGAGCTGCTGCACGTAGAAATTATCTTCCACTTTCATCAGGGGAACGATGTTCCCGTACGGAACAGCGCCGAAAGCCGCTTCTGAATACGCCTTGTCTATCAGTTTTCGCAGATCTTCATCAGGAATGTCTCCATCGACCAATTTTTTCTTGACGGCAAAAGCGATATCCCGGTACGGCAATCCTTTGAGTTTCTTCAAATCCTCAAGAGGGAATTTGGGATACTCCGAAGGCACATATAATCCGCCGTCGGGCGCAAGGCCGGCAAGTAGAACGTCGGTATATGACCTTGCCGTTCTTGACCCGTCTCTCGTGCTTATCATTTTCATATGGTCGGTCCCCGCGGCGTGAAAATCACTTTTTTAAATACGTTTTTATCACATCTAGCGTCTCGCTACCGCTCCTGTCATATAACTTCTCCGCAGGGATATTGATATGCGACAGGGCGCGGTATTTCTTGAGCCGGTCTGCCAATAACTCTGGATAGCAGCGTTCCAGAGTTTCTTTTTCTGTCTCTCCTTCGTTCGGCTTAAAAAAACCGCTCCAGGCGATCGGTTTTGGTTTCTCGAAGAACTTCTTTGTCATTGTATCTATCGCCCGTTCATCAATATCAAGATTGACTACTAGACAGTTTTCTTTCAGCCAGGCGAGAGTGGGATTCTGAAGGTAAATCACGCTACCGGTCGTGTCGAATACCAGATTTTTCCCGTTGGTATCAAGGAAATCTACTTTCGTATGCTTGTCCTCGGATGCTAAATAGGTTTTTTCTCTTTCCGCGTACCCCTGGCTGTTCGGGTATCCGATCCAGCGGGATATTTCATCCATTGCCTTAAACCCGAGAGATTTCTGTATTTCCTCGTCGACGTGGTACCACATGAACCCGCACTCGTCCCGGAGAACCTGCGAGCGGTAGCTCTTCCCAACGTTGGACATCCCTACGAAAGCCAGCCGGAAAGTCTTGTTCGCAATATGCGCCTCATATTCGGCTTGCGTGAGATTTTCCAGCTCCATCCGCAAAAGAGTACACGAATCCCGGCGAATTACAAAAGCGGCGGTCAAAGATATCTGACGAATTTGCCGCTTTTGCCGACGATGTCAATCCTTCCGTATATCCGCCCAAAGAGAAATAATTCCAAGCGACAGGAAAAGCGCCGCCTCCAGCCAATTCTGTTTTTGCAAGGCCTCGATAAGCGCTATGCCGAAAAAGATCACAAATACTGCTAAGTTCGTGAATTTCGGAGTTTTCATATACCACATATTATACACCGCCACCACCATGTGAACCCCGCCATTCCGCAGTTTAATCTGCGGAATGTCTCCTAGCTGATCGAGAGTAAAACAATAGCCACTATCGCTGCGATGATTCCCAGTACACCGACGATGCTTAATCTCTCGCTGAAGATCAAGACGCCGATCAAAACTGTGGCGAGGAGGCTCAACACTGACCATATCGTCCCTACAATCGAGAGTTGGTTCCTCTGCATGAGCGCCGGTAGCCATGCGAGAACTCCGAGACCGTACATCAGGAAGATAAGTCCGAGGTAGCCCGTGCCCGGCTCAAGTGCGAATTTCTTCGAGAAATACTCGCCGGACGCGAAGCACGCGGCTGACAAGACGAGCCAGATGAGATAATGAATTGAAAGTAAGAGTCCCACGACTTTTGATTATACATCGATAATCCGGCGATCGGCTTTCAGCACGAACCGCCATGGTTTCTCCGTCCAGACGCCGCGGTTCGGAATGCCGATACGCGGCGTGCGCGCGACGTCCTTCGCGCGCACGCGCACTCCCCTATCTTCCACCCACAAGCCCGCCTTCTTGCTGAGCAATTTTGTATTGAGACGTTTATCTATCTTGAGCGCCGCCGTAAGCTTTGCCGGACCGTCGAGATGTTTCTTATCGCTTGCGACGCCGCGGATGAGAACCGCCGCTGGAAAATGCTCGCGGTCGCAGACGAGATTGAGCATCCAATGCATGCCATAGGTGAAGTAAACGTAGATAGTTCCCGGCTTCGCGAACATCGGCGCATTTCGCTCGGTCTTCCCACGGCGTGCGTGCGAGCCCTGGTCGCGCCAGCCGAAATAGCTCTCGGTCTCAATTATCAAATACGCCCGTGTCTTCCCACCAACCCTGCGCACGAGGAATTTCCCGAGCAGGTCGCGCGCGACGATGAGCGCTGGCCGCTCGAAAAATCGTGGTCCAAGAACGCGTCGCATACAAGGTTATTTGCAATGACCCTACCGGGAATCGAACCCGGGTTCCAAGCTTGAAAAGCTTGTGTCCTAACCGTTAGACGATAGGGCCTTAAGTGGAATAGTACGATGTTTTTGGCTAATCTGCAAAAAAATGCTATGGTTTTTTGGTTCAGGAGGGGTCGCATAGTTGGTCTAGTGCGCTGGTTTCGAAAACCAGTATACCGAAAGGTATCGGGAGTTCGAATCTCCCCCCCTCCGCCAATTAGGAAATGAAGTCATTGGCTCGCCCGCTACGCGGGCTCGCCAGCCGTTTTTCGGGGAAATTTCAAGCCGTTTTGAATTCAGCATAAAGTTCGAGCCGACATTTTTGAGAAATGCGCGGATTTGCGTTTTGTCGCCTTGCGACAAAAGAATTTTGGCTTGGCTACTCAATAAAATCACTTCTCGCATCGGTTCGAGCCAATTATTTCCCTTTTGTTCAAAATCTCGGATTTCTTGCTCTATATCGGCTTTCTCGCCTAGTAGCTTTGCTTTCTTGGTCTGATACTCGTCCGGCGATATGCCTTTGCCCTCGATGTAGATGTCGAGAAGCCGATCTATTTTCTGCTCAATTTCTACCTTTTGGGATTTAAGATTTTGAACAAAAGAAACGCCCTCGTTTTGGATACTCTCTTTCTCGCGGTCTATCTCGGCAAGCATATTGTCCGCCCAATCGTCGGGAATAGAAACTTTTTGAATGACGGATTTCATTTGTTCAACAAGTGCCTCCTCGCGGAGATACTTTTCATTACAGGTTTGCTTTTTCTTGGTACACCGATAATAGATGTGTCCCTTTTGCGTTTCAGCGGTGATAAGGCAACCACACTTTCCGCATTTCATAAATCCCGAAAAAGCAAACTCATGCTTTCGCTTCCTCTTTTTCTTGCCCCGATTGCCCATCACTTGTTGAACGTCATCAAAAAGTTTCTTGGAAATAATTGGCTCGTGCGAACCCTCGTATAGCTCGCCGTTGAAGCGGAAAGTTCCATAGTAAAAAGGATTTTTGAGCATTCGCTGGACACAGGAAACCGAAAGAACATTGCCTTTGTAGCTGTCGAGTCCGGTATCCGCCAAAAACTGCTTGATATTTTTGAGGGTATTATCGCCAGTTCCGTAGAGTTCAAAACATTTTCTCACTAACACCGATTTTTCATTATCAAGGTCTATGCTCTTTGTTCGCGAGTTGTTGAGATAGCCAAGTGGCGCAAACCCCGGCCATATTCCTTTCCGCAGTTTTTGGCGGTGGCCTCGTTTGATATTCTCGCTCAAATTGTCCACATAGTATTTACTCTGGCCAAAGGCAATGTTCAGCATGAATTTTCCTTGCGGTGTCGAATCAAACCAAAATGTGGGAAATTTGAGGTCTTGGATTTTTCCTGTGTCCAGGAGATAAATAATCTTTCCGCCGTCAATGGAGTTG
>MFLP01000023.1:0-22096 GCA_001781555.1 Candidatus Kaiserbacteria bacterium RIFCSPHIGHO2_12_FULL_53_13
AACTCTTCGAATACAACCTCGCCTGCGACAGTATCTTTATCCGCAATAGCCGGCCTTCTTGCCGCAGAGTCAAAACCATCCGACGAAAAGACAAGCGTCGGCCTGCCCGATCTTAGTGTGCAAATCTTATCGGAGGGCGTCATTGACCCCGTGAGCGGTAATATCATCTCGCGACGCACGACATCTTACAACGACGTAGTCGCCGTGAAATTTGACATAACAAATAATGGCAGCGCGTCTACAGGGCCTTGGTATTTCACAGCGGAACTTCCTACGCTACCCGCCTATACCTATACTTCCCCTGCACAGGACTCTCTTGCCCCAGGCGCGCACATTGAAAGCACACTACGTTTCGCACAAGTGCCGTTCAATGGCGGAGCTTTTACGGTCTCGACTGATCCCTCAAATCTCGTCCTGGAGTCAAACGAGGGCAACAACACGGCGAGCAAGAGTATCTGAATAGGTGATAGCGGGTAGCGGATACAAAGATCCCCCTCTACCTCCAAATTATTGTCGCAATTAATCCTATCGCACCGAGTACAAGTCCGACTATCGCGCCTTTTTCAGGGAACTGGTGGAAAAAAGTCCATGCCAAAATTGGTTCAACAACCAGTATTCCTCCTACAGACATCGCGGTTACAACCCAGATATTCTTTGCTGCGCCATAACCCATTGAATAACCGACGAGAAGGAGCGAACATCCCAAGAAAACCATCCCGAAGAGATACAAATTCTGGCGTTCGAACAGAGATGACACGCCAGGCAATTGTGCCGCGAACATTTCAGCTAATATATTCAAGCCCTCGGCGACTATTAGTATTCCTAGGGCGAGAACAAGTGCCGGCATACTCAAATATCGAGTGTCGCTTCCCGCGCGTGTGATTGAATGAATGACTTTCTGGCAGGAACATCGGTCCCCATCAACATATCGAACACCATATCTGCGTCCTGGGCGTCCTCAATAGTGACGAGCTTGAGTATGCGGCGTGCCGGGTCCATGGTCGTTTCCCACAACTCATCAGAGTTCATCTCTCCCAAGCCCTTGTATCGCTGGACTGAAACCTTCGATGTTTTCTTCGTCTTCACATCCTCTTGGCCTTCACCTTCGATTGGCTCTTCGTCCGCAGTCTCAGTTTCCAAAGGCACATTCTTCCCTACTAGCTTCACTAGTTCCTCATCTGAATACGCATAGGAAATCTCTTTCCCTTTCTTAACTTTATAAAGCGGCGGCTGCGCGATGTATATATAGCCGCCATCTATCAATGGCCTGAAATGACGATAAAAAAGCGTGAGGAGAAGCGTGCGGATGTGCGCACCATCTACATCGGCGTCGGTCGCGATGATTATCTTGTGGTAGCGCAGTTTTGCAATGTCGAAAACATCACCTATAGCGGTCCCCAGAGCGACAACGAGATTTCGTATCTGCTCCGATGCGAGCATTTTGTCGATGCGCGCGCGCTCTATATTCAATATTTTTCCACGAAGAGGCAGAATGGCCTGTATCCGCCTGTCGCGTCCCATCTTCGCCGTCCCGCCTGCGGAATCTCCCTCGACGATAAAGAGTTCTCCCTCTTCCGCAAGCCGCGTCTGGCAATCGGCCAGCTTTCCCGGAAGCGTCATGCCCTCCAATGCCCCTTTGCGCATTATGCTGTCTTTTGCCGCCTTCGCTGCCTTGCGCGCCCTCATTGCGAGCGAGACTTTTCCTAAGATAGCGCGTGCTTCTTCCGGGTGCTCCTCAAGGAACATGTTGAACGCTTCGCTGAAAACGGTCTCCACCGCTCCGCGCGCCTCAACACTTCCGAGTTTCGATTTTGTCTGGCCTTCAAATTGTATCTCCCGGAGCTTCACGGAAACGACCGACGTCAGGCCTTCCAACACGTCTTCGCCGGTAAATGTTTCGCTCTCTTTCCCGTTCCCGTTCTTCAGCTGTGCGTTCAGAGTGCGCGTAAGTGCAGATTTGAAACCGGTTATGTGCATGCCTCCTTCGCTATTGTAGATATTGTTCGCGAATGCGGAGATGCGGGAGACGATGTCATCGACGTATTGAAGCGCTATCTCGACGTGTACATTATCTTGTTCCTTCTCAACATAGAAAACCGTTCTGTGCACCGGCTCGAGATGTCGGTTCTGAAATGCCACGAGCGAACGGAGGCCGCCTTCGAAGTAGAAGGTGATGGACGGTCCGTCGAGCCCCAATTCGCGAAGATAAAAAACGCTTTCATCATCTATCTTTGAAACATTCCTCAAGTCAAGAATGCTGATGCGCAGTCCGCGAACGAGGTACGCCTGCTGTCGCATGTGCGCGACTATCGTCTCAAAATGCAGAGCACGGTCCGGAAAAATCGTCGGGTCGGACTCAAAAGTGACAACGGTGCCATGGAGCGCAGACGCGCCGAGTTTCTTTACTTTTGCGACCGGCTTGCCACCGTTCTTGTATTCCTGCATGTGCTTGCTGCCGTCGCGATGAACTTCAACGCGCATATGGGACGAAAGAGCGTTCACGACAGATACGCCGACACCGTGGAGCCCACCGGAGACCTTGTATCCCTCGCCGCCGAATTTCCCGCCCGCATGGAGCATGGTCATTACTGTCTCAAGTGCCGACAGCTTCGTCTTCGGGTGAATATCAACTGGAATGCCGCGGCCGTTGTCGGCAACACGTACGCGATTCTCCGGCAGAAGCGCGATCTCAATGTCGTTCGCGAATCCTCCCATCGCTTCGTCGCGCGAGTTGTCGAAAACTTCCCATATCAAATGATGCAGACCGGTGGTGCCGGTGGTGCCGATGTACATGCCAGGGCGTCGGCGCACTGCCTCCAATCCTTCGAGCACTGTAATGTCGCTCGCCCCGTATGAAGAACCCCCTGATTTCGGGGCGAGTTTTGGGGTCTTTTTTGCCTTCTTTTCAGCCATATTTAATAACGTAAGTATAGCAAAAAAAGCCATGATTGCCTAGTCAATCTGGGTATAAAGGCCGCTCCCTGCAAACCACGAAAAACTCGTATCTAGCGCAGCCAACTCTCCTTCCCTTTTAGATATTTCTTGATGCGGGAAAGACCCTCTTTTATCTCTGGAAGATTAAGCGCATACGAAAGGCGTATGCGGCCCGGCGCGCCGAACCACGCGCCGTCGTAGACGATGACGCCGTGGTCGCGAAAAAGCTCGGATACAACGCGAGCGGAATTCTTCATTTTCGGCAACACATAAAATGCACCCTCCGGCTTCCAGAGATGAAAGCCCATCGCCGTTAGTTCTCTGTAAATAAAATCTCTGCGCTCTTTCCAGATAGCCACCTGGCTTAAGACTAGCTTGCGCGGCACCTTCATCGCTCGCAGAGCCATTTCCTGTCCTAGCGTGCTCGTGTTCATCGAAGTGTGCACCTTGATATCAATAACCTTCTGCACCATTTTTGGATCGCGCGAGTAAAAATATCCGATGCGAAGCCCGCACATCGCATATGTTTTTGAGAACGAATTTACCGTGATAACGTGCTTCCCTTTGATGAGATAGTTCTTGCGTTCATAAATGAGGTCCTTGTAAACCTCGTCGGAAATTACATAGACGCCTAGGCGGGCGGTAATTTTCTCGATCTCCCGAAGCGTATCGAGCGCCTCGACGCGGCCTGTCGGATTTGAGGGCGAGTTGATGAGCACGGCTTTAACGCCCCGCACCTTTTTCTTGAAGTCGTCGAGGTCTATTCTTCCCTCTTTGAGGTCCGTATAAACGATCCTGAGGCCTGCAAGTTCTATGACCGGAGGATAGGAATAGTAATAAGGCCGGCACACGAGCACTTTTACCGGTCCGTGCATTTCGTGGATCGCGCGAAATACGAGGTCGAGCGCCTCCGATGCACCGTTTGTGATGACGAAATCTTCCGCCTTGGCACGCGGGTATTCTCCCGCAAGTGCCTCACGTAGTTTCTTGTCTCCTTGCACGAGAGAATATTTGAAAAGACGCTGTCTTCCCAGGTCCTTGAAAATCTCTTTTGGCGGAGGAAGGTCAGGTTGGCCGGAGCCGAAAGAAATAATCCCATTGCCATTAACACCTATAAAGGCCGTGGGGCTTGAAATTATTTTACCCGGCTTTTTAGACATTAGGCCGAATTATGCCACTCTTTACCGGACCTGCCAGCCCCTGCCTTTTGCTGCGGAATAAATGCTCTCCATGCGCTCGTTCGCATCGCCATCAGTGAGCGTGTGGTCGAAGGATTGGAATACGAGGCGAAATGCAAGAGATAATTTGCCGTTCTTTTCGAACGTATCAAAGAGCGCGCTGCGCACAAGCAATTCCCCAGCTTGCACGCGGATAACTCCGAGCACTTCTTCCGGATCCGTACCCGTGGGAACCCACAGCGCGATATCGCGAACGATGAAAGGATATTTTGAGAATGGCTGGTAGCGCTCAAGGGAGGAGACCGGAAGATTGTCATAGACGTCTACTTGAGCTGGCGCAAGAACTGATTCTTCTGCTTTGCCCTTTCCCGCTGCTTCTTCCGTCAATTTCCCCACCATAAGCACTTCTTTACCATCGCGCCAAATTGTTCCTATTTCAAATACATTCACGGCCTGTATGCCGAGGAGGTCCTTGTTGTGCAGATTTCTAAAGTAGGCATCCAGCAACCCGTCACGAAGGTTATTTCTCAAATAAGGTTTTTCGCCTCCTACCTTGTTCGAGACCGCGCGTTCCCCTTTGTCCCGGAAGACCGACGTATAGACCTCGGAATATCCCACCGCGATAAGTTTCTCGCGTGCCAGCTCGGCGGCACAAAAATCTTTATTGATCTCTAGTTTCTGTGCGAACGGCGAAAGTTCGACGGCGGGGATCTTGTCATACCCGATGATGCGCCCGACCTCTTCGACTAGATCCTCCGGAATGGAGAGGTCGAGCCGTTCGAACGGCGGAGTTACCGTGAAAGCCGCATCTTTCTGTTCGAACGGGAGATCGAGCCTTCGAAGTACATCGGCGATATCATCCGGCACGAGTGCCGTCCCGAGGATTTGGTTCACTTTCGCGGCCGTGATGGAAACGGCCTTCCCGCTCTGCGGCTTCGGGTACTCATCCGCAAAACCGACAATCTCCCCGCCTGCGATTTTGAGGATTAAATCTACTGCTTCACGCATTCCATACGCCGCGAGTTCAGGAGAAAGGACTTGCTCGAATCGCTGTGAGGCATCTGTGCGCAGTTTCAATGCCTGCGCGGTTTTGCGCACCGAAACGCCGTTAAAATTCGCCGACTCAATGACGATGTCGGTTGTCCCTTCATTCACTTCAGCCGCTTTCCCGCCTTTCACTCCGGCTATACCTACCGATATATCGGTATATCGGTCCACGATGACCAGCATTGAATCTGTAAGTTCATATTCTTTGGCGTCCAGTGCAAGCATCTTTTCTCCGGTTTTTGCCTCCCTTACTTTAATTGCGAATCGTGAATCCTTTGTCTGTAGCTTTCCGGCATCAAACGCGTGCAATGGTTGGCCGAGATTGAACATCACAAAATTTGCCGCGTCGACGATGTTGTTGATGGATTTCTGCCCGATTGCTTCAAGATTCTCCTTAAGCCAACTCGGAGATGGTCCGACTTTTACGCCTTTGATGTAGCACGCAATGTAGCGTGGGCACAATTCTGAGTTTTCAATCGACACCGCAACGGCATCGGTTTTCGGTTCAAGCGAGATAACTTCCCGGAGCGGGTCGCTCTTCATCGGAACGTCGAGAATGGCCGACAGTTCTTTGGCAATTCCGCGGTGCGACAAACAATCATGCCCGCGGTTGGGCGTCACCTTCACGTCCAATATCTCGTCAACGACGCTTTCGATCTCGAATGCATGGAAGGTGAGCGCGTCGGCGAGCACGTGTGCATCCGGAAGCGGTACATCAAAGAATGTCTGTAGCCAGTTGCGTGATATTTTCATAAATTAAAACTGATTGATGAACCTCAAATCCGCAGAGTGCATGAGGCGGATGTCGTCAATGCCCCATTTCAGCATGGCAAGACGGTCAATGCCGAAACCGAACGCAAATCCTTGATACATTTCCGGGTCCACGCCCGTGTTCTTGAGCACATTCGGATGGACCATTCCCGCGCCTCCCATCTCCATCCACTTGTCGCGAAGTTTCTCCGGTACGTGCTCGCCTACAAGACGCATGTCAACTTCAACAGACGGTTCGGTGAACGGGAAGAAGCTCGGACGAAACCGAACCTCGACCGAGGTGCCTCCAAATAGTTCGTGGAAAAAACGTGCGAGAGTTCCTTTGAGATTGGCAAGCGAAACATCTTTGTCTATCGCGAGCGCTTCGATCTGGAAAAACTCGGCCTCATGCCCCATATCGGTCGCCTCATTGCGGAAGACCTTGCCCATCGACACAATTCGATACGGCGGCTTTATCCCTTTTTTCATCTGCGACTCCATGTAGCGTATCTGCACATTTGACGTATGCGTGCGCAGGACGAAGCCCGGCTCGTCCTTGATGAAGAACGTATCCTGCATGTCGCGGGCAGGATGGTCTTTTGGGACGTTCAGCGCGTCGAAGTTGTACCATTCGCTCTCAACGAGCGGCCCTTCCGCGAGAGTAAAACCCATGTCAAAAAATATCCGGTTGGATTCGCGTATCAGCGATGAAATCGGGTGAATATGTCCCTTTCCGGATTCCTGCATGATCCTTCATTCTACCTCATCTGAGAAACCAGTCGAAGTTCCGTACCACACTACATTCTGCTATAATCCTCCCCACTATGCCCGAAATCGGAATAAGCGGCGACATTATCTATACTCTGCTTTTTATCTCGCTTTATTTTGAAGTGTTCCTGCTCATCTCTTTCCTGGAGCGGCGCGCAGAAAGATTCCGGCCGCAAGGAGGCGGCAATGGCGCGGGAGCACTGCCTCGTGTTGCTATCGTCATTCCTTGTTTTAATGAAGAACGCACACTTGCAAGCACTATTGAATCAGTCCTTGCCTTGCGATATCCGAGAGAACTGCTTGAAGCAATAGTGGTGGACGATGGCTCGACTGACGGCACTCTCAAAGTTGCGAAACAGTATGAAGGGAGGGAGGATGTCCGTATTTTCCACAAGGAGAATGGCGGCAAGCACACTGCGCTTAACCTGGCCCTGGCAGAGACTACTGCTGATCTTATAGGATGCCTCGACGCGGATTCTACCGTGGGGCCGGATGCGCTCATGCGCATCGTTCCGGTCTTTGATAACAAGGATGTCTCTGCGGTCACACCCGGGATACATGTGAAGAATCCCAAGACAATGCTCCAGCATGTGCAGGATGCGGAATATAATTTGAGCGTATTTAATCGCTTCATGCTCGCGGCACTGGGTTCTGCTTTCATAACTCCCGGGCCTTTCTCGATTTTCCGCACGCAAACCGTGCGGGATCTGGGCGGATGGCGGCACGGCCACTCCACCGAAGACATGGAGATGGCCCTGCGCATGCAGGCAGGCGGCCATCTCATCGCAAACGCCCCTTCGGCAACGGTGCATACCAGTACTCCGCGAACTCTTCCGGAGCTTTTCCGCCAGCGAGTGCGGTGGACATACGGATTCCTGCGTAACGCGCTGGACTATCGCTTCATGTTGGGGAACCGCGCCTATGGCAATCTCGGCCTTATGATACTTCCGCTAGCTCTTGTCTCCGTAGGCGCAGGCATATATTTCTTCATTCATGTTCTATGGTACTGGTTGGAAAGATTATATGATTTGATCCTGCGCATACAGATAACCGGAGCGTTCCCGCACCCATCGCTGGATCTGTTCTATATCAACACGAGCGCTTTGTGGTTTTTGGTGTATATAGCCATTGCACTTATTCTTGTTCTCATATGCACTGGTTCGTGGATAGGTACCGGAAAACGTATGCCGCCAGTAGGAACTCCTCTTTTTATCCTCTTCTACAGTTTTCTCACTCCTCTCTGGCTCGGCACCGCGGTTTTCCGGGCGCTTTTCAAGACGGGAGTAGAATGGAGGTAAGTTGTTCGCACAACAAGACCGCTGACAAGAAAAACTAATATGGAAAATCCTATAGTTGGAGCTCGCAGGGCAGATTGGAGGAGCTACGCTGTCGCGCTCGTGATCACGACCGCCATCTTTGCAACGGCTTTGTATGCGTCCAACTATTTCAATGAAAGGCGCATAGCCGAGATCCGGACTACGCAGGACAATATTTCGATTGACATCCTGTCGCTCGAGACCCAATTCGACCTTCTTGCAGAGCATTCGTGCAGGGATATCTCAGAAAACTCCGTGCTGTCGAAAGAGATACGTCCTCTCGCCGAGCGCCTATCATATCTCGAAACGCAACGCAGTGTGGATGAAAGTGAGCTTCTGCGCCTAAAACGCTATTATTCCCTGCTGCAGATAAAAGACCTTCTTCTAATGAAGAAAGTCGCCACTAAGTGTAGCCTGAAACCCGTTTTCATCCTTTATTTTTATTCTAACGAGGGCGATTGCAAGGACTGTGAAAATCAGGGGTATGCGCTTACCGCTCTTTCAGAGAAATACCCGCAGCTGCGTATTTATTCTTTCGATTACAATCTGGATATTTCCGCCCTTCAAACCCTGCTTTCTATCAATGATGTGGAGAACAAACTGCCTGCGCTTTCGATAAATGACAAGATGTATTACGGTTTCCGTAACATCCAGGATATCGAGAAAGTGCTGCCGCAACTAGCGACACTCGACAAGGCGGCAAGCAGCACGAGAAAAAGCGCGCGCTGACTTCCCTCGTTCCTGAAGTCCTAAATGTGGTGGCGCATGCGCGCTGAATAGCGGTGCGGGAGGGCTTGAAGCGGCGCAAGCGACATTTTCTCCTGCATTTCTTTGGCGCGAGAGCCGAAGAAGATGATGAGAGTCAGTATCGTATTGAGCAGAATGAGGTAAACCGGGACGAGCACGTTCGAGAACTTCGGCTCGCCAGCAGCCACAAGTGCAGAGATGCTCGCGAGAGTACCTAAGACAAATAGCCATATTGTTTCTTCTTTCGGCCTAAGTAGCGCATGGCGTATAGTCGGAAACGCGCCTATTGCATCAATGATAACGGCAATGACGAGGGCCTCCACGGGGTCTTTTGTGATCCACCATGCGAAGAGGCCGAAGATAACGCCGAGTATGCAAACTATGTCGAATTTCTTGAACGTGAAATTCTTAAATCGCATGGCGAGCAGTACCACCAACAAGCACTCGATAGCGACAGCACCGGAAATAACTGCGCTTGAATACGCGCCCGCAAAGATCGCCGCTGCACAAGTAAAAAGAGCCAGTAGAAGCCAGACTCCCCAGGTAGTTAAGGCAGGCCGTGTGCGTCCTCGAAGTATGTCCCTTAAATAAGGGATGGTGGCGCTTAGTTCAAGTAATCCTGCCAAAGCAAAAAACATATCGGCATTGCAATTATAACTTATTTTGGAGCCGCCACGCCAGACGCCTGGGAAACCCAAGGTTTTCCCAAACCTTCCTCCACGGGGAACCGGCAAGTTCCCCGACCCCCTCCTTGTCTGGGAATCGTCTCACTCACTTCGTTCGGAGCCGCCTCCCAGACTCGAACTGGGGACCTTCGCTTTACAAAAGCGTTGCTCTACCAACTGAGCTAAGGCGGCACTACTATGCTCCGGCTACGCCGGAGCTTCGAAGTGCAAGTCGTAGTTGGAAGTCCTACTGCTTGCCCTTCCGAAGCTCATGCACAGCTTGAGCGAAGGAGGGAGCTAAGGCGGCGTAGCAACACTATAATCCGTTATCGTTTTTCACGCTATCGCCTGTCCCGTTAGAACCGTTGCGACTTCTGAGCGAGTGCTCGCTCATTTTTTTGAGAAACTCCGAACGCGGCTCGCGTCTTTTGAAATGATGCTTGTGTGATACGAAATCCGCGAGACGGTGCGCCTGTATCTCCGCCATGCGAGCAAGCCGCGCCGCCTGAAGAGCCAGTGCATGGATGAGAACGTGCGCGATGTGTGCCGCCTCAAGAGGCAATTTTGCCAGTTCGACTTTGCTCGCGGCGAGAAGTTCTTTGAGTTCATGCGCGTGCTCGTCAACTCTTTCCCGAATATTAAGAGCGAGCACGCGCTGATTCTTCTCCTCCCAGTACTTGACCAAGAACAGAGCCGCTATGCCCAAGAGAGAAAGAAGAAATATGACGGTAGCGAAAATCATAGATAATTCCCGGTATCTGCCTCTATTTTACCGACAGACGCTCAAATCGGACCACTTCTATCTTCTCTCCGAATTTCTGCACTGCCGAATCGATAAGTTCCTGTACCGTGATAGAGGGATCCTTAACATACGATTGCATGAGGAGTACGCGTTCTTTCATGTAGCTGTCGATCTTGCCTTCCACCGCTTTAGTGCGCATATTTAGAGGTACGCTAGCAGCTTCCTTTTCAAATACTTCTCGAGCGGACCTTAAGTCATCCTCTTTCACGTCGTGCCGTGATTTGAATTGCGGGTTCATCGCTGCAACATGCATAGCAATGTTATAAGCAAGCTTTCCGAATTCTTCGTTCTTTGAAACGAAATCGGTCTCGCAGGCGAGCACGACTGCCCCCACGACTGCCCCTCCCGCGTGCGTGTACGCGCTCGCCACGCCTGCTCCAAGCATGCGGTCGGATTTCTTAGTGGCTATGGCGGAGCTCTGCTTGCGCAGTATCACTTTTGCTTTTTCTATGTCGCCTCCCGCCTCTTCAAGCGCTTTCTTACACTGCATGATGGACACTCCGGTCTCATCTCTGAGAGATTTGATTACCTCAGTTGTAATTTCCATGAATTAAAATATCCTGCCCGCTCTTTCAGGCATTGTTTACTTCTTCTCCACGACACGCTTGCCCTCCGCATAGGCGAGGGCTATTGAGTCGACGACAAGTCGGATGCTCCGTACAGAAGTGTCATTGCCCGGTATCGGATACTGAACCAGGGAGAAATCGCAATCTGAGCTTGCAAGCCCGATGACCGGTATGCCGAGCTGATTCGCTTCCTGGACAGCCGTGTCTTCGCGGCGCGTATCAACAATAAAAAGAGCGGCTGGAACTTCCGCCATCTTCACCAAACCGCCGAAGCGCGCGAGAAGCTCCTCAATCTCGCGGTCAATGAGAAGGCGCTCCTTTTTCGTATATTTCTCAAGAATTCCTTCGTCTCTTTCGCTCATTAATTTCTCCAGGCGGTCTATGCGTTTGCGGATATTCTTGAAATTCGTGAGAGTGCCTCCGATCCAGCGACCTGTGACATATGGTGCGCCTATGCGCAGCGCTGCATCCTTTACGATAGACATCGCTTCATTCTTGCCTCCCACGAAAAGAAGCTGCTTGCCGCTTGCGGCGAGCGACCCGGCGAAAGCGCGCGCCGCGTCCAGGCGCTTCTGCGTTTCCTCAAGGTCGAAAATATCGCTGCGGTCCTTCGTGCCGAAAATATAGGGCGCGGCGGTGGGATGGCGGCGCGCGCGGGAATATCCGAAATGAGTGCCGGCCTCAAAAAGAGTCTGTATATCGCTGGTGCCTGCTGTCATAGAGTGGATGGAAATATATCAAACTAAAGTTAAAAGTCAAAAGAAAAAATCACTCTCCCGTCTCAGCTGAATCGAGTGCCTTCAAGATTTCTCCGATCCGGCCAGCCATGATTGCCGGAACGTTGGACCATGACTCCTTTATGCGGTGATCCGTCACGCGGTCTTGCGGAAAGTTGTACGTGCGTATTTTTTCCGACCTGTCGCCCGTGCCGACCTGCGCTTTGCGCTCCGCCGCCCGAGCGCGCGCCGCTGCTTCATCCTGCGCCTGTTGGAGCTTGCTCGCGAGCAGGGTCATGGCCTTTTCGCGATTCTGCGCCTGCGAACGCTCCGAGGTGCATTTCACATCAATGCCCGTCGGCTTGTGGACTATGCGCACGGCGGTTTCCACCTTGTTGACGTTCTGCCCGCCGGCGCCGCCGGAACGCGATGTTTCCACCTCCAAATCCACCGGGTTTATCACTATCTTCGTGCGCTTGTAGATGGGAAGAATGGCGACGGATGCAGTCGACGTATGGATGCGGCCTGCCTTTTCGGTCGCCGGAACGCGCTGGACGCGGTGAACTCCTGTCTCGAATCTAAGTTCGCGATAGCAATTTTCTCCTTTTATCTCGAACTGCGCCTCCTTGTAGCCGCCCTGCATCGAGGCAGACTCTTCAAGCGCGCGCCACTTCCAATTCCTTATCTCTGCAAAACGAAGATACATGCGCGCGAGTTCCTCTGCGAAAAGCGACGCCTCATCGCCGCCGACGCCCGCCCGCACTTCTAGCACCACCTCGTTCGGCCATTCGCGTTCTTCGCCCTCCGTCCCCACGATGTGCTCCATCTCCGCGAGGAGCCGCTCTTTCTGCTCGTGTATATCGGCGAATTCTTTCTTCGCGAGTTCCTGCATCGATGGGTCGACTTCCACGAGTTCCTCCGCATCTTTCTCGGCCTGCGTGAGTCGCTTCCACTCCTCGACCAAGTACGAAACCCGCCGGTCATCGGCGAAGTCGAGCGGGTTTATGTGTTTTTCGTCAGCCATAGTGGGACGTATGCAGTATAGCGCAGCGCGTCCCGCTTGTAGCGGGACGCGCTGCGACAGTACGGTTATTTCTTCGTTTTCTTCGTCTTCGCGGAAGCGGCACCCTCGGCCGTAGCCCGACCACGGGCGAGGCGGGTCTTGAACTTCTCAACGCGTCCGGCGGTATCGATGGTCTTCGACTGCCCGGTGTAGAACGGGTGTGACGCGCTCGAGATCTCGATGTTGAACACCGGATACTCCTTGCCGTCCTCCCATTTCTCGGTCTTCGTGGTGTGCACGGTCGAAGCGATCAAGAAGCGCTTTCCCGACGTCGAATCGGAAAAGATGACCTGCCGATACTCCGCCGGATGGATTTCCTTTTTCATGGTCCGCAAAGAATACCCCAAGACCGCAGGAATTACAAGCAAAAACGAGAGGCCCGCGAGAAGCCGAGCTTCTCGCGGGCGATTAGCCCTTGTCGCTTTTCTTCACCGCGCGGAGGAGAGCGGCAATGGAACACGTGGTGGCGGCGACCATCAGCAGGATCGCGGGCACAATTGCCCAGAGCCGATCCTTACCGGAAAGTAGGAGGAAGCCGCCCACTGCCAACAACACGGCAATCCCAGTCAATATCCATGCCGCTCTGTACAACATACTCCACTGCGTCTTTGTCATAGTGCTCTCCTAGAGCAAGGGTTATTCGGAACCACATCCTGCTCACACTATATCATCGAACACTCGACCGCCTGATTTTCCCAGCAACAAACCAAGAACCGCGTGAATGATGCGTTATGAGGGTCTCGCGCATTCTTTCTAAACCACCCGCCAAAAGGTTGTTGCGAGAGATCCGGTGGTTTTTAACGGTGCGGGTTCATCTTCCGTTAAAAACCACCGGGTCTTGAGCTATCAACCGCCCAAAATATCTATCTCCCCCTGGATTCTGTCTGCAAGGTCCATCACACTGCTTCCATAGATCGCATTCGCCGGCTTATTCCAATTCCCTCCCGCAAAATATTTGAGTGCGGCCTTGCGCTCCGTTGCGCGCGTCTTTCCGTCCGCGCCCAAATCTCCCATGTAAGTCGCAGTCGCAAAAATCGCAGTCCGCGCATTCCAGGGATCGGGGAAGTTCTCCCCGGTAAGACGGGTCAAGCGGTCCTTGTAGGCCACCCATGTTGAGGGAATGAATTGGGAAGGGCCCATAGCTCCTCCATATCCGCTTCCCTGCGGACAGGAAACCGGCGTTGTGAACCACTCTCGCCCAAGCGCCTCCGTAACGACCTTGAACGGCACAGTGTCGCGCGGCGATTTCATCACGTTCCTGAAATACGTGTTCGTATTTTTCCCAACGCCGCTCCCGTTATCCAGATCCTTAACGATGCATGAGCCGACGTTCTGGCCGAGATTCGATTCTTGCGTGAGGATGGCAAGTATTACCGCAGGACGCACGCCGGTCCCCACGCTCGCCTGTTTCGCATATTCCAATGCGGTGCCGAAGGGTATAGCGCTTGTATCACGCAAACCGAAAAGCGCGGTGCGTATGGCGGCCGCTTGTTTTTGTTTATCCGCGATTATCTGCTGATACGCTTTCTCCTGTCCCTTAGTTTGCGCGAGAATGTTCTTCTTCTCATTCTGATCGGCTAGCACCGCCTGTCGCGCCAATACTTGGGCCTGGCGCACTTTTTGCGCTTCATCCTCTTTTCCTTCAAGGGCTGTCTTGCGTGCGGAAAGATCCGACCGTAGATACGCCATCTCGGTAAATGACCTATCAAGCGCACGCTGTATAGCTTCAAAATTATCAATTTCCGTGAAGATATCGGAGATCGAACCGCTGGAAAGCATGGTTGCGGTTATTGGCGTATCATCTATCTCGCGAGTATTACGCAATATCTGCGCAAGTGATTCCTGACCCATCGCGACCTTGCCGTCGACCTGCACGATGGCCGACTGTTTATCGGATATATCCTGCTGTATCTGCTTGAGAGCAAGGTCTGTCTGTTTTATTTGCAACTGGGCTGTCTTTATCTTGTTGTCTAGTATGGCTATCGCGCTTTCCAGGGTCTTGTGCTGTGACTGGAGGTCGCCAAGTATGCTCTGATTGTTCGAGATGTCCTTTTCTACTTTGTTCAGTTCCGCCTGCAACGCGGCGCGCTGCTCCGCGGTAGCGGCGTGCGTGGTAATAGGCATTGCATAAATAACACCCGCGCAAGCGAGTACGACAAAAAGACGGGCGTATGAGCGCGTCATGGGTTCATTATACATTAGTAGTATAAAGTGAGGTCAGCCAGCTTTCTCTTTCTTTTCTTTCTTCTCTTTTTGTTCTCCGGCAGCAGATTCAGGCTGAGTTGCGTCCGCCGCAATTTCTCCAGCGATAGGTGCGCCTTCGGCTGCAGGGGCAGGTGCCGGGGCTTCTATCTTCTCTTCTTTGAACTCAGTGACGGACGCGACTATCTCACTGGCGTGAGTGAGCAAGGTTGCGCTCGCTGGCAACGCGATCTGTCCTGCCGTAATGTGGTCGCCAACGCCGGCAAGAACGGAAATGTCAACGGGCAGGTTGTGCGGCAATTCTGCCGGTGTCACCTCGATCTCTATTTCATGCAATGCTTTTACCACGATGTGTCCGGCTTTCTCGGCAGGCGCTAAGCCCGTAAAGACAAGTGGTACATTAATTTTGATCTTCTTTCCTTTCTCTAGCACATAAAAATCGGCGTGTATAGGAACGCTGGTCACCGGATGGAACTGTACGTCGTGTATCAAAGTGTCTTTTTCTTCACCAACGCCTCGAAGTGTGATCACCGTGGTCTCGCCTGCTTCGCGCCATATGCGCTCAAATTTGGGCGCATCTATCGAGATGGCGGTAGCACCTTCCTTCGGACCATAAAACACCGCCGGCATAGCACCGTGTGCACGCAGAGTATCCGGCGACTCTTTCGCATCGCGAGGTTTGATTTCAAGCGCTAACATGGCTAAGAAGTATAGCTATTTCCGGCTGCTTGGCAAGCCGGAACGCTCAACGACCTGCTAGTTTTTAACGGAGGAATCACTCAAACCGTTAAAAACCAGCAGATCTTCTCGCTGAAATTAGGGGAATTCAAGTGAAGATCAGCGCTGCGCCAGCAGGCGCAGACAGCGACCCCGGAAACGCCTGTCGAGAGAGAGTATCGCCATCAAATGTTATACTGTCGCAATGAAATACGATATCGTCTCTTTCGGCGACATCACGATAGACTGCTTCATCAAGCTCATCGAGGCGCGGGTGAACTGCGACATTAATGACCGCAACTGCATGCTCTGCATGCGGTTCGGCCAGAAAATACCCTTTGAGAGCGCGACCGAAGTGCTTGCGGTCGGCAACGGTCCGAACGCGGCAGTCTCCGCCAGCCGACTGGGGCTTAAAAGCGCGCTGGTCGGGCATGTGGGCGCAGACAAGAACGGAAGCGCGTGCCTTGAAGCCTTGAAGAAAGAGGGTGTCGCGACCGAATACGTGCGTACGCACGAAAATATCAAAACTAATTACCACTATGTGCTCCAGTATGAAGCCGAGCGCACCATCCTCATCAAGCACGAGAAATATCCGTACGAGCTTCCCGTGTTCGGCGAAGCGCCTCGGTGGTTTTACCTCACGTCGCTTCCAGCGCATGCTCTCGATTACCAGCTCGCAATCGCAAAGTACGCCCAGTCGAACGGCGTGAAGCTTGCGTTCCAACCGGGAACCTTCCAGATCGCGGCGGGGAAAGATGCGCTTGCGTCCGTGTACAAAGCGGCGGATATCTTTTTCTGCAACAAAGAGGAAGCCCAGAAAATCCTCGCAACGGACGAGAACGATATCAAGAAACTTCTCGCAGGCGCGCGCGCGCTCGGCCCCAAAATCGCCGTCATCACCGATGGCCGCAATGGCGCGTTCATGATGGACGATTCGGGATGCTGGTCCTCGCCCATGTATCCCGATCCGGCCCCTCCACAGAACAGGACTGGTGCGGGCGACGCGGCCGCTTCGACGATGATTGCGTACATCGCGATGGGATTTGAACCCAAAGACGCGCTTCAACGCGGTCTTATAAATTCCGCATCGGTCGTCCAGCATATTGGCGCGCAAGCCGGTCTTCTCACGAAAGATGAGCTAGAGCAATGGTTCGCGAAGCGCCCAGCGGATTTCCAAGTGAAATCCTTCTAGCGCCTTTTGTTTACTTACGGGCTAGCGCCTTTTTGACAGCATCGACGATGTGAGAAACGCCAAGTCCATAATGCTCGAGCAATTCTTTCGGCTCTCCTGATTGGCCGAATTGGTCTTGGACGCCTACGAATTCCATCGGTGTCGGGCATTTTTTTGCGAGTAGTTCCGCAATAGCGCCTCCCAGACCTCCGTTGATCTGGTGTTCTTCGACTGAAACCGCCGCTCCGGCATCGCGCGCGAGCGCAACTATCGTTTCTTCATCAAGCGGTTTTATGGTGTGCACATTCGTCACGGTCGTATTTATGCCCTGCCCCTCAAGCTCGCGCGCAGTCAGAAGTGCGTTGTGAAGAAGCGGGCCGGTCGCAAATATGGCGACTTTGGGTTTCTCGCTTTTCCACATGACGATCGCTTTTCCTATCGTAAACGGCGTCTCCGGCGTGGTCATGACAGGCGTTTTGTCGCGCGCAAAACGCAGATACACCGGCGTCCCTGTTTTTGCTGCCGCGACGGTAGCTTTCCTTCCCTCTTCCGCATCGCACGGCGAGATGACGAGAAAATGCGGAAGGACGCGCATGAGAGCTATGTCTTCAAGCGCCTGATGTGTCGCGCCGTCCGGCCCCGTAAGAAGGCCTGCATGCATGCCGCAGACTTTCACTGGCACGTTGTTGATGGCGATCGTCGTGCGTATCTGCTCCCAGTTCCTGCCGGGAGAGAACGTCGCATAAGAGGTTATGAACGGTATCTTCCCGTAATTCGCCATTCCCGCGCCGACGGTCGCGAGATTTTGCTCGGCAACGCCGACCTGGATGAACCGTTCGGGGAATGTTTTCTGAAAAGAATCGGCGCGGGTCGATTCCGCGAGGTCGGCGGTTAGAACGACGACGCGGTCGTCCGACTCCCCCGCTTCGACGGAACCTTTGCCGAATCCGTCGCGTGTCGGCGCCATGTCGGGCTTGTCGAAGATATTCGCTGCAAGTTTTGCGTCGGGGTTTATCATACGGCTTTTTTCAGCTCTTCCAGGAATACGTCTCTCTGCTTGTCTGCCGGTATCTTATCGGTCGGACCCTTGCCAGGCGGAGCCCCGTGCCATCGATAGTCATTTTCTATCTGCGGAATGCCTTTTCCGGGCGTCGTATGCGCGAGTATGAGCGTCGGTTTTTCCCGGATTGACTTCGACTCGTCGCACGCGGCAATGAATTGCGGAATGTTGTGACCGTCGATCTCTATCACGTGCCAATTGAAAGCCCTGTATTTGTCGCCCATCGGCTCAAGCGGCATCACATCTTCCGTGTTTCCGTCTATCTGAATGTTATTCCTGTCCATTATCCCAGTGAGATTAGTGAGCCGGTATTTCGCCGCGAACATCGCGGCCTCCCATGTATTCCCTTCTTCCTGCTCGCCGTCGGACATGGCGCAAAAGACGCGGAACGTCTTGCCGTCCATTCGCGCCGCGTAGGCATAGCCGGCCGCCTGCGAAAGGCCGCTTCCGAGAGGGCCAGATGTCGTCTCGAGTCCTGGCAAGCGCTCGCGCTCGGGATGTCCCTGCAAGCGCGAACCGAATTTCCGCAACGTGAGACACTCCTCAACCGGGAAGTACCCGGCATGTGCCATCGCGGCGTAGCGCACGGGCGTGATGTGACCGTTGGAGAGCATAAGCCGGTCGCGCTCCGGCCAATCCGGATTTTTCGGATCGTGTTTCAATACGTGAAAATAGAGCGCGGCGAAAATGTCCGCCATTCCAAGCGGCCCCGACGTATGCCCGCTTTTGGCGGCCGCGAGCATTTCAATAATAGTCTTCCGGATATCGTTCGCGTGCGATTCAAGCGCTCGCACTTCGGCATCCGTTAGTTCCATCGGCCCATTATACACAATGAAGCCAGGGCGGGATGGGGACAATTACGACACGAGCGAAACGAGCGCTTTCCTCACAACAGCGTCCGGGACCGGATGGGCGAACTGCCCGGCTTTTTTGTAGACACTGCCGATAGATTGGAGCAATACGTAATGCGATACGCCGGCGCGCGTCTTCTTATCCCTCTTCGTAGCCTCTAAAATTTTGTTTACCGGGTACCGACGGAGCGCTGCGGTAGAGATACCGAATTTTGCGAGCGTGTTGCGGACCTCTCGGAATTCAAGAGGGGAAAGCACGCCAAGCAACTCCGATATCTTTGACTCCACGAGCATTCCATAGCCCACCGCGTACCCATGAGGCAAGCGGTATCCGGAGAGTAATTCGAGAGCGTGCCCTATGGTGTGCCCGAAATTGAGCAAGCGTCGCTCGTTCTCCTCGCGCACATCCCGTTCCGTAACTCCGGTTTTAATTCTTGCCGAAGAATGGATTATCCGCAGAAGTACACCGGCAGTCCTCAACGGCTGGTCGAGATCAAGTTTAAGGGCAAGCGGAAATCCTTTTCCATCAGAAGTCAGAGAGGTTTTTACCGCTTCCATAAGACCGTTCACGATGGCACGGCGCGGCATCCCTCTAAGATACCGAAGATCCATGACGACCGCGCGGGGCTGCCAGAAAGCGCCAACGGTGTTTTTGCCGTACGGAGTATCAATGCCGACCTTCCCTCCTATGGAACTATCAACCATGGCCAAAAGAGTGGTCGGGACATTCACATATGGAACGCCGCGCAAATATGTCGCCGCGACAAATCCCGCCACATCCCCCACGACTCCTCCGCCCAATGCGATTATAAGAGTATCGCGCCCGAATCTCCGTTTTAGGAGCTCGTGTTGGAGAGCGGTGACCGTCTTTTGATTCTTGTGTCCCTCTCCCTGCGGGAAATGAATGAGTTCAACCGGCAGTCCCGATCTCCTGAGACTCTTCAAAAGGTCCTGACCCCATATTTTTCCCACATGGTTATCGGTAATAATGGCCAAGCGGCGCTCGCGCCCCTCGCGCCTCACGACTGCCAGGAGTTCCTTTTGAAGCCCGGAGCCTATCACGAGCGGATACTTCTCACTCTTTCGAGCTCCAGCCCATATCGTCTTAACATGAGTCCTAGTGTTCATGTGCGACATAGCGGAGCATTTCCTCTGTTGCTTCCCACCCAAGACAGGGGTCAGTGATGGACAAGCCCCCCTTATCGACGGTCTCCGAGGTGACTTTATCCACGTTTTGATTTCCTTCTTTGATAAAACTTTCTACCATAAAGCCCTTCACCAGATGGCGGCAGTCGTCGTGCACTTTCATGGTGGCCAATACTTCTTTCACGACAACCGGCTGGATCGTGCAGTCTTTCACGCCATTTACGATGCAGTTATCATGGCTCGCGTCTACGATTATCGCGGGGTTTTTTATTTTGTGTTTTTCGAACAGAGCTTTTGCCTTGTGCACATGTTCAACGCCGTAATTTGGACCAGAGGCGCCGCCGCGCAGAACCAAATGCGCATACGGATTTCCATGCGTCTCCACCTGGTAGCCGTCTATCACGGCATGATGCTTGTGCTGCGCGGAAACAATGCCGTTTATCGCCACTTCTATCGAGCCGGAAGTGCTGTTTTTCATTCCAACCGGACATTTGAGACCGGATGCAAAAATACGATGTTCCTGGTCCTCGACACTGCGCGCCCCGATAGCTATCCACGAAAGCAGTTCCGCGAAACCTTTCGAGTTGTGCGTGAAAAGCGCCTCGTCTGCTATCGGGAGGCCCATCTCTACGATCTTCACCATGAGTTCCCGGCAATACTCTATTCCGGCGCCGATGTCAGGCGGCTTATGCGGGTCAGGCTGATTTACCGGACCCATCCATCCTTTGATGGTGCGCGGCTTCTGAATGTATACGCGCATTACTATCTTCAATTTGTCCTTGAGTTCATCCGAGAGTTTCTTGAGGCGCTCGGCATACTCAAGGACCGCCGGAGTTGGCCATGCGGAACAAGGTCCGATAATAAATAGCAGCCGCTGGTCGCGACCGGAAAGAATGTCGCATATCTCCTTACGGTCTCGCGCGACATTTTTCTCCCCGCGAGAGGAAAGCGGATGGCGCCGTATGATCTCTTCGACTGTAGGTATTTTCTTTATTATGGTTACATTCATATTGTTTTTTTAGATTGTTCATTGTTTAGTTCCATTTTCAGGAACTGCGTATATAACTCGTTTCCTACATCTTTACCAAGCCACAGGCGCTCCTGCTCAAATGCTTGTGCGAGAAACATTGTAAGCCCGGAGATCGCCCTCGCTCCTCTAGATACTGCATCTTTCATAAGCGTTGTCTCAAGCGGAGTATAAACCAGATCAAACACCGATGCACCCGGACGGATGATTTCCTTCGGCGCGGGAGATGTGCCCGAATTCGGTGACATGCCTACCGGCGTTGCATTAACAATACAATCAAAAGGAACGCTTCCTAGTTCGTCCTCTTTGAGAGCAGTGCCGCCGAAACTTTCGACAAGCGATCTTGCTTTGTCGGCGGTGCGGTCGCAGACATGGATGCGCGCGGCGCTTTTTTTAAGATGATATGCGACCGCGCGCGCGGCGCCGCCCGCACCGAGTATCAGCACGTTCTTGTCGCGAAGTTCCACGTCCGAAAGAGCTGCCGCAATTCCCACCACATCAGTGTTGAATCCTTTGAGCTTGCCCTCGATATTGAGCACGGTGTTGACCGAGCCGATCTCTCGCGCCGTTGCGTCAACCTCATCGAGCAGTGGAAGTATGCTCTGCTTGTGCGGCAAAGTGACAGCCGTGAGGTGGATAGGCAAAGCGCGGATCGCTCCGACCATTTGTGATATATCCGCATTCTCGAAGGCGAGCATCACCGCGTCGATCTTTTCGCGCGCATATATTTCATTGTGCAGGAACGGGCTCAAGCTGTGCCTGACGGGATTACCGATAACGGCCGTGAGCTTAGTCAAAGCGGAGATAGCCATAGCTGTTCACTTCACAAGATGTTTGTGCAGGATTTCCACGGCCTCCAAATAGCCGGATTCCTTTTTCCCTGAGATCTGTGAGATGCAAGCCGGGGCGGTCACAGAGTTGCGCCTCCACGGTTCGCGCGATCCGATGTCGGAAAGATGCACCTCGACACAGGGCAGCCTGGAATCGACGAGGGCGTCGTGGAGCGCATAGCTGTAATGCGTTAAGGCGCCCGGATTTATGATGATGCCCGATGCCTTCGGGGCCTCTTTCTGAAGAAAATCTATGAGCGCGCCTTCATGATTCGATTGGAATGTTTTTATGTCGTAGCCTAGTTTCTTCGCGGATTCCCGCACGCCTGCCTCGATATCCGAGAGAGACCTCTCGCCATAATGCTTGTTATCGCGCGCGCCGAGACGGTTCAAATTCGGGCCATGGATGAGCAGGATCGCGGACATATGCCACACACTTTACTAGAGTATTGCAGATTCCGCGAGTATCTTGAGCCGGTTATATGCTGCTGCGGGATCATCGCTTTTTGTCAGAGCGGAACCTACGCCAAAGCGGCGCGC
>MFLP01000023.1:22140-28151 GCA_001781555.1 Candidatus Kaiserbacteria bacterium RIFCSPHIGHO2_12_FULL_53_13
GGCAATATTAGATTCTGCAACTCCTCCATCCACGCTTATAAGAAGGTCCGGATACTGCGCGTGCAGTTCGGCGATACGTGTCGGCGCGCTTTTGTCATAAGCAATTCCTTGCGTCCCTATTGTCGCTATCGACATCATGTGGACAACGTCGCACGATAATATGAATGACCTGAGCGATTCAAGCGGCGTCGCCAAAAGGATCCCAAGCCCGACTTCTTGCGCGCCATTTTCGAGCCACGCATCAAATGTTCTCTGCACATCTTCTGGCGTGTCGAATGTCTCGACGTGTCCAATTACACGCTTTGCGCCGGAGCGGGCAAATTGAATGCCTACCTCACGTGAATTTGCCACCATCAAGTGAATTTCTGACTCCATACCGTCCATTTCCGGCAAAATAAATTCCCCCCACTTTCCCGGTTTCGTATATGGCCATGTAAATACGGGAGCAAAAACGCCGTCATCAATGTCTATATGGATTTTGGAAGAAAATCCGCGAATAGACGAGACGCACACGGCCACATCTATGTCTCTCATCGGCACGCACGTTGGAATGATCTCAATCATGGAAAAAATGATGTGCAATTTTTAATTTTTGATTTCAAATTAAATATCAACGTATCAATTTTAAAACATTAGAACATTTGGATATTATTTAAAAATCTGGAATTTAACATTTGTAATTTTAAACTTCGTCTATCTTCTTTATTCGCCGCGCGTGCCGCTTCTCCCCGGGAAAGCCCGTTTCAAGCCATTTTTTGACCACCTGCTTCGCTTCGTCGAGCGAGAGGAAGCGTCCGCCGAGGGAGAGTGCGTTCGCATTATTGTGCTCGCGGGTCGAACTTATCATATCAAGTTGTTTGCCGCTCATGTCTTTCTGCTCGCGTCCGGCGGGGCCGTAGTAGACCGCACAGCGCACGCCCTTGAAACGGTTCGCGGTCATCGCTTCCCCTTGCCCAGACGCGCCCGTGATGATCGCGCGGCTGTCGCGCCCCGCGAGGGAATCCTCCGAGAGCTTGCGTGCCGCGCACGCGATGATCTCCGGATAATCGTCGGCGGGATCATTTTCGAATGCGCCGCAATCTTCCGCGTCGTAGCCGAGCGTGCGCACGAACGCAATGAGTTCGTTCTTCAGTTCAAATCCCCCGTGGTCAGATGCGAAATAGATCTTCATACCTGTCGCAAAAGTTCAGCAACTTTTGCGACGTGCTGCACTAGCGTATGCGCGTATCCCATTTCGTTGTCGTACCACGCGAGCACCTTGACGAGCGTGCCGTCCGCAACGCGCGTCATCGATAGGTCCGCGATGGAACCGTACGGAAGCCCGAGAATGTCCGAGGATACGAGCGGCTCATCCGTGACGGCGAATACGCGTTTCCACCTATCCGTGAGCGCCGCCTTGCGGAGACAATCGTTGACCTCCTCCACCGAGGTCGGGCGTTTAGAAACGAACGTGACATCGGCTATCGAGCCGGAAGGAACGGGCACGCGCACCGCGATGCCGTCGAATTTGCCTTTGAAAGCCGGGTACACGAGCGCTGTGGCTTTTGCGGCGCCGGTTGACGACGGCCCCAGATTCACGGCTCCGGCGCGCCCGCGCCGAAAATCGTCCGGCGCAGTGCCATCGACTATTCCCTGCGAGGTCGTATATGCATGTGTCGTGTTCAGAAGTGCGCGCTCGATGCCGATTGCTTCATTCAGAATCCCGATCAAGGGCGCGACCGCGTTGGTGGTGCACGATGCATTCGAGGTGATGGCACTCGAGCCGAACGCTTCTTCATTGACGCCTATCATCACGGTCGCAACGCCGTCGCCTTTCGCGGGTGCCGATATCACTACGCGTTTCGCGCCCGCGTCGAGGTGCGCGCGCGCCTTGTCCGCGCTCGTGAAGAGCCCCGTAGATTCAACCACGATGTCAACGCTCATGTCGCGCCACGGCAGTTTCGAAGGATCGCGCTCCGCAAGCACCGGAATCTTTTTTCCGTCTACGACCAACTGTCCACTGTCCACTGTCACCTGTCCACTGAATCTTCCGTAAACCGTATCGTATTTGAGGAGGTATGCGAGATTGTCTGCGGGAGCCAAGTCGTTGACCGCGACGATCTCAAGCTCCTTGTTTCCGTGGGCTGCGCGGAAGAAACATCGCCCGATCCTCCCGAACCCGTTAATCGCGATTTTCGCCATATCACCGACTATATCACACTGGTCCGAAGGGCGACTGTGGAGAAATCAAATCTTATTCCTGCGATGAGCAAGGTCGGCGATGAGCAAGGTCGGACCTTGCTCAGATACGATATACTGTCGCAATGGGAAATCGAATCAATTTCGCTCAGAACGAAACGTATCATCTTTACAACCGTGGCACCGACAAGCGGAAAATTTTCAGCGCACGGAGCGACTACGAACGATTCACTGCTCTTTTGTATGTAGGAAATGGTACCGAACCTGTCAGACTGGAGAATCTGCGCCGAGGTGAGCAAGGTCCGACCTTGCTCAAACGGACGTTGGCAATTGATCGCGGTGATACTCTCGTCGACATACTCGCCTATTGCCTCATGCCCAATCATTTTCACCTGCTCGTGCGGGAAAAGACCGAGGGGAATATCAGCCTCTTCATGCAAAAACTTATGACTGCGTACACCATGTACTTCAACACAAAATATGATCGAGTGGGCACCCTTATGCAAGGGAAATTCAAGGCGTCGCACGCCGATACTGATCGGTACTTCAAATACCTGTTTTCATACATTCATCTTAACCCGGTTAAACTCATTGAGCCGACATGGAAAGAATCCGGGATCAAAGACAGAAGGGAGGCGAAGCAATATCTCATGAGATACCCGTACTCTAGTTATGTCGATTACGCGATAGGGACGCGGCCTGAAGGTGCGATCATCAGCAAGGAAGTCGCTCTCGAGTATGTTGAGCGACCGACGGATTTTGAAACTAGTATGGAAGATTGGCTTAAGAACCAAGACTGAGAATGCGTAGACCACGAAGAACCTCGGTGAACAGGAAAAGATGAGTAATGCCCTTGAGCAAGGCCTTGAGCAAGGTCCGACCTTGCTCAAGTTGACGAACTGAAATTCTATTACGGGGTGGTAGAGGTGGCGGTGCTTGTATCGGTGCTTGTCGCCGTGGTCGTATCGGTAGTCGTGATCGAGGTCGTGTCCGTGGTTGAGGTCGTCGTGTCAGTGCTCGTCGCCGTCTGCGAGGAGAACGGATCGGCCACGATGACGGTGCGGGTCGAGGTCGCGGTGCCGGCGGCGTTGGTCACCACATAATCAATGACGTGCGTGCCGGCGACCGAGGTGTCGAGCTGGATCAACTGCATCTCCACGCCATTGAGGAACGTGTGGATGCCGAGGTTGGTGTCTTCCGTGGTCGGGCCCGTGATGATGGCGCCCAGGTCGCCATATACGTCGCCGACCGTGAGATTAGCGGGGTTGTTGCCGTTGATAGAGATGATAGGGACAGAGCTTGCCGTTGACGGTTGGCTGTCGGCAGTAGAAGGAGACGAGCTCGCATTACTGTTATCTGTGATCTGTGAGATGTTAACCGTAGACTGTCCACTGACTACGTCCGCGCACGCGCCCGGAGTCGTCGTCGCAACGCCGTTCTCTATCGCGAAGCAATACGGTGCGTTGGTCGCTCTATCGTACATAGTAATGCCAGTCGGATGCTCGGCGGAGCCGACGGTAAGGTTGGTCGCGACGAGGTGCGTGGCGAAGAGGTCGGTGAAGTGCGCGATTCCCTGTTCGATGACGATACCCAGGGACTTGAGCATGTCCAGAATGAATGCGGTGATGGAATCCGGCGTCCACGATGATGTCGAGGTCGCGCTCGTGCTCGAGGCCGACATCAAGGCATCTATCTGCGCCTGCTGTTCCTGTATCGCTTTGACGAGGTACGGTGTGAGCCCTGCATAGTTGAGCGTGAGGTAGCCGTCGGGTGCTTCCGAAACGAGGTCGGGGTACACCTCCCGGACTTCCTGCGCGATGAGGCCTGTGTGCGTCGGGGAACTTGTGGCCTCTTTGTTCCAATTGTAAGTCACCGGGTTCAACTGCATCACCGCCACAAGACCCGACGATGCGGCGACTGGATTGATGTTCGCCTTGAGCCGGAGGTCGGAGGAGCATGAAAGCCCGCTCGTGCTCGGATCGATATAGCATGAGCCGGACGAGTTCTCGAAGTGTGCGACGCTCCCCGCAAATTCCGCATTCCCGACAGAGAGGAGCATGTCGGGACTGGTGGTGCCGATGCCGACGTTCCCGTTGCTCTGTATCTTGAATAGGCTCGATAGCGTACCCGCGGCGGTCGTGGAGGAAACGCTAAAGAGGTCATTTGGGGAGCCGAATGTGCCTGTGACATCCAATCTGGCGGCAGGCGTAGATGTTCCTATCCCAATATTCCCTTCGCCGGAGACGACGAACGAAGTTTTGCCGGACATATCGAGCGCGGCGAACGTGGAAGACGCCATGTCCGTTCCATTTATGGTCAGCTTAGCGGATGGGTTTTCCGTGCCGATGCCGACGTTGCCGCTTTCCGCGATCGTGAACGCCGACCCGGCGGTCTGGAAGCGCGCGGCGGTGAGGACGCCGGGGAGTGTAAGGTCGCCCCTTTCATCGAGCGACAATATCTGGTGGTTCAGCTGGTTCTTGAAGATGAGCGCCTGTGGTGAGACCTGACTCTCCGTGATGCGGAAATTGTTGGAGAATATCATATCGCCGAAGAACTGGTCGGTCCCCGCCCCGTCCCCGGAATTGAGAAGCAGAGAGGAAGCAGAGAGCGCGAGGCCGACTTTGTAGCTCGATGAGGTGGTCGAGAGCCCGCTCGCGCCGCTGAAGTAATACGTGGAGCCGGCGGTGAAGCCGGAGAGGCCGGAGACGATGCCGTTGGTGGCTATCGTTACCGTACCGCCCGCGCTCGCAGCCCCCGTGGCCATGCCGAGTACATTAGTGGTTGAGGATTTAGCCACAAGGGTATTGGCGTAGGTCGTGCTGCCATTCCGATACCCCACCGCGAAATGGGTGGAGTTGAGGGCGACAGCGGAGATATAGGTAGAGGCAACGGCATTGAGAACAGCCGCCGTTCCGGCAGTGATGGTCGTGCCGGAAACGGAAGAAACGATAGCATTGGCGAAGCCCGAACTTCCGTTATACACCACCGCGAAATGGGTGGAGTCGAGGGCGGCTGTGGAGGTATACGTAGAGTTGACGGCATTGAGAGCGACAGGGGTGCCGGCGGTGATGGTCGTGCCGGAAACGGAAGAGACCACGGCGCTGGCGAAAGTCGTACTAGTATTTCGATACCCCACCGCGAAGTGTGTGGAGTCGAGGGCGGCGGCGGAAATGTAGTCGGAGGCGTCGCTGTTGAGAGCTGTGAACGTTCCGGGAGTGATGGTAGTGCCGGCGGAGACGGTAGAAACGACGGCGTTAATGAAGGTCGTGCTGTCATTCCGGTATCCCACTACGAAGTGTGTGGAGTCGAGGGCGGCTGTGGAGGTCTGGATAGAGTCGCTGTCGTTGAGTGCGACGGAAGTACCAGGAGTGATGGTAGTGCCGGCGGAGACGGTAGAAACGACGGCGTTGACAAAGGTAGTAGAACTGTTCCGATATCCCACCGCGAAGTGTGTGGAGTCGAGGGCGGCGACGGAGGTGTGGGGGGATCCGACGGCATTCAGAGCGGTGGGTGTGCCAGCGGTGATGGTGGTGCCCGAGACTGTCGAGACGACGGCATTGGCGAAATTAGTGGAATTATTCTGGTACGCGACGACGAAATGAGTCGAGTCGAGGGCGGCGACAGAGACGTAAGAGGAAGCAACGGCATTCAGAGCGACGGGAGTGCCGAAAGTGATGGTCGTATTCGAGACCGTGCCGACGACGGCCTCGACAAAGGTGTTACCGCCCCTATAGGCGACCACAAAGTGTGTGGTGTCGAGGACAGCAGCGGAGACGTAGGTTGAACTGGTGGTACTCGCTACGGCGGGCGTGCCGATCTCTTGGTTCGTCTTG
>MFLP01000023.1:28190-31164 GCA_001781555.1 Candidatus Kaiserbacteria bacterium RIFCSPHIGHO2_12_FULL_53_13
CTTCAGCTTGGCGTCCAGGGAGCCATCGGCGTTCACCGAGAGGAGCGTCGCGCCGGTCGAGGACGCGACGACGAAGGGCGTCACATTCGTCGCCGCCTGCACGCCGAACGATGCCGCAAGCGTCGTCGTTCCTGTGCTGAGATTCCCGCCGTTCAGCCAGGAATTGCCGTTCCGGCTTAGGACGAGATTGCCGTCGGAAGAACTGATGCCGGTATCATTCATATACATTGAGCCGGTGCCGGTGCGCAATGTCCCTTTCACCCACAAATTACTTGCGACGGTCGAGGTGCCGCTCGTACCGTTGACGTCTAAGAAGCCGGCGATAGTGGTGGTGCCCGTGCCCCCGATAGTGAGCGTATTCGCGAGCGATACAGCGCCGTTGGGATTGATGGAGAGCGCCGCGGAGGTCGAGGTTGCGAGTGCGGTTGAAGTGGCGATGTAGAGTGAGTTGCCGGTACTACGGAGCGTCCATGCATTGCTGGTGGTAGTAGTGTCCACGAGTGCCAACTGAGGGCCGGTGGACGATGCGACGGTGAGCGCCCAGAAGGGTGTCGTGGTGCCTACTCCGACGAGGCCGCCCGGTGATAGGAGTATATTTCCTGTCGCAGACAATGTGGCGTTCCCGCCGGATTCCGTCAGCTTTACGGCTTCAGTTCCGCTATTTAAGTAAATACCGTTTATCCTCAAGCGCGTGGAATTTAAATCGAGCGATTCCGTACTATCAACGGTGATGCGGAAATTGCCTGTTCCCGCGATATTAGGGACAGCGGTTGAACCGGTAAACAGAGAATTGATGGTGCTCGTGAAATTACCCGCGCCCTTTACATCCAGCTTATATGCCGGATTCGCAATGCCGATTCCCACCAAACCATTCGGGTTGATAGTAAGAGCAGGAGTCGTGGAAGTGGCAGCGGCGGTCGAGGTGGCAATATAGAGAGTGTTGCCGGTACTACGGAGCGTCCATGCATTGCTGGTGGTAGTAGTGTCCACGAGTGCCAACTGGGGACCGGTGGACGATGCGACGGTGAGCGCCCAGAAGGGTGTCGTGGTGCCGACGCCGAGGAGGCCACTTGACGGCATAATGACAAGGTCTTCGCTTGTCCCGCCAACCCCGGTCAAAATCTCGTTATACCAGTGATTGAGCGCGTACGGTTTTATCTGAACGGAATCGAAACCGAAGTCGGCGCTTCGCACGATGAGACCGGTGTTGCCGACGACTTCCAGCTTCGCCTGCGGGCTCTCTGTTCCGATGCCGACGTTCCCGCTCCCGTCGATAGTGAACCGCGGACTTGTACCCACTGCCGTAGAAGACGCTATCTTGAACTTGTATCCGTCGGCAGTGTCGATGCCCATGGTCCACTGGCCCGAAGCCGCGGCGGAGAAGTTTAAGGACGGCGTGGTGGCGGAGTACAGGGTGAGAAGTTGGTTCGGCGTCGTCGTCCCGATGCCGACGTTGCCTGCGAAATAGTTCGTATCAGCTGATGCTGACTGGTAAATGCCGTAGCCAGTCCCCACACCGGTCTGCTTCTGCTGGTCAATATAGAGACCGTACGCCGTGGTGATTGCCGAGCCAGCACCAACTCCGGGTGCCACCGCATGGAAGGCGTACGCGTTTGCCAATGTGTATGCGGCTGTGGCGGACGTGACTTTGGAATAGACCCCTTGCAGAGAAGTGGTGACGTCTGAAGCTCCTGCCACATTGACCTGCAGTCCGTAGGAATCAACGTTGCCGGTAAGGATCCGGTTGGTAACGATCGCCTGATTGGCAGCCGGTGCCACGTTTATTCCCAAGCCGCCGGATTGGATGTAGACGTCACCCGACACATTCAGTCTTGTTGAAGGGCTCGCGGTGCCGATGCCGACGTTGCCGCTCGCCAAGACCGTCAGGAGGGTCGAGGTCGAAGTGCCGCCGGTGGTCGAGGCGATGGTAAAGAGCGGGGTGTTGGCGGGAGTGTTGAGGTTGTTGGAGATGGAGAGGAGCGAATACGGCGAAGTCGTCCCGATACCGAGATTGCCGTTGACCACTAACTTCTGACCGGTGAGCGAACCGGCCGTGCCGGAGAAGGTGCCGTAGAGGAGCGAGGAGGTCTTTTCGGTCGCGGAGTTGGTCTGGTCGACGTTGTTGACGTAGAAGGAGTCGGAGCCGGTATCATATTTACCGGCATAAGCTCCGAGGGCGATATTACCGGAGTCGCTGGTATCGTGACCTCTGCCCGCATAAAGTCCAATGAGTGTGTTATTGCTGCCCGTCTGAATATCGGAATCGACGTTGATAAGTACATTGCCGATGCCGGTGGAAACCAACGCGCCAGCCGCGTACCCTATCAATACATTTTGTTGACCATCAGTTACGGCTGCGCCTGCGGTATAGCCGATCGCCGTGTTGTATGCGCCCGTTCCAGAAAGGAGTTGCAACGCGTTCGTGCCGATGGCGATGTTCTCGTGCGTGACGGCATTTGCCGAGCCGAGCGCATCCCTGCCGATGGCGATGTTGTTCGCGCCGGTGGTGATGGTCGTCGCCGCGCCGTTACCGATGAACACGCCGTTCGTCGCGCTCGTGACGGCAAGCCCTGCGCTCGCACCGAATGCGATGGTCGTCGATGCCGAGCCGCGCTGGCCGAGGAAGTGCCCCTCGACGTACAAGTCGGTGGAGGAGGCGGTGCCCTGTACCTCGAGCTTGAAGTTCGGGCTCGCGGTCCCGATGCCGACGTTGCCGGAGCCGGTAATTCGCATTGCTTCGCTCGGGAGCGTGGAACCGTCGGCAGTGTTGGTCGTATTAAATGCAATGTATCCCGTTCCCGACGTTCCGCTTCCAGAAGCAGAGGTGAGGAACACGCTCACTGATGGTATGGTCGAGGAGGCAAAAGTGCCTAACTGGGGGGAGCGGTTGGTGGCGATAGTTAAGTTCGAGGCACCAGCCGTGTCACTACGGCTCGTGAAGTAGGTAGGCACATTGCTGGAGCCGGAGAGCGCC
>MFLP01000023.1:31220-31927 GCA_001781555.1 Candidatus Kaiserbacteria bacterium RIFCSPHIGHO2_12_FULL_53_13
GGTCCCGATGCCGACATTGCCGGAAGTATCAATGCGAACCCTTTCAGAGTTGTTGGTATGAAATGCCAGCGGCAGAGATTGTACGGAACCAAAAGTAAGAGCTGACGCATTGCTACCCAATACCCATGCACTAGCGGATGTGTTGTCATAACCATAAACCTGACCCCAATTGTTTGATGACTCCAGTCTGACATATCCGCCAGCCCCGCTGCCTCCCCTTACCATCAATGCTCCTGTCGGCGTCGTAGTTCCTATGCCGATATTGCCCGAATTCATGATGACGAGCGCGCGGGTCCCGCCTTCCGTATCTGTCGCTCCGTTCACATCGAATTCGAAAGCGGGCACAGTCGCACTCGTGTCTTGATTGGTGAAGTAGAAGCCCTTCGAACCAAGACCTCCTATCCAGTGGGCCGAACCCCCGCGTTCATTGATGGTGAGGTATTGCGACGGGCTGCCATTTCTCGAAACGACGAGGCCGCCGAGCGAGTCGGAGCCGGTCGTATTCATCACTTCGAACGGTGATTGGGGTGCCTTGCCAATCCCCACTTTGCCATTCTGGTCGACGACGAGAATACTCTGATTCGTACTTGTGGCGATCTGGAACAAATTCTGTCCTGTCGTACCATTGAGGACCAAGTTTGCCGCAGGCGTTGTCGTCCCCACGCCCACATTCCCGCTGCTCGTGATGCGCAGTGCCTCGGAGAGCG